>CAWKCN010000034.1:0-162877 GCA_963848145.1 Ilumatobacteraceae bacterium
CCCGTCACCCGCCGGCTTTTAGGCGCCTAGATTGCCGCCGAGAGTGCCGGCGTTGCGTATCTGGGGTGAACCGACCGTGCGGGACGCTTCTGCGAGCGCCGGCACGATCAGGGCGAGCGGTCCGTTCTCGATCTCGCGATAAGTGACCGCTGCACCGATCGTGACCGACGCCTGCGCTGCCACGAACGAAGTTCGGGGATTCGATTCACGACGACCACGTTTCCGTCCGGGCGGCGATGGCCCTCGTTGACCTCGACCATCAGGTCGGTGCCCCCGGCCAGGACGCTCGACTCAGGGTGCTCGCCGAGACCGGCGACGGCCGACTCGACCGTGTCAGGCAGGTGGACCGGCATGCACCGTGACTGTACCGGTGCGCGGGTCGCTCAGCGACACACTGCTAGCGTCTGCGAAGCCCCAGTTCCGGGCGTTTTCCCACACGCACATGACCGACACTTCCCACGATCCGCTCTCGAACGACAGCGAGATCAGCGCACCCCCGGGAGCCGAGCCGTCATGGCGTCGAGCACTCGCTGTGGGTCTTGCGGTCTACGTGGTGTCACGCCTCTGCGTCATCGCGGGGACCGCCGTCCGTGCCGCCCAAATGGCGGTCGATGCACGAGCCGACGTCGAACCCGAGCCGAGCGCCGCCTCGGTGATCGGTGGGGTCCTCACGTCGTGGGACGGCAAGTGGTACCTCGAGATCGATACGCGGCGGGTACCCGTCGACGTCCGCCGAACATCACCTACGAACAGCTCGAAGCGCGGCAGCGTTCTTCCCGTTGTACCCGTGGCCGCGGGAGCGCTCGACGTCGTGCTGCCGGGTGGCGACACCTTGCCGCGCTGTTGCTCAACTTCGTGCTCGGAGCGATCTCGGTGGTCCTCGTCGGAGTTCTGGCCCGTCGGATCTACGGCGTAAACGTGGCGGCCGGACGATGACGTTGTATGCGGTGTTTCCCGGCAGCGTCATCCTGTCGTTCGCCTACAGCGAGGCACTGTTGATCGTGCTTGCCGCCGCCTGTCTGATCCTGCTGCTCGACGAGCGGTGGCTGCTCGCCGGACTGGCCGCCGCGCTTGCCACGGCGACGAGCCGAACGGCGTCGCCATCGTTGCGTCGTGCCTCGTGGCGAGCTTTCTTGCGATCCGACGAACACGCGACTGGGTTTCGCTGGTCGCGGTGCTGCTTGCTCCGATCGGATTCGTGGGCTTCCAGTGGTATGTCGGATGGACTGCTGGTGAGACGCTGGTCTGGTTCCGCGTGCAACGCGAGGCCTGGGCGGAAGGACCAGCTTCGGTGCCACGGCGGTGACCAACAGTTTCGAGTTCCTCACCAGTCCCTTGTCGTCGCCGACCAACGCGCTCACCGCGCTCACCGTGTTGACCTTTCTTGCCATGGGGTACTGCGCCTGGAAGGTCCGGCTGCCCGCGGTGCTCGTCGCCTTCTGCGCCGTCGTCGTGGCACTGATGCTCATTCCCGAGACCGTGACGGCACGCCCCCGTTTCCTGTTCACGGCGTTTCCCGTTCTTCATCGCCGTCGCAGCGTGGTGGCCGGAACCCGAGCCGGACGACGACCATCACCGTGCGAGCTGGGAGTTCGCCGGATGGGACCTGACGCTGGTGTCGTGCGGTGCAGGCCTGGCTGCGCTCACCGGGCTGTATGCGGTGTTCGGCGTGATCCCATGACGGGTGCGGTGGCGTGAGCCTCGGCACGGCCGCGCCGCCATACCACCGCCCTGGCCGTCGCTGCTGCTGGCGCTGCTCGCCTACCTCCCCGCGCTGGCCAGTTCGCCCGGCCGCATGCCGGCCGACACAAAGCTGTACCTGTACCTCGATCCCGTCGGGCTGTCGGACGCGCCGCGTCGACGTTCGAGCCGGACCAGTTCGCCGGGTGGGTGCCATTTCAGCAGATCACCTATCTGTGGCCGAGCGGGCCGTGGTATCTGGTGTTCGACGCGCTCGGATTCCCGGACTGGGTCGCCCACCGGCTGTGGATCGGCACGATCATGTTCCTCGCCGGTGCCGGAGTGCTGTGGAGCGCGCTCCCCGGCTCGCACGGGGCGGGGCCTCATCGCCGCGCTCGTCTACCAGGTCGCACCGTTCCTGCTCGCGTACATCTCGCGCACGTCGGTGCTGCTGCTGCCCTGGGCCGGGCTCGGCTGGATCGTCGGCCTGACATTCGTGCGACCCTCGGCGACCCATCCGACGGCGGGGTCCGTTCGCGGTTGGCACAGTGGCGCGACCCGGCACTGATCGCACTCGTGGTCGCCACGGTCGGCTCCGCAAATGCGACCACCCTCGGCGATGATCGTGCCGGCGCCGGTGCTGTGGATCGTGCATGTCGCCTGGCAGCGACGGATCCGCTGGCGAACCGCATTGGACGTCGCCGCGCGAACCGGTGCGCTGTCTCGCGGTGTCGCTGTGGTGGATCGCGATGCTGTACGTGCAGGCACGCAGCGGCGCACCCGGTGCTCGCCTCACCGAGACGCTGGCCGACGTCAGTCGCAATGCCACGGGCTCGGAGGTGCTGCGTGGGCTCGGCTACTGGCCTTCTACCAACGCGACCCGTCGCGGCCACGACCACCGCGTCGTTCGACCATCTGGTCAGCTTGCGCACGATCGCGTCGGCTACCTCGTCGTGATCGTCGGCCTCGTTGGGGCTGGCGCGACGTCGTGCGCACCGCCGCTTCGCTGCGATGTGCGCCGGAACCGGCATGGTGCTCGCTGTCGGCGTCCACCCGATCGACAGCCCGTCACCGTTGATGCGGCTGCTGCTCGGCGACGACGAGGCGGGCCTTGCGCTGGCGCTGCGAAGCAGCACACGGGCGGTCCCGGTGCTGCTGCTCGGCGTCGGGCTCGGAGCCGGCGGACTGGTCTCGGCTGCAGTCGTCCTGTCCCGACTTCCCGGCGCCGCGTCGCCGCCGTCGAACTCGCAGCACGGGCTCGGCCGCGCATGATCGTCGCCAGCCTGCCGGCGCTCTGGAATCGTGCGCTCGTCGATCCGGCGATCGACCGCGATCAGGATCCCCCGGCTGCCTGGCAGGAGGCGTCCGCCCACCTGGACACACCGACCGACGCACGGGTCCTGCAGCTTCCCGGTGCCGAGTTCGGAGCGTTCCGATGGGGCTACACGACCGACCATCCGCTCGTGGCGCTGACCGACAAGGCCGTGGTCACACGCGACTCTTCCGCTCGGTTCGCCCGGCGCGATGGATCTGCTGTTCGCCCTCGACGACCGGGTGCAGGACCTGACGCTCGACCCCGCTGCCCTGGCGCCGGTCGGCCGCCTACTGGGCGCCGACACGGTCTGGCTGTCGAACGACGCAGCCTTCGAACGATTCCGGACGACCCGCCCCGAACTGCTCGACGAATTGCTCAGCAATCCTCCGCTCGATGGCTCGCCGCCCGCTGAACGCTTCGGCGACCCGTCGTCGAACACCCCGAGGTCGACATGACCGACCCAGCTGCGTCGTCGAGCCCGATCGGCACGCGAACCGCCGGTGGCGCTCGATCCCCATCGAGGATCCGACGTGGAGTGTCCGGGCCAAGACCGAATCCGTCGTGCTGTCGGGGTCGGGCGACGGGATCATCGATGCTGCCGAGGCCGGGTTGCTGTCGGGATACGAACTCGTTCAGGTCGAGCGGCGACACCACGATCTGGCTGCAGCCCTCGCCGATGCCCGGGCACATGATCGTCACCGACACCAATCGCGACCAGGCGCGCCATTGGCGTGGCTCGCAGGACACCCGCGGCCACACCGAGCCGGGCGGACCCGACGCCGACGTCCTCACCCCGACCGCGGCCGACCAGCGACTCGCCGTGTTCGACGACGACGCCGACTCCAGACGATCGCCATCCAGGACGGACCGGTGCAGGCTGTTGCGTCGAGCTACGGCGAGCCGTTCGCCTATCGGCCCGAAGACCGCGCCGTCCGGGCGATCGACGGCGACCCCACTACTGCGTGGCGGGTCGGCGATCATGGCGACCCATGGGCGAACGCATCCGCCTCACGATCACCGCGCCCGACTCGACGATGAGTCGCTCCGCCTCGCTGCAGGCACCGGTTCCGAGCGGCGGTCGATCGATCAGGCCGTGCGAATCACCGTCGACGACGAACCGCCGATCGACGTCACCCTCGACGAGTCGTCCTCGAGGGCGGCCAGGAGATCGAATCCCGCCGGCGAACAACACCAGCACGATCGACATCGAGATCACGGCGTCGCGCCGGGTGACCCCCCTCGCCGCAGCGCTCGCCGGCGTCGGGTTCGCCGAGATCGACCTCGGACTCGGGCCGACAACCGAGTGGATCCGGCCGCCCATCGACGCGATCGACGGACTCGCGCGTCGACCGACCCGCCCCTCTGCGCTGGTCTTCACCCGCTTGCGTGTCGATCCCACCGACCCGTGGCGTTCGGACCCCGAGCCACACCTGCTCCGACGATTCGAGCTGCCCTCGCCGCGCACCATGGACGTCAGCGCAACGATGCGCCTGGACCGGCGTGCCGGCGATGCCGACCTCGCAGCACTCCTCGGGTCGGCCTCGGATGCGGCGGCCCCCATCGCGTCGGGCCGCGTCACCGGTGGCGCAGCACAGCGCGGGCCGCCGCTGTCGACGGCGACCCGACAACCGCATGGATGACTCCATTCGATGGTGCCGTCGGGGCCACCCTCCGATTCGACGAGCTGGGATCGCTCGGCGATTCGTTGGTGATCGACCAACCGACCGAGCCTCCTCGCCGATCACCGTGTTCCGGTTCGAACGCGACGGCACCGAACCGGCGGCCGTCGAAACGTGCCCGCCGCCCGATGCCCAGGGGCGCAGCGTCGTCGACCTCCCGGCGGGCGTGGCCGACGCGGACGGCCCGCTGACCATCACGATCACCGCCATCGAACCGGTGACCACGGTCGACCGCAGGTACGGAGACCCTCGAACACGCCCGCTGCCATCAGCGAACTCACCGGCACCGACGGAATCGAGGCCGTCCGCATCGAGGACGACGCCGTCGCTCGCAGCACCTGCGCCGACGGAGTCGGGACTGGGTCGGTGCTCATGATCGACGGCAGCGACTCGGGTTCTCGTTCGCCACCACGGCAGGCGCGCTGCTCGCGGGCGAGCCGTTCACGGCTCGGGCGATGCGAGCCCATCGTCCTCGGGCCGGCTCGCACGACCTGGCACGTCGACCGGAGCCACCGGGCCTCGATCGATCGGGTGGTGCTCGCCGACGCGGGCTTCCCGGCGCCCGCCACCGCCGATTCGATGATCGGGGTCGAGGTACTCCGCAACGATCCACGAGCACGAGACGTCGAGGTCGAACCGTGTCCGACAGGATGCTGGGTCGTCTTCGGCGAGGGCTTCAACACCGAGTGGCACGCCACGCTCGACGGCGACTCGCTCGGGCCGCCGATCTCGGTCGACGGCGGCTTCAACGGGTGGTTGCTGCCACCATCATCCGAGCCGCGGGCGGTCGCCTTCCGGTGGACGGCCCAGACACCGGTCACCATCGGGTTGTTCGTCTCGGGGCTTGCGGCGCTGCTGTGCCTGCTGATCGCATCGGTTGCGGTGCGACCGGCCGTCGATCGCCCGCGCGGCCCTCGGTTGGGCCGCACCTGGAGCGCACCGTCGACGCGAGGACGCGGGTGTCGGCGCTCGCGCTCGTCGTGGCCAGTGCGTTGCTGATCTCACCGATGTGGGGTGCGGTGTCGCTGGTGCCGGCCGCCGTACTGGTCGCGGCAGTCGACGCGATGACGGGCCCCGGACGGCTCTTGTGGAGCTCACCGGGGTGCTGTGCGCGGTGGCGGTTGCGGTTTCGGTGCTCTGGATCGTCGCGGAACGATCGCCCGTTCCCGAACGCCGGCTGGACACTTTCGGTCGATCAGCTCAACGGGTTGGCCGTGTTCGCCATCGTCTCGATCGCCGTCGGCGCCATGTTCGCGCCGGACGCTGCGAGCGAGCCGAGCTGAACCTGTACGTTTGCCGACGATGTCCGGGCCCGTCCGAGCGATGATCGAGCGAGCCTCGAAGTACCCCGACCGCGCTCGCTGCAGCGCTGCTGGCGTTGTGCGCGTACGTGCCGATCCTGTTGACCGACGTCGGCCGGGTCAGCGCCGACACCAAGTCGTATCTCACGATCGACCCGTCCGCACTCCTCGCCCAAGCGACCTCGATGTGGGACCCGAGTGTGGGTGCCGGCACGGTGCCGCACCAGAACATCGGGTATCTGTTCCCGCTCGGCCCCTACTACTGGCTGATGGACGCCATCGGCAGTCCCGACTGGTTCACCCAGCGGCTGCTCTGGGGCACGATCGTGTTCGCAGCGGCCTTCGGTGCGTACCGCCTCGCCCGATGGCTCGGTTGGAGCGCAGCCGGGGCGCTCGTCGTCGGGTTCGCCTACGGCTTCAGCCCCTACGTCCTGTCGTATCTCGCTCGACTGTCGATCATCCTCGCACCGTGGGCGGCCCTGCCCTGGATGGTCCTGCTGGCAGCGAAGGCCGCGCGCACCCGATCCTGGAAGCCGGCCGCCCAGTTCGCGGTGATCGTTGCGCTGGTCGGGTCGGTGAATGCGACGTCGTTGGTCCTCGCCGGCCTCGGCCCGGTGATCTGGCTGATCACCGACGTCGTCTCACGGCGTGTGGCGCTCGGCGATGCTGTCCGAGCCGCAGCGAAGATCGGGGTGCTGTCGGCGCTGGTGTCGGTGTGGTGGATCGTCGCGCTGCGGGTACAGGGAACGTACGGCATCCCCATTCTGCGATACACCGAGACCTACGAGTCGGTCGCCGGCGCGAGCACGCCCGCCGAGATCATCAGAGGGCTGGGCTACTGGTTGCTCTACGGAGGTGACCGGCTCGATCCCTGGGTCGAGCCGGCCGGGCCATACTTCGATTCGGCCGATGGTGATGGCGGTCGGATTCATCGTGGCCGGGATCGCGTTGCTCGGCTTCCTCACCCGCTTCACCGGGCGCGCCACGATGGCCGTGCTGTTGGTGGTCGGCCTCGCGGTTGCGGTTGGCGCAGCGCCGCTCGACAACTCGACGCCGTACGGTCGGCTGTTCAACTGGTTCGCCTCGGACACGACCGCCGGGCTGGCGTTGCGTTCGACCCCGCGCGCTGCTCCCCTGGTGATCCTGGCACTGGCGTTCGGTGTGGCGGCCAGCACCGAATGGTTGCGTCGGGCAATCGGTGCGAGAACCTCCGGGTCGGCGCCGGCGCCAGGTGCCTGGCAGCTAGGTCTTGCAGCCCCGATCGGGATGCTTGCGCTGCTCGCGGTGCAGTTCTTCCCGTGGTTCACGTTCGACTCGTTGTCGTCGTCGCTGCAGCGCGACGAGGACCTGCCCGCCTACGTCACCGAGTACGCGGAGTGGCTCGACGCAACCGAACGCGAGGACAGCACGCGGACGCGTGTGGGAGATCCCCGCAGCCGACTTCGGCAACTATCGGTGGGGCGGCACCGTCGACGCCGTCCTGCCGGGCATTCTCGACCGGCCGTATCTGGCACGGGACCTCGTGCTCCAGGGCGGCGTCGCCACCGCCGATCTGCTCAACGCGTTCGAGCGGCGCCTCCCCGAGGGCTGGTACGAGCCGGAGACGCTCGCCCCGATCGCCGGCCTGCTCGGTGTCGACACCGTCGCCACCCGCAACGACCTCGAACACGAGCGCTATCTCCTCGCCCGGCCCGGGACCTTGTGGCCGTCGCTGACCGGTGAGCTCGGTCCGCCCTCCTACGCCGGACCGATCGTCGCCGACGAGACCGAGATCCCGCTGATCGACGAACGGACGCTCGCCGCCGTCGACCGGGTCGACACCTTCCCGGCTGTGGCGGCGTTCGACCTCGGGACCGGTGAGCCGTGGTGAGGTCCCAGTCGGCAGATTCACCAGCGGTGATGGCGGGCAGTGCAGAAGGCATCGTCGATCTGGCCGGGGCCGGGCTGCTCGACCCGGATCGCCCGGTGCTGTTCGCTGCGACGCTCGACGATCTGGAGGCGAGCGGCGAGTTCGATCCGGCGGTGCTGGGGTCGGAGCCCTGGTGGATCGTCACCGACACCAACCGCCGTCAGGCACGTCACTGGTCGACCATCAGCTCGAACCTCGGCGCACTCGAGACCGTGGACGGGTCGATGACGCTCGATGACGACCCCGGCAACCAGCAGCTCGACGTCTTCCGGCCCGAGAACGACGAGTCCGGAAACCCTCGCCAGACGGTTGCGGTCCATGCCGGTGACGTCGCCGACGTCCGTGCGAGCTACTACGGCAACCGGGTGGCATTCACCACCGGCGATGCGCCCCATTTCGCCATCGACGGCGATCCTGCCACCGCGTGGCGTGCAGGCGCATTCGGCCCGACGAGCGGTCTGGTGTGGGAGGTCGACCTGGTCGAACGTGTCACGACACCGACGATCGAAATCCTCCAGCCGATCACCGGCGCCACCAACCGCTTCATCGTCGAGGGCCGGATCACGCTCGATGCGGGCCTCGACAGCGAGACCTCGTTCGACGTGATGCTCGGCGAGGAATCTCGCAGCGTGCCCGGCCAGACGGTCGAGCTGCCGGCCGACTCGTTCCGAACACTGCGCTTCGAGGTGCTGCCGCGACAACATCGGCAAGATCGCCGACTACACGGCTTGGCCGGGCGTCGGCCTGGCAGAGGTGACGATTCCGGGCGTCCGCGACGACCGCATCGTGCGGGTCCCGAGCCTGGACGCGTTCGAGATCGGCGACGAAACCGAGCGGACGGAGCAGCGCCTGTCGTATCTGTTCACTCGACAGCGGATCGATCCGGCCACACCGAACGAGAGTCCCGCCGAGACCACACTCGTCCGAGAGTTCACCGTCGAAGGCCAACGCTCGTTCGCAGTCACGGGTGAATCGAGACTGTCGGCCGAGGCCAGCGAGGCGTCGCTGGCACAGATCTTCGACGACGAAGCTCTGGTCGTCGCCGATCGGCGCCTCCGCGGCAGTCCGAGCTCGCGAGGTGCCTCGGCCTTCGACGACGACCCCGACACCGTCTGGCAGACACCGTTCAACGACGTGCTGGGAGCGTCGGTCACCATCGACCATCCCGAGCCGGTGGATGCCGACGTACTCACGCTCTCCTGGCTCGACGACGGGTTGCACTCGGCGCCGGCCGAGATCACCCTGATCGGCGACGACGGCGGACCGATCGTGCTCCCGGTGCCCCCGAGCGCTCCCATCGATGGTGTCTCGTCGGTGCGGCTGCCCATCGACGGGTACCAGGCCACGACGTCGACGATCACCGTGTCAGGTGTCGATGAGCGAACGAGCCTCGAGTACTTCTCGAGGCTGCCGAACGTGCTGCCGCTCGGGATCAGCGAACTGCACTTCGACGGCCAACCGGCCATCACGTTCGACCGCGATGCCGAGCTCGACCGCTCCTGTCGGTCCGACCTGCTCACCGTCGATGGGGCAGCCGTCCCGGTGCGCCTCGTCGGACAGATGGGCGATGCGATCAACCGGCGTGAGCTTGCACTCGAAGGATGCGAACCGGTCGAACTCGCCGACGGCATCCATCAGCTTCGGGCAGCACCGGGCGCAGCCACCGGCTTCGACGTCGACCGAATCGTGCTCGACGCGCCGCCCTCGGCCCCCTCGGCGGCCGTGGCACCTGGGCCTGAGGTGACGACAGATGCGGTGAGCGACACCCGCCTGGAGATCACGGTCGATCCGTCCGAGTCGGATTCGTGGCTCGTACTCGCACAGAGCTGGAACGCCGGCTGGACGGCCAGCGTCGACGGCGAGTCGATCGGCAGTCCGATCCTGATCGACGGCTACGCGAACGGCTGGCTGCTCCCGGCGTCCGGTGAGGCGCGAGATGTGGTCCTGACCTGGACACCGCAGCGCACCGTGACCATCGCACTGTGGTTCTCGCTCATCGCGGGCCTCGCCGTGGTGGGACTGCTGCTGCGCACCCGGCGCGACGAGCTCCCTGCCTCGATCCAGGCCGCCGACGCTGCCTCTGTGGCCGCATCGAGTGACCCAGAGCCACCATGGCGCCGCAGCTGGGCACTGGCGGTGATCTGGCTCGTCGGTGTTGCCTTCCTGGCCGGGCCGATTCCCGCCCTCGGAGCGCTGCTGGTGCTCCTGCTCGCACCGCTGCGCCCGTGGGTACCACTGGTGCTCGTGCTCGTCGCCGGATCGGTGGTCGCTGGTGCGATCATCGCGATCGAGTGGCGTTACGACTATCCGCCAGGACCTGACTGGCCGAGTCGCTTCACGTGGACCGCCCCACTCGTGTGGCTCTGCGTCGCTGCGGTGACCACGACGGCGATCATGCCCACCGGCCCGAAGCGGGCGAACTAGGGTCCGCTGCTCGTGCGCACACTCATCATCGTGCCGACTCACAACGAGGAGGCGAACATCGCCAGCGTGATCGAACGCATCCGCGACGCCGCACCGGCGGCGGACGTGCTCGTGATCGACGACACGTCGACCGACGACACGCGCAAGCTCGTCACCGAGATCGCCGCCGCTGACGGCCAGGTTCGGCTCGAGACGCGCGAGGAGAAGCGAGGCCTCGGCGATGCCTATCTGCATGCGTTCGCCATCGGTCTCGACGAGGGCTACGACGCACTGGTCGAGATCGACGCCGACCTCTCGCACGATCCCGCCGACCTGCCGATGATGCTCGACCTCGCCGAGCGCGAGATCTCCCTCGTCATCGGTTCGCGCTACATACCCGGCGGCTCGGTGATCGGCTGGCCCCGCCGTCGCACCTGGCTCTCACGCTGGGGCAACCGCTATGCCGGCCTCGTGCTCGGCCTGGCCCTCAACGACGCCACGTCCGGATATCGCGTGTATCGAGCAGACACGTTGCGCACGATCGGGATCGACGGCGTGCAGGCCGATGGCTACGGCTTCCAGGTGGAGATGACCTACCGGGTCGTCCAGGCCGGACTGAGCGTGGTCGAGGTGCCGATCGCCTTTCGCGACCGGGTGGCAGGAACGTCGAAGATGCACCGTGGGATCGTGATCGAAGCCTTCAAGCTCGTCACCTACTGGGGTCTGCGAGACATGGTGACGCTGCGTCGAGCCCGACGCACCTACCGATCGCTCCCCACCGAGCTCGACGATCCGCTGACCTGAACACCCCTGATCGAGCCGGCTGAGCCGACGCGGAGCTTCGGCGAGGTCGAAGAGCTCCTGCAGCTCGACTGACAGGCGCTGTGAAGCTTCGGTGATGGCTCGCCGCGGTGCTCGACCGGTCGGGCCGACCTCGACGGTGATCGGAGGTCCGATCACGACGTGCACCTTCTTCGGGTGGATCATCTTCGCATGGCGAGGCATCGCTCGGGCCGAACCTCCGATGCCAACCGGAATGATCGGAACACCGGCGCGGGCAGCTACGAATGCAGCGCCATCGAACAGCGGATGTACCCGGGGCCCATCCTTGCGCTCACCCTCGGGAAACAGGACCAGCGGCTCGCCCCCGTCGAGTACGGCGATGCAACGCGACAGCGCTTCGCGGTCTGCGGACCCACGATTGACCGGAAAGGCGCCGAGCGCCGAGAAGAACCACCCGAGACGCGGGTACTTCCACATCTCCTGCTTGCCCATGAATCGGATGCGTCGCGTGCTCACACACGCCACGATCGGGCTGTCGATGTAGCTGCGGTGCACCGGGGCCAACACGTAGGCGCCGGTCGGCGGGAGGTGTTCTCGGCCGTCGATGTGCAAGCGAGTGATCGCCTGCGTGAGCCAGCACACCAACGAGCGGACGACTCGATAGGTGATCATGCTCGCCCGCGAATGCGAGGCGAGGTAGGTCTTCGGTTTCGTCATGTGGGCATCAGCCCCAGGATGTGATCCACCACGTCCTCGATCGACATCCCGGTGGTGTCGACGACGACGGCGTCGTCGGTCTCGGTGAGCGGACTCTCGCTTCGCGTCGAATCCTTGCGGTCACGCTCGATGATCGAGGCCTCGACCTCGGCCACGTCTCCCCCGATCTCGGCGACGCGACGTTGCGCACGGACGCGAGGCGACGCCGTGACGAACAGCTTCAGCGTGGCATCCGGAAACACCACAGAGCCGATGTCCCGACCTTCCACGACACCGCCGGCATGCTCCACGACCCACTCTCGCTGACGCCTCACGAGCTCTGATCGCACCTGCCCGTTGGAGGCAACGGCGCTCACGGCCGCAGTGACCTCACGGCCCTCGGATCTCGACGGTGGCGTCGACGCCGTCGACGACGACCGACGACATCGTCGATCGCCATCTGAACCGTGCCTGCGAGCGCAGCCACATCGGCCTCCTCGGTCGGGTCGATGCCCCGGCGAAGGGCGGCGAAGGTCACCGCTCGATACATCGCACCGGTGTCGAGATACTGCAAACCGAGCCGCTCGGCGACCGCACGTCCGACGGTGCTCTTGCCTGCGCCGGCTGGTCCGTCGATGGCGACGATCACCGGCACACCGTTCGGTTCACTGCTCACCAGGACACCCCCAACGGCCGCCCTTCGTCGTAGCCCGCCGTGCTCTGCACGCCCACGACCGCCCGGGCATGGAACTCGAGAATCGAATCGGCACCCGCATAGGTGCACGATGACCGTAGCCCCGCAACGATCTGGTCGATGATGTCCTCGACGCTCGGTCGCTCCGGGTCGAGATACATCCTCGAGGTGCTGATGCCTTCCTCGAACAGCTCCTTGCGTGCTCGCTCGAACCCGTGATCGCCCTGCGTCCGGTGCTTCACGGCACGATTCGACGCCATCCCGAAGCTCTCCTTGTAGAGGCGGCCGTCCGGATCACGCAGGGTGTCCGCAGCCGACTCGTGGGTTCCGGCCAGCCACGACCCGAACATGACGCTCGCCGCTCCGCCCGCCAGGGCGAGGGCGACGTCGCGTGGGAATCGCACACCACCGTCGGCCCAGATGTGTCGGTCGAGGCGCCTGGCCTCGTCGGCGCACTCGACGACGGCCGAGAACTGCGGGCGCCCGACACCGGTCATCATCCGGGTGGTGCACATCGCCCCTGGACCCACGCCCACTTTCACGACGTCGGCACCCGCTTCGATCAGCTGACGGGTGCCGTCAGCGGTGACGACGTTGCCGGCGACGATCTTGGCGTCGGGCAGAACGTCGCGTACCGACTCGACCGCGTGCAGGGTGCGCGTCTGGTGACCGTGGGCGGTGTCGATGACCAGGACGTCGACTCCGTGTCCGACCAGCTCGCTCGCACGGGCGGCCGGATCACCGTTGATCCCGACGGCCACGCCGACCATCAGCCGCCCCTCGGCGTCGACAGCCGGTTGGTAGATCGTCGATCGAAGGGCCCCCTCGCGGGTGATCACGCCGAGCAGCCGTCCGTCGTCGACCACCGGAGCGACCCGCAGACGGTTCTCCTCCAGATGATCGAACGCATCGGCCGGCTCGATGTCGGGGCTCACGATGTGCAGGCTCGAACTCATCACGTTCTCGAGCTGGGTGAACCGGTCGAACCCGTCACCATCGCGTTCGGTGAACACGCCGACCGGCACGCCATCGTCCATCACGACCACGGCCCCGTGTGCGCGCTTGTGGATCAGCGACAGCGCGTCGGCGATGGTCGCATCGCGCCCCAACGTGATCGGGGTCTCGAACACGGTGTGACAACGCTTCACGTAGTCGATCACCCGACCGACGACATCGACGGGTATGTCTTGCGGCAAGAATCGCGATGCCGCCGCGCCGCGCCACGGTCTCGGCCATGCGTCGGCCCGCCACTGCCGTCATGTTCGACACCACCAGGGGAATGGTCGTCCCGATCCCGTCCGGCGTTCGCAGGTCGACGCTCATCCTCGAAGGAACATCCGACAGGCTCGGCACCATGAACACGTCGCTGTAGGTGAGATCGAAGCCGGGATCGGGGTGAAGCATGCGCATGTGGTTCCTCCTGGTGCGGACGCCGGGAGCGACGCCCACACTCGCTTGACAAGCGAGCACAGGTTAGGGCGTAGCCTTGCGCGTCCATGACCACTTCACCCGCTGCACCTGTCGTCCTCGTACACGGGTGGGGCGGCTCGTTCGAGACCACTTGGCAGCGCAGCGGATTCACCGCGCTCCTCGAGGACGCCGGCCTCGATGTCGTCGGCGTCGACCTGCTCGGGCACGGCAGCGCACCCAAACCGCACGATGCCGAGGCCTACACGGATCTGACCGAACGAGTGGTCGACGCCCTTCCGGAAGCACCGGTCGATGCGATCGGCTTCTCGCTCGGAGCCATGACACTGCTCCGCCTGGCAATCGCCCAACCCCACCGGTTCAACCGCATCGTCCTCGCAGGGATCGGCAAGAACATCTTCGACCGCACCGACGAGGGCACCAAGGCCATCGTTGCCGGCCTCGAGTTGGTCGCCGGCGGCGGAGATCCGTCAGATCTCGAGAACACCGTGCGGTTGTTCACCCAGTACGCCAGCCAGCCGGGCAACGATCTCGAAGCGCTCACGGCGGTCATGAAGCGGCCGGAGTCCGCTGCGATCACTCCGGCGGGGTGTGCCACGGTCACCTGCCCGGTGCTCGTGGTGGTGGGCGACCGCGATTTCGTCCACCCCGGAGACGAGCTCGCCGCCGCATTCCCGAATGGGCGATGCGAAACGCTGCGCAACGTCGATCACTTCGCCACCACCGAGTCGTTCGGGTTCTTCGACGCCGCCCTGGAATTTCTCGACGCCATCTGACCCTGCAACGATGACACCTGACGATCTCGTCACCGACGACGTGGAACGGGCCGCGGCGGCCATCGTGGCCGGCGGTCTGGTGGCGATCCCGACCGAGACGGTGTACGGCCTGGCAGCCGACGCAACCAACCCGGCCGCAGTGGCGCGAATCTTCGACGTGAAGGGGCGCCCGGCGGATCACCCACTGATCGTGCACCTGAAGTCGATCGACGCACTTGCCGACTGGGCCGGCGAGGTCTCCGCGACCACGGCGACGCTTGCCGAGGCGGCATGGCCGGGACCGCTCACGCTGATTGTGCCCCGAGCGGCCGGCGTCATCGACGAAGTCACCGGTGGACGCAACACCGTCGGCCTGCGGGTGCCGGCACACCCGGTTGCCCTGCAACTGCTCGAACGCTGCGGTGTGGCCTTGGCAGCACCGTCGGCGAATCGGTTCGGTGCCGTGAGCCCCACCACTGCCCACCACGTCCTGAGCGACATCGGAGCACGCCTCGACCCCCGCCGTGACGTCATCCTCGACGGAGGGCCGTGCCCCATCGGCGTCGAGAGCACGATCGTCGACTGTGCGAGTTCGCCGCCGCAGCTGCTCCGCGCCGGGGGGATTCCGGTGGAGGACGTGGAACGGCTCCTCTGCGATGTCGTCGCCGACGCGTCCGGCCCGAGCCGGGCAAGTGGGATGCTCGCCTCGCACTATGCGCCGCGTTGCGCGGTCCGGCTCGTCGACTCCGCCGACGATGCCGCCGCGCTGCGTGCCGGCACGATCGGGGCCGAGGTGCTCGACCTGACCGACGACCTCGTGGCGTACGCCAGGGAGCTGTATGCGATCCTGCGCGACGCCGACGATCGGGGTGTCGGAACGCTCATCGCTGTTCTCCCGCCTGCGCACGGCCTGGGCCACGCCATCCGGGACCGCCTCACCAAAGCCGCCGCCCCACGCCCCGTGTGACGCTTGGTGTCAGACACCAGACGTCACATGTCGGGCCAGTCGACCGCGTTGAGGTTGCTGACCCAGGCGTCACGCACCGTGAGCACGTCGGGGGCCGGGACGCCGTCGACGCCGCCCACGGTGAGGCTCACTGTCGACGCGCCGGCATCGGGTACGACGTCGAGGCGACACCAGCAGTCGAGCGGCTCGTCCAGGTAGGTCTCGAGCCGGTAGGGCGGGTCGTCGTCGAGCACCTCTCCGAGCCACGACGCAACCACGAGCATCGCTTCGAACGTCTCGACCGGAAGTGCTTCGACGGTGAACGACGGCACGTCGCTCGCGTAGCCCGAGACATGACCGTTCTGAGCCGGGAAGCTTGACCGTCGTCAGCTCGGCCGTCGTCAGCTTCGGGTGCAACGTCCCCCACAGACTCGGGCTCCGCTTCGGCGGAGAGCAGCGCGGCGTCGGCCGCTTCGTTGATCGTCTGCATGTACTCGGCATCGCCGCCTCGGTCGGGGTGGTGCGCCTTGGCCAGTCGGCGTCGAGCCGAGCGGATGTCGTCCGGGGTCGCCCCAGCCTCGAGGCCCAACTCGGCGAGCGGGTCGGGCGCAGACATCAGCGGCCGGCGTCGCGCAGCTCGGCGTAGCGGGCCCGGAGATCGCCGGAGTCGACCGGTTCGATGCTGCCGCCACTTCCGGAATCGAGCCCCCAGCGACGTTGCACGGTGCCATGATCGTCGCCACCTGCGACCGCGGCTGCCTGGACCGCCGCGCCGGCAGCGACCGCCTGGTCGACCCCGGCTGCAGTCAGTGGCTGGTCGAGCAGGCCGGCGATCACCGACCGGAGGGCCGTCGATCGTGCTCCCCCGCCGGTCAACACCACCCGACCCGTCACCGGAGCGAATCTCCGCAAGGCATCGAGCGCATCGAGCAGGCCGCAGGCCACCCCGTTGATCGTTGCGAGAGCGAACTGCTCGCGGGTCACGTCACTGCGCAGGCCACCGAGCAGACCTGTCGCGTCAGGCCGGTTCGGAGTTCGTTCGCCGTCGAAGTACGGCAGCAGCACCGGCAGACCCGACTGACCGACCGCAGCGAGCGCCAGTCGGTCGAACTCGTCGTGATCGACTCCGAGCAGCCGAGCGACCGCGTCGAGCACCTTGGCGGCATTGGAAGTGCACACCAGCGGCAGGAAGTGTCCTGTCGCGTCAGCGAAACCTGCGACCGCGCCGGAGGGGTCGGCGGTGGGGGCCTCGGACACCGCGAACGCTGTGCCGGAGGTCCCGATCGACAACGCTGCATCACCGGGTGCAAGCCCCAGGCCGAGTGCGGCAGCCATGTTGTCACCGGTACCCGAGGCGACCATGATGCCGTTCCAGTCGCCCGCCACATCGAGCGGTGCGAGCACTGTGGGTACCGCGTCGGTCCAGTCGCGGTCGCCGTCGATCGCGGCCAGCAGGTCCCATCGGTACTCCCCCGTCGCCGGGGACCAGTATCCGGTGCCCGATGCGTCACCGCGGTCGGTGGTGTACTCCCCCGTCATCCGGTGCGTCACGTAGTCGTGAGGCAGCAGGACCCGAGCCATCGAGTTCCAGGCGTCAGGATTCGTTCGGTGCAGCCACGACAGCTTCGTTGCCGTGAACGCTGCCACCGGGACGCTGCCGACGGCTGCGGCCCACGCCTCGGTCCCGTCGTCGGTTCGGTTGCCGTCGGCATCCCGGTTGGCCAACTGGCCGAGCAGCCACCCGGCATCGGCGGCCGATTCGGTGTCGTTCCACAACTTGGCCGGGTGCACGGGTCGATCTCGAGCGTCCAATGCGACCATGCCGTGCTGCTGGCCGGCAACACTGATGGCGGACACTTCTGCTGCTCCGCCCGGCACCGATGCAACCGCCTGCCCCCATGCGGCCTGCAGCGCATCCCACCACGACGCAGGGTCCTGTTCGCTGATCGGCGGTGTCACCGCAGCGTGCGGCGCCGACCCCGTACCGACGACGTGACCGCTTGCGAGATCTCGGATCTCGACCTTGGTGGACTGGGTGGACGAGTCGACGCCGGCGACGAAGGGCACGACGCCGACGCTACTGCTGGTCGCCCACGATGTCGTCGCCGATCCAGCTCGGGGTCTGGCCCCACCGGTCGTCGAACGTCACCTCGGCGACGGGTTTGCGTTTCACCGGACCGTGCTTGCCCTCTGGGACGCCGAGCGTGATGCAGGCCGAGAGCGCAACGTGGTCGGGGATGTCCAGCGCCTGACGGAGGTCGGCCTCGACTCCGAGGTGCCACATCGTGAGTGCGCCGCCGTAGCCGAGAGCTCGTGCGGCGAGCAGCAGGTTCTGGCACGCGGGGTACACCGAAGCGCCCTCGTAGGGTGACGGGCTGCGGTACCGGTCGAGGCAGACCAGCACCACCACAGGTGTCTGCTCGAAGCGGTCGACGTACCGCTGCATGGAATCGGCGAAGCGGGACGGGCGATATCCGTCGTGCTCGCGCTTCGCGTTCCATCCCTCGCGAAATGCATTGCCCAGCAACGCCTTGGCCTCGGCGGCGTTCGGGCCGTCTCGAAGCACCAGGAACCGAAACGGTTGACGATTCGAGCCCGATGGGGCGCGCCCTGCATGCCACAAGATGGTTGCCAGGTCGTCGTCGGGAATCGGTTCGTCTGTGTACCGACGGATCGCCCGGGTCGTCGCCAGTCCCTCGAGCAGCCCGATCGGCTCGCCGCGCTGGGCTCCCGGCGTCGGAGGTGACGAACTCACCGTCCGTGGAACTCGGGGTCTCGCTTCTCCATGAACGCAGCAACGCCTTCGGAGAAGTCGTGGGTCCGAAGCAGCGGCAGCAGCTGCAGGAACACGTGATGGACGTTCTGCTCGAAGGTCTCGGTCTCGGCGGCGCGCATCATGCGCTTGATCGCACGAACCGCCAACGGCGCGTTGGCGGCGATCTCGGCGGCCAGGGCAGTCGTCCGTTCGGCGAACTCGTCGGCTGCGAACACATGGTTCACCAGACCGAGCTCGTGTGCCTCGTCGGCGGTGAGCGTTCGGCCGGTGAAGGCGATCTCTGCGGCCTTGGCGAAGCCGACCATGCGAGGCAACAGCCAGGTTCCACCGCTCTCGGGAACGATTCCCCGCTTGGCGAAGCCTGGGTTGAGCTTGGCGGTCTCCACCGCAACGCGCATGTCACACCCGAGAGCGAGATCGAGCCCGTATCCGGCCGAACCACCGTTGAGTGCGCAGATCGTCGGCGTGTCGAGGTTGTGCAAGACCACCGGGGGTGCGCTTCGAAGGTCGAACTCGCCGCTGAACGTCGCATCGCCGCCCCCGAGATTCCCGAGTCCGCCTTTCGGGCCGGCCATCTGCGCTTGGAGATCGAGCCCGGCGCAGAACGCCCGGCCGGTGCCCGTCAGCACGATGCAACGGACGTCGGGGTCGTGGTCGGCGCGGAGGAGCAGCTCGCTGATCTCGGTCAGCATCACCGCTGAGATCGTGTTCATCCGCTCGGGAGCGTTCAATGTCAGCGTGGCGATGTGGTCGACGACCTCGTACAACACCTCGGCGGTGTGGTCGGGGGACGCATCGGAGTCAGGCGCAGGATTCACGGTCCCGAAACGTAGTGCCTCGCAATCATGGGCCACGATGCGTACAATTTCGGCACCTTGAAATACGGGCAATCCCGCCCGTATCCAAACAAGGGGGAGAAACAACACATGAGAACCTCACGCGTAAAGCGTGTCGGCGCGCTCCTGGTCGGTCTGACGCTCGTTGCTGCAGCATGCGGTAGCGATGACGACAGTTCCGACGAAGGTGCGGCATCGACCGACGCAACCGAGACCACCGATGCAACCGAGTCCACCGACGCCGGCAGCGACGGCGGCGAGCTCGACGGCAGCTGTGAGACCGACGGTGTCCTCACCGTCGGCACGATCCTGCCGGTCACCGGCGACCTTGCGTTCCTCGGCCCGCCCGAGATCGCCGGCGCCGACCTGGCCGTCCAGGACATCAACGCCGCTGGTGGCGTCCTCGGTGCCGACGTCGTCCTCGAACAGGGCGACTCGGGCGACACGACCACCGACACTGCGAACCTCGAAGTCGACCGTCTGCTCGCAGCCGGTTCCGACGTCGTCGTCGGCGCAGCGTCGTCGGCGGTGTCGAAGACCGTGATCGACAAGATCACGGGCTCGTGCGTCATCCAGTTCAGCCCGGCCAACACCTCGGCGGACTTCACCACCTACGACGACAACGGCCTGTACTTCCGTACCGCCCCGTCCGACATCCTGCAGGCTCGGGTCCTCTCGAACCTGATCCTCGAAGACGGCGCAGAGACGGTATCGGTCATCTACCGTCAGGAGAGCTACGGCGTTGGCCTGGCCGAGGCGTTCCAGGAGAACTTCACGAGCAGCGGTGGCACCGTGGACGAGTTCCTCGCCTACGCGGTCGACACCGAGAGCTATGACGCCGAGATCGACTCGCTCGTCGAGGCCGGATCCGATGCGATCCTCGTGATCGGCTTCGCCGAGAGCGCCAACATCCTCACCACGATGAACGAGCGTGGCGTCGGCCCGGCCGATGTCGCTGTCTACGGCGTCGACGGCAACCTCGGCGTCGAGAGCGAGATGTCGGATCCGTCCATTCTCGAAGGCATGAAGTTCACGACCCCGTCGGTCGACCTTGCGTCGATCACCGACTTCACCGACCGCCTCGACGCGGAAGGTGACATGGGTGGCGTGTACGCCTACGGCGCGGAGACCTACGACTCGATCGTCATCACGGCACTCGCAGCAGCGATCGCCGGCAGTGACGATCCTTCGGCAGTCGCCGCGGAGATCAACGGCGTCACCGCCGACGGCGAGAAGTGCCTCACCTTCGAGGAGTGCATCGCACTCGTCGACGCCGGCACCGACATCGACTACGACGGCCTCGGTGGCCCGTACGAGTTCGTCGAGGCAGGCGAGCCCGCAGCTGCGAGCTACCGCATCGCCCTCTACGGACCCGAAGGTCCGCTGGAAGGCGCTGACGTCTACGTCTTCGCCAGCTGAACACCTGAACACGAACACCTGAACAACGAAGAGCCCGTCGCCGAGAGGTGGCGGGCTCTTCCGCGTCCGGAGTCGACTCAGTCGCCGCCGGCGAGGGTGCCGAGGTACAACTCGATCACCTTCGGGTCGTTCAGCAGGTTCCGACCCGTGTCGGTGTACGCGTTCGTCCCCTGATCGAGGACATAGCCGCGGTGGCAGATCTGGAGGCATCGGCGAGCGTTCTGCTCGACCATGACGACCGAGACCCCGGCCTGATTGATCTCACGGGTCCGTAGGAACACCTGATCCTGCAGGACAGGAGAGAGACCGGCGGACGGCTCGTCGAGCAGGATCACCGACGGTTTCATCATCAGCGCCCGCCCCATGGCCAGCATCTGTCGTTCACCGCCCGAGAGCGACCCTGCACGTTGACCCAGCCGTTCTCCGAGGCGTGGAAACAGCTCGACGACGTAGTCGATGCGCTCCTTCACCTGCTTGGGACGCAGGAACGCCCCCATCTCGAGATTCTCCTCGATCGTCAGCGACGGAAAGACGTTGTCGCGCTGGGGGACGTAACCGATCCCCTTCTCCACGAGTTCATGGGCCGACGCCGACGAGATGTCCTCGCCCCGGTACGTCACCGAACCCTCACGGATCGACAGCAGACCGAACAACGCCTTGAGCAGGGTCGACTTCCCGGCCCCGTTCGGCCCGATGATGCCGAGGAGTTCGCCCTCGCGGAGCTCCAACGAGCAACCGTTCAGGATGTCGACACCTGGGACGTAGCCGGCGCGCACGTTGTCGACGTGGACGAGATACTCGTTGCTCATGTCGTCGCACCCCCGAGCCGCTCGGCCTCGGCGGCGACCTCGTCGCCGATCTCGTCGAAGTAGTCGCTGTCGGTGTGGGCGCCCAGATAGGCGTCGATCACTTCCTGGTTCGCCCCGATGTCGTCGGGGGTCCCCTCGGCGATGATCTGGCCTTCTGCCATCACCACCACCCAGTCGGAGATGTCGCGCACGACGTCCATGTCGTGCTCGACGAAGATCACCGTCCGCCCCTCGGCGCGAAGACCCTTGACATGGCCCAGCAGCGATTGCGTCAACGCCGGATTCACACCGGCCATCGGCTCATCGAGCATCACCAGCTTCGGCTCGGTCATCAGCGCCCGAGCCATCTCGACGAGCTTGCGCTGCCCCCCGGACATCGTGCCGGCGAACTCGTCACGCATGTGGGTCAGGTTGAATCGATCGAGCAACGCATCCGCACGGGCCTCGATCTCGGACTCCTGTGCCCCCCACACCGGCAGCAGTGCCTTCCAGAAACTCTCGCCGACCTGGCCGGTGGCGCCGAGCTTCATGTTGTCGATCACCGTCATCCGTGACAGCGCCTTGGTCAGCTGGAACGTCCGCACCATGCCGCGGTTGGCCAGCTTGTAGGGCTGAATGTCGGAGATGTCGTTGCCGTCGAACACGATGCGGCCGGCGTCCTGCTTGTCGAAGCTCGTCAACAGGTTGAAGAACGTCGTCTTGCCGGCGCCATTCGGGCCGATCAGCGCGGTGATCGCACCACGTTGGATCTCCAGATGGTCGACGCTCACTGCAGTGAGGCCGCCGAAACGTCGGACGACTTCGTCGGCGACCAGGATCGGGTCAGGCTTGGCCGAACCCGCAACGGGTGCGACGTCATCGAAGACCCCTGCCACCGGGTTGTGAATCGATTCGTCAGCGGTCATCGAGGGCCATCTCCTCTCGGGAACCGAAGATGCCTTGGGGCCGATAGCGCGCGAGCAGCAACAGGCCGAGGCCGACCAGGATGAAGCGCACCTGGCTGATGTTGAAATCGCTCAGCTGGATCGTGTCCTCGAGGGTGTCTGCGGGGCCATCTGGCAGTCCGCGCAACACGTTCTCGAGGAACGAGATCAGCGTCCAGTAGATCATCGACCCGATGATCGGTGACCACGTGCGACCGGGCCCGCCCAGGATCAGGATCGCCCAGATCGTGAAGGTGATCACCGGGTTGAACGTGTCGGGCTGGATCGACCCCTTCTGGATGACCTGCAGCATGCCGGCGAACCCCGCGATGACACCGCCGAGCATGAGGGCCTGCAGCTTGTACATGTAGGCGTTCTTGCCGAGCGCTCGAGCGGCGTCCTCGTCCTCGCGGATCGCCTTCAGCGCCCGCCCCCACGGCGACGACATCAGACGCTTGATCAACAGCACGATCACGATCAAGAGGATCCATCCGACGGTGAGCACCCAGAGGTCGCGACCGAGATACGAGAAGGGTCCGAAGTCGTACCGCTGGCCGGGATTGAACGGGTTGATCGCGACGTCGTAGAACGGGTCGGCGAAGCCCCCGATGCCTTCCGAGGCGCCGGTGATCTCCTTCATCTTGCGCCACCGGACGAACAGCCGGATGGTTTCCGACGCGGCGATCGTCACGATCGCCAGATAATCGGCCCGCAATCGGAGTGTGGGGACACCCAGAATGAGTGCGAGGACGATCGAGTACACGACCCCGAACAGGATGCCGACGGCGAAGTTCCACTGGAAGTAGCTGAGCGACACGCCGAGGCCGTAGGCGCCGGCCGCCATGAACCCGACCTGACCGAAGTTGAGCAGCCCGGCGTAGCCGAACTGCACGTTGAGCCCGACCGCTGCCATGGCGAAGACCATGACTTCGATGCCGAACATCGTCGAAAACGTCCGTTCGAGGATGAATCCCCAATCCATCAGCCGATCCTCTCCGCCTTGCCCAGGATCCCCTGCGGCCGGAACATCAGGATCAGCGCCATCATCAACAGCGCCACCATGTTCTTCACCTCAGCGTCGATGAAGAGCGTCGACAAGTTGATCGTCAGCCCGACGACGAGTGCACCCACGAGCGCACCGTACGGGCGTCCCAGTCCACCGAGCGTGACCGAGGCGAAGATCAGCAACAAGATGCGGAAACCGAAGTCCCACTTGACCTGGTCGAGACCGAAGAACACGCCGCTCAACGCTGCGAGCGCTGCGCCGGACATCCACACGAGCGAGATGACCCGCTCGACATCGATACCGGTGGACTCGGCCAGGTCGCGGTTGTCGGAGACCGCCCGCATCGCCTTGCCCATCCGAGTCATCTCGAGGTAGCTCGCAACCCCGATGAGGATCAGTACCGAGAGACCCATGGCAATGAGGTCCTTCGGCGTCAACTCGATCGGGCCCAGCGAGATCGCACGCTGTGCAGCGAAGTCACCGAAGCTGCGTGGCGCACCCCGGAACAGGTAGACGAACAGGTACCGGAGCACGATCGACAAGCCGATCGTCATCACCATCTGCGCGATGAGGCTCACCCCCGCACGTCGGGCGCCTCGGAAGATGAACCGGTTGAGGAACCAGCCGAGCGCAGCGCCGGACAACATGCCGAGTACTGCCGCGAACGCGAGGTTGACCCCGCCGCCGAGCGGCGGCGGCAGCGGCGCAAGGAACCCGATCACCCCCGCCAGCCCGTAGAAGTTGAAGAAGTACGTCGCCAGCATGCCCCACGTCACGAGCTCCGCTTGGGCGAAGTTGACCAGACCCGTCGTTCCGAAGATGAGCGTCAGCCCGATCGCCGCCATGGCGAGGTACAACCCCTGTTTCAGGCCCTCGGCCGTGAGCTGCGCAACACGCCGGAACGAGATCGCACCTGCAGTCGATTCCTCGGCCTCGCCGAACACGAGTGGAAACAGGATGCGGCGATCGCGGTCGTTGACGGTGGCGGTCAACGGGTTGGCATCGGGGTTGCGGAGGTTGACACCCTCCGGCAGTGTGTCGACGACCAGCGCTGTGATGTAGTCGCCCGATGCCGGAACCGGAATTCGGAATTCGCCGTTGTCGTCGGTGTCCGCAGCGCCCACCCCTTCGACCTCGATGGTCACGCCGACTGCAGCGATGTCGTCGCCCGTCTCGAGGTCTTCGTACGTCAGCTGCCCGAACAGGCCGAAGTCACCATCGGAGTCCTGCGCCGAGGCCGGCGATGCAGCGAGCGCGGCGAACACGGTCGCAAGCAGTGCGAGGAGGAGCGTGTACCGCCAGCGTGTGCCCGAGTGCATCGGGGCGCCACTCTAGGCGCCGGCAACGGGTGACGATGCAATCGTCGGTTCACTTGGTGTTTCCACCGTGTGAACGTCTGTGTCACGCGACGCTGTTGGTTCGAGTGCAGCCTGGATGAACTGCACGGTCACGACCCACAGTGCGGTGGCGCCTGCGACGTGCGCAGCGACGAGCGCAGCAGGAATGTCGTTGAAGTACTGCAGGTACCCGATACCGCCCTGCACCACCGCAATGAACATCCACGTCGACACGTTGCGAGACAGCCGTCGGTACAGAGCCGGGTCGCGTCGCAGCGTCATCACGAGCACGAGGAACGCGGCGACTGCCACCCAGACGGTGACACTGTGGATCTCGGCGACCGTGGAGATGTCGAAGCCGTATCGACGTGCGGTCTCGTCGCCGGCGTGTGGTCCAGCGCCCGTCACCACCGTGCCCGTCGCGAGCGCTGCGGCCATCAGAGCGCCGAGCAGGACGAACAGCCCGGTGAGTTGCGTCGGCAGGCCAACCGAGCTGCGCTGCAGCACCGGTTCGGGCCGAGCACGGTGGATCGCCCACAGCCCGAACCCGATCGACACCATCGCGAGCAGGAAGTGCGACTGCACGAGGAAGGGATGCAGGTCGCCGCGGACGGCGAGTCCACCGACGACACCGTTGCCGAGAATCGACACCAGGACCACGATCGACGGGATCTTCAGGCCTCGACGAGCCGGCCTGACGCGGAAGGCCCCGATCGCCATCAGCAGCGTCGGGATCCCGACCAGGCCGCTGACGAGCCGGTTGATCTGCTCGATCGCAGCATGGCCGCTGGAGACATCGATGAACCGCTCGTTGTTGCAGTTGGGCCAGTCGTCGCACCCGAGGCCGCTGCCGGTGAGCCGCACGACCGCTCCGGCGATCGTGAGAAAGCACACACCGGCCACCGTGACGATCGCGATCTGCCGGTAGCGGCGCAGCGACATCGTGAATCGTGCGCGGTCCTCGTTGTCGGGGTCCATCGTCCACACAGGATATGACTAGCGTCGGCGGTGTGCTGAGTTCGTTCGACGACTTTCCGATCCACCAGACCTCGCGTCCGGTCAACCAGACCGCCTCCAGCGACATCAACCACTACGACCGCTACTTCTTCAACGGCTACACGAAGGACACCCGGCTGTTCTTCGCAACAGCGATGGGGCTCTATCCCAATCGCCACGTGGTCGATGCATCGTTCAGTGTCGTCGCCGACGGTGGCACCCCAGCCGCCCGCCAGATCAGCGTGCACGCCTCGGGCCGGGCGCCTTCCGATCGCATCGACGCCAACGAGGTCGGCCCGGTCAAGGTCGAGGTCCTCGAGCCACTCAACGCACTGCGGGTCACCGTCGATGCTCCTGAGCAGGGACTACGGGCAGACCTCACCTTCGTTCGCAGGTCGGCGCCGATCGAGGAACCGCACTTCTTCCAGCAGATCGGTCTGCGCGTGACGTTCGACTACACACGGCTGACGCAATTCGGTGGCTGGGAGGGTTGGATCGAGATCGACGGCGTGCTCCACGATCTGGCGGCGGGCGAGACCCTGGGCTGTCGCGACCGCTCGTGGGGCATCCGCAGCGTCGGGGAGCGCGCGCCGACCGGCGCTCCGGTCGCCGACCCACAGTTCTTCTGGCTCTGGGCGCCGCTCAACTTCGAATCGTTCTCGACCCACTTCGACGTCAACGAGCTGTTCGACGGCAAGCGGTGGCACGAGACCGGATTCGTCGCACCGATCGCCGGCCCCGACGGCACAGCGCCACCCGAAGCGATGCGTTCGGTCGACTACGAGATTGCCTGGCGCACCGGAACCCGCACCGCTGAGTGGTTCGACCTCACGCTGACCCCGTGGACCGGCGAGCCGACGGTGATCCGCGTCGAGCCACTCTTCGAGTTCCAGATGGCCGGCCTCGGCTATCTCCACCCGGAGTGGGGCCACGGCGTCTGGAAGGGCGAATTGGAGGTCGGTGGAGAACGGTGGGACCTGCCGGTCGACGACCCGACCAGCCCCGACCGACTGCACGTGCAGTCAATCGTACGTGCGACGACCACCGGTGGGCTCGGCGAGCACGAGGGCATCGGCATCCTCGAGCAGCTGGCGATCGGTCGTCACGACCCCACGGGCCTCAGCGGGCTCTTCGACGGCTGGAGCGGCTGACGAGCGATGAGTCCCTGCGACGACATGTCGCATGCGAACTCACCGCCGTTCGGTCAGGTGTGCCTCACGGTCATGCCGCCGTCGACAGGAATCGTGGCGCCGTTGACGAAGCTCGATGCCGGAAGGCACAGGTTGAGCGTCATGTGGGCGACCTCCTCGGGCAGTCCGTACCGGCGCAACGGAACCCGGCGTCGTGCGTAGGTGGCCTTGGCGTCGTCGGGAATCGCTGCAGTCATCCCCGTGTCGATCGGGCCGGGACAGATGCAGTTGACCGTCACCGCCTGGCGCCCGAGCTCGACGGCCAGGCTGCGGGTCAGCCCGGTGACGCCTGCTTTCGATGCGGCGTAGGCAGCGAGACCGCCGGTGGCCACGATCGCCTCGGTGGAGGCGATGTTGACCACGCGTCCCGCACCTGACTCCACGAGGTGGGGCAGCGCGAGCCGGATCAGCCGGGCATGGGCGGTGAGATTGACCTCGAGGGTGCGAGCCCAGTTGTCCTCGAACTCGGCCTCGTCCTGCAACGCGGAGGTGACCAGTGACACCCCGGCGTTGTTGACCACGATGTCGAGCCGTCCACCCCAGCCGACCGTTCGCTCGACCATCGAACGCAGTTGTGCGTGATCAGCGACGTCACACTCCACCCCGATGGCACGTTCGGGGCCGTGCATGTCGGTGATGCGTTCGACGACGTCAGCAACACCGTCGGCTCCGAGGTCGGCGACGACCACCCGAGCGCCTTCGTCGGCGAACAGCATCGCCGTTGCGCGACCCATGCCACTCGCCCCACCGGTGACGATTGCCACCGCTCCCTCGATCGACCTCGACAACGAGGTCAGACGCGCGGCGTCGGACTCGGACACGATGCCGACGTCAGGCCGACCAGCGCTGGGCGCCGCCCATGCCGTACTGCTTCAACACCAGTGCGCGCTCGACCGTGATTGCGATGAACCCGGTGCCGGGCGAATTGTCGGGACCGCCGGGGGCGAAGGCGTTGAGGTCGTAGTCGAACACTCCGTCCCAGAGGCGCCGCTTCGTCTCGAGATCGTCGAACACCTCCGCCGTCCCCCAGATCTCGACACCATCTCCGTTCTCGGTGACCTGCCAGTGCATCGCGACGTTCGGGTTGTCCGCGATGTTGCGCGCCTTGACCGAATCGGTTCCACCCATCAGCCAGCAGACGTCGCCCTCCCAACACGGGTGCACCGGTACGACGTCGGGTTCGCCGTCGGCGCCCACGGTCGCCAGGTGAGCCCATGGGCTCAGGCCGGAGGCGAACGCCTTCACTCCGTCGAGATCGATCTGTTCACTCGCCGCTGCGTCGCTCATGGCAGAACCGTACTCAGCGCCGCACCTCGTAGAACGAGTTGACCGAGTGGTCGACGTCGAGCGTTCGGAAACCGTGGAGCCCTGCAGCCGCCGCCATCTCACGAGCCTTCGACTCGGGGAGGCCGAGCGTTCCGAGTCCGGCGCCGCCGGGCTCGGACAGTGCCGAGGACATGCACGACAGCACGCTGATGCCGTACATCAGTGACGCCATGGGGTTCTTTGCGACGTTCTCGGCGAACGTCTCTCGTCCCTTGATGTCGACGAGGAGCCAGGTGCCGTCCGGCGCCATGGCCTCGGCGATCGCACCGATCATCTCCTGCGGGTGCGTCATGTCGTGGATGCAATCGAACGTGGTGACGAGATCGATCGACCCGTCCGCCGGCAGAGCCTCGTCGCGGGGGTCGACGAAGCGAACGTTGTCCACTCCGTCCTCCTGTCTGCGGTGTTCGGCGCGATCGAGCGCGTAGCGAGAGATGTCGTAGCCGACGAACGTGCTGTTCGGGAACCTCTCGGCCATCAGCAGGACCGCTCCCCCGGCTCCGCAGCCGATGTCGGCAACGGAGATTCCGTTCTCGAGCCGCTCGACGACCCCGTCGAGCGCAGGCAGCACGGTGGGGATCAGGTGATGGCGGTTCCACGGTTCGAAACTGCGCTCGATACCGACGGCACCTTCGGGTCCATGACTGTCGTAGTCGTGACCCACCCCGGTCTGGAAGCTCTCGGGCATCGACTCGAGCGCCGCCATCGTCTGCGGGAACCGGTGGAACATCCCCATCCCGAAGGCTGGGTGGTCAGGTGAGGCGAGCACTGCCGTTGCCTCCGGCGTCAGCCAGAACGTCTCCGATCCCGCCGTGGCCGCGTCGGTGTCGACGGCGATCAGCTTCGCTGCTGCCTGGTTGTAGGCCCACTCGCGAACCCAGCGCTCGTCCAGCCCGGTGCGCTCGGCCAGTTCGGTGGTGGTGACCGGTTCGTCGGCTGCTGCGAGGGCGCTGAACAAGCCCAGCTTGTCACCGAGGTGGATCATTCCAGCGGTCACCGCGCCGTTGAGCTGGGTGAACACCGAGAACGAGTAGAGCTTCAGTCGGTCGGGATCGGGTGCGTCGGCCATCTCGCTGACGGTAGATCCTGAGGGCGTGTCGCCACGCAGCGGATGAACGGTGGTTCAGCGCGTGCGCTCGTCGCGGTCGAGGTGTTCGAGATCGCTCAGCTTCGTGAGTGAGAACGTGTAGCCGTCCTCGAGCGGCAGCGCCTCGACGCGGCTCACCGAGGTGTGCCCGAGCACGAATCGGTCCCATTCCCACGGGGTCGGCTCCAATCCGAGGAGATGTCCGATCGTGACCGAGTTGGTGCCGGCGTGGGCCACCAGCGCAATTCGGGCGCCGGGCTCGGCGATCTGCCACACCGGGAGTTCCGTGTCGGAACGAACCACGCCCCGATCGGCGAGAAATCCCGATGCACCGGCCCGGATGCGGGTGACGAAGTCCCGAATCGACTCGCCGCCGTCGAGCCCGTGCCAACGATCTTCGGCGGCTCGCCCTTTCAGCTCGGCGTAGGCGTCGGCCGCCTTCTGTGCCGGGGAGCCGTGCCACATCGGGTCACGGATCTCTTCGAGCCACGGATCGATCACCTCGCTTGCGTCGTACGCATCGAGCAGCGGCGCCGCAGTCTCGCGCGCTCGCAACAGCGGCGACACCAAGACCTCGTCGAACCGCTCGTCGCGCAACCACGAGGCGAGACGCTCGGCCTGGCGGTGGCCCCGGTCGGTGAGCGGAGGGTCGACGACCGCCAGGCCGTCTCGCACCCACTCGGGTTCACCATGACGGATCAACACGATCTCCATGGGCGACGACTGTACGGGTAGACGGCGCCGGTAGCTTGCCCGGCAGTGTCGAACAACAGCGGAGTCCAGCCCGGCTGGTACGCCGACCCCATGGGTCGATTCGAGCTTCGCTATTTCAATGGTGCTACGTGGACTGCTGACGTGTCGGCGAACGGCACCAGGTTCATCGACCCGCTCGGCCTCGACGTCACCCCGGGCGTCGACGACCGCAACGCAACCGGTGAGAGCAATGGGGTGGCGAGCGCCGCGATGGTGCTGGGTGTTCTCGCCGTCGCCACGGCATGGATGCCGTTCATCGTGGTGTTCGGAGTGGTCGCAGCGGTCCTCGCGGTGGCCTTCGGCCTGGTCGGACTCCGAAGGTCGCAGGTCTCGGGCGTCGGACGCAACCGTGCGATCGTCGGTCTCGCCACCGGCGCGAGCGGGCTGGTCGCCGGCATGCTCGGGGTGGTACTCACCGTGATCGTCGTCGGTGTCTACGACGACTACCTCAACCCTGCACCGCACGAGGTCACCATCACCTCGTGCACGGTGGCGGGTTCACGAGCCAGCGCGACGGGCACCCTGACGAACCTGGGCGACAGCACGGCGGATTTCTCGGTCGTGGTCGACTTCGTCCGCCGTGGAACCGACAACGTCGACCGACAGGGCCGCGTCGACGTCGACGAGGTCGAGGCCGGTGACAGCACCGAGTTCACGGTGGAGCGTCAGGTGACCCTCGACGATGTGGACTGCATCGTGAGCGACGTCAACGGCCCGCTCCCGTTCGGTCTCGACCTCGACTGACGATCGGGGTTGCTCACACGGTGGTGGCGGAGACCCAGGCGTCGTACAGCTCGCGGTAGGGCCCGGGCGTGGCGATGAGTGCGTCATGGTGCCCGTCCTGGACCAGTCGGCCGTGATCGAGCACGAGCACACGATCCGCGCGGGCGGCAGTCGACAGGCGGTGTGCGATTGCGATCGTCGTTCTCGACGCGGCGAGCCGCTCGAGCGCACGGGCGATACGAACCTCGGTGAGCGCATCGACCGATGACGTCGCCTCGTCGAGGATCAAGATGTCGGGATCCGCCAGGCCGGCGCGGAGCAGCGCGACGAGTTGTCGCTCGCCTGCCGACAGCTGATCGCCACGCTCACCCACGCTCGTGAGCAGCCCGCTCGGCAACGACTCGACCCAGTCGCGCACTCCGAGGTCGTCGACGACGCGTTCGACCTCGCGGAGTTCGGCACGTTCGTCGGCGAACGCCACGTTCGCCGCGACGGTGTCGTCGAACAGGAACGGTTCCTGCGAGACGACCACGAGGCGCCGTCGCAGCTCCGCCCGATCGACTTCGCGCAGCGGGACGCCGCCCAGGTCGATCTCACCGACCGTCGGATCGGCGAAGCGAGCGATCAGGCGGCCGAGTGTGGTCTTGCCCGATCCGGTTTCGCCCACCATGGCCACCTGCTGCCCAGCCGGGATGGTGACGTCGATGTCCTTCAAGACCGCAGTGTCCGGCTCGCCGTCGTCTCGGTTGCGGTACGCGAACGTCACCTCGCGAATGTCGACCTGGAGTTGACCCGCCGGGAGCGGGATCGGGTCGTCCGACTGCGGTGGTCCGATCGGCATGTCGAGGACCGACACCACACGACGGAGCCCGGCCACCGCCATCTGTGTCGTGTCGATCAGTTCGGTGAACTCGGCGATCGGTTCCAGGAACCGGTAGGTGAGGAACACGAATCCGACCAGCGCGCCGGCGGTGAGGCCACTCTCGGGTCCACGCCACACGCCAACAGCAACCACCGCCGACACCGTGAAGGCAGAGAAGACCTCACCTGACGGGAACAGGAACGCACCGATCAGAGCGGCACGGATCTGCGATTTGGTCGTCACCTCGACCGATTCCTTCACCTGTTCGGACATCGTCTCGCCGGCTCCGTAGGCCCGGACCGTCGGACCACCCGAGACGAGCTCTGCCACGGCACCCAGCGACTGGCCGTTGTTGTGCCGTGCCTGGTCGTACGCGACGAGCAGCCGCGATTGGACAGCGCGAAGCACGAACACCAACGGGATCGCCACGGCGAATGCAACCAGCGCGAGCACCCAGTCGTAGGCGAGCATGACGCTGGCGACGATCACCATCAGGGTGCCGTCGACCAACCACGCCAACCCGCCCCACTGGAAGAACCGTGCGAGCGTTTCGATGTCGCTCGTCACACGGGCGACCAGACCACCACGACGTTCGTCGTTGTGGTCAGCGAGACTGAGCTGGTGGATGTGGCCGATCAGCCGCACCCGCAGATCGTGCAGTGCTCGCTCGCTCCGCTCGCCCAGACGCAACGACGCCACTCTGAACGCCCACCCCGAGACGAGGACTGCGACGACGGCGATGAGCGCCATCTGGATGATGATCTCCATGCGCACTCCGTCGTCGGTGATACCACGGTCGATCGCCTGCTGGATCAAGATGGGAACCACGACCCGGCCGGCGGCACCGAGGGCCGCGAAGAGCCACGTGACACCGAGCCCCTGCCTCAGTACCGGGGCGGTCTCGAGTCCGCGACCGATCGTCCGCATCGCAGAGTCCTGGCTCGGTGGCGTCAGCGTGCCCGCCTTCGACACGAGGGTCGGATCGATACTCACGAACCGACCGTCCCGGCAGGCGTCGCGGGCGTGCTCGACCCGCTCTCCGTACGGTCGGATTCGAAGGCCTCGACCAGCTCCCGGTACGCAGCAGTGGAGGCGAGCAACTCCTCATGGCTCCCATGCGCGGCAATTCGACCATCGGCGACGAAGACCACGTCGTCAGCCAACGCAATGGTCGACGGCCTCGATGCGACCATCAACACCGTCGAGTCCGTCAAGCGCGACCTCAGTCGACCGAGGATCAGCGCCTCGGTCGACGGGTCGAGCGCCGACGTGGTGTCGTCGAGCACCAGCAGGCTCGGCCGTCGGACCAGGGCACGCGCCAATGCAAGGCGCTGGCGTTGCCCGCCGCTGAGGCTCACGCCACGTTCGCCGACCACCGTGTCGAGCCGAAGCGGCAGCCGCTCCACGAACTCGGTCGCCGCGGCCTGGTCGAGGGCTTCCCAGACCTCGCGGTCGTCGAATCGGGCACCCAACTCGATGTTGTCCCGAACGGTGCCGCTGAGGAGGAACGCCTCTTGGAACACGAGCGCCCGCGCTCCTGGCTGCAGACGAACCTCGCCGCTCGTCGGTCCCACGAGCCCGGCCGCCAACTGGGCGATCGTCGACTTGCCCGACCCGGTCGGTCCGACCAACGCGGTGACACTGCCACGACGGACTGCCAGATCAACACCGCGAACGGTCGGTGGTCCGTCGCCGTCGTGGGCGAACGTCACGCCATCGAGTTCGACTCCGGACGCCTCGTCGGCCACCCCGAGCGCGTCGACGGGATCGTCCTCGAGCGGCTCGTCGAGCACCTCGCGGATGCGGCGCCAGGCAGCCATCGAACGAGGGAGCTCCGACAGCGTGTAGCCGATCAGGCGCAACGGGAAGATCAGCAGCGTGAACAAGAAGATGACACTCGAGAGCTCGCCGATGGTCACCGCACCGGAGCGCACCTGGTACGCACCGATCACGACCAGCGCGATGTTCGTCAGCGAGGGCATCACGTCGAGGAGCGCTTCGAACAGACTGCGAAGACGGATCGCCTTGACCCGCGACCCTCTGACCCGATCGGCGAGCCGTCCGAGCCGAGCGGTCTCGCGGTCCTCGGCGCCGTAGGACTTGACGAGTTGCACGCCCTCGAAACTCTCGTGGACCCCCGCAGAGAACTCACCGAGCTGGTCCTGTGCGCGGGTGAAGTGCACCGACACGGACTTCTCGTACACGACGTTGGTGATCAGCAGCAGCGGGAACACGACGACGGCCACGAGGCCGAGCGGGACGTCGATGATCAGCATCCAGATCGTCGAGGCGACCAGCATGATGATCGTGCCGGTCGCGAACGGGATCGGTGCCAGAACACTGACCGTTGCCTCGGAATCGACACCGGCACGTTGCACGAGGTCGCCGTCTGCTCGCCGGTTCTGCCAGCTCGCGGGCTGCTCGACGTAGCGAGTGACCACCTGGTTGGTCAGGCTCTGCGCCACCCGCCACATGGTGATCGACGCAAAACTCCGGCGAACGACGATCGCCACCGAGCGGACGACGCCGATCCCGATCACCAGGCCGAGGCTGGCCAGCACCGTGCTGGTCGAAACACCGCCATCTTCGAAACTCGGGAGGATCACCTCGTCGATCACCTGGCCGATCGCGAAGCTCGACGCCACGGTGAGCAGGGCGAAGACCGCTGCGCCACCGACGGCGACCGCGAACAGGCGCGGCTGCAGTCTGACGAGATCGAAGATGAACCGGAGGTTGCGGCGCGCCCTCCCACCACCACCCAGCTCGTCGGCGGGCGCGACGGCATCGTCGGTGGTCTCGTCGGCGGGCTGCACGCAACGTTTCTACCAGCCGCGAGGAGTCATATCGTGAGACATTGTGAGTACCGACGCACGCGCCGTTCCGGGTCCCCCGAGCTATGTTCCCGGCGGCCAGCCAGGCCGGTGGCGGCGTTCACCAGTGCGGCGTGTGCTGCTGTGGGGTTCGATCGTCCTGCTGCTGGTCTTCTGGGTGTGGGCGCTCTTCTTCGCCCCGAAGGAGGCCGTCAACAAGATCGAGGACACGGCGTGGGCGGCTCGAGCCGAATCGATCTGCGTCGACTACGACCTCCAGCTGAGGGCGCTCGAGGCCGAGGCATCTGCAGATCTCTCGGTTCGTGCCGATCTCGTCGACGAATCGACCGACCTGTTGGGCCAGATGCTCGACCAGCTGTTGGCGGTGCCACCGAGCGACGAGAAGGGGCAGGCCATCGTGCCCGACTGGGAGGCCGAGTACCGGATCCTCCTCGACGACCGGTACCGATACGCCGATCAGCTGCGTGGGGGCCAGAACGTGCCGTTCACCGAAACCGCAGTGAACGGCGTGCCGATCACCGAGCGGATCGAGAAGTTCACGCTCGACAACGAAATGCCCACCTGTGCCCCGCCTCGCGGCTCGGTGGTCTGATCCCGACCGGGCCGATCACGCCTCGGGCGGCACCATCGTCTTGATCACACGGGCCGGCACACCGGCCGCGACGCTGTAGTCCGGGATGTGACCGGTGACGACGCTGTTCGCACCGATCACGACATGGCGACCCACGACCGCTCCCGGCAGGACGACCGTGCCGTGTCCCAGCCACGAACCATCGCCGATCGACACGGGCCGCTCGGGCATCACCTGCTGAGAGATCGGTAGCGCGAGGTCGCCGTAACCGTGGTTCTGATCGGTGATGTACACGTGATGTCCCGTCCAGACGTCGTTGCCGACGACGATCTCGAGGTGGCCGACGATGCCGCTTCCCTTGCCGATCAGACAGCGATCTCCGACAGAGATCACCGGATTGCTCACCATTTCCTGCCCTGGCACCATGCCGGCCGACAGGGTGATCTGGGGACCGAACATCGTGCCGCTCCCGATCGAGATGTACTGCTCGTTGAACAGGGCGTTGGCGGGGAAGCAGATCACGCTGCCGGCGCCGAGGCTGCCGAAGCGTTTCCCCCGCCGGGTGTCGGGGCCGATCGCCCCGAGCTCCACGGCGGCTTCCCACGCTCGGATCACGCCCTCACCGGCGGCCCGTTTGGCGCCCGTGCGCACACGCTGTAGCCAACTGTCGTCGAGGGGTGGTCGTTCGAGCACGGCTGCAGACGCTAGTTCGCCGCCAGGGTCGACAGCGATGAACGGCCTGCGGCGCGCGTCCACCCACCGCACGCGACCGATCGTTCGTACAGTGGGCTGATGGCTCCACGCTCAGACGGTCCGGCTTCCGGCGACGAGACCTCGACGCCGGTGGGTTCCATCACCGACGTGACCGGCGTGCGTGTCGGCCACCACCATCGGTCCGGGCGCGGATGGCAGACCGGTACGACCGTGGTGTTCGTCCCGCACGGAGCAACGCCGGGCGTGTCGGTCCGCGGCGGAGGGCCGGGTACTCGGGAAACAGACGCTCTCGCACCACAGAACCTCGTTCAGGAGATCCACGCGGTGTGCCTCACCGGTGGCAGCGCGTTCGGGCTGGCGGCCGCAGGCGGTGTGGTCGACTGGCTCGAGAAGCAGTCGCTGGGATTTCCGGTCGGTCCGGCCGATCAGCCTCAGGGCGTCGTCCCGGTGGTTCCCGCCGCAGTGATCTTCGATCTCGGCCGTGCCGGCCATTTCGATCGGCGTCCGGACGCCGAATTCGGACGTCGGGCGATCGCCTCGGCTCGGGTTCGTCAGCGCTCCTGGGGCTCGGTCGGCGCAGGAACAGGTGCACGAGCCGGCGGACTGCAGGGCGGTGTCGGAACCGCGAGCACCACGGTCGTCGTCGCTGACGCAACGTCGTCGGCACCGATGGCGGTGCACGTCGGAGCGGTCGCTGTCGTCAATTCGAATGGGAGTGTCATCGACCCCGCCACCGCGCTCCCCTGGGAAGGATCACCGTTCGACCTTCGCAGGCCGCCCGCTGCCGAACGACGTTCACTCGTCGCCGCGCTGAACGGCCAGGCTGCAAGCCTGAACACCACCATCGGGGTGGTCGCCACCTCGGCAGCACTCTCGAAGGCCGAGACGTCGAAGATGGCCGACGTCGCCCACGACGGACTGGCCCGAGCGATCCGGCCGGCCCACTCGGTCTTCGACGGTGACACGATCTTCGGGCTTGCCACGGGCGAGCACGACCTGGGTGCGCTCCCCGCAGCGATGCGGTCGACGCCGTCGCGCCAGAGCACGCTCAACCTGATCCTGCAGGCCGCAGCGACCACCTTCGCCGCTGCTTGCACCCATGCAGCGCTGGCCGCATCCACGCTCGGCGACGCACCGTCGTATTCCCAACTGTGTCCGTCGGCCCCACGGCGCCCTCGGGGTGAGCGAACCTCCAGGCAGTAGCGTTCGCGCCGTGGCCATCGCCATCGACTCCCCTGCCGAGATGCGCGCCTGGTCGGATGCGACCCGCGCCTCAGGTGAACGCATCTCGATCGTTCCCACGATGGGTGCCCTCCACCGGGGCCACCTCGAGCTGATCGCCGCCGCCGCCGGGCGCTCCGACCGGACCATCGTCTCGGTGTTCGTCAATCCGCTCCAGTTCGGCGAGAACGCCGACTTCGAGCACTACCCCCGGCCGCTCGACGACGACGTGCGGGCGTGCGGCGACGCCGGTGTCGACGTGGTGTACGTGCCGACCGTGGCCACGATGTACCCCGACGGATTCTCGACGACAGTCACCGTCGCCGGACTGGCCGAGCTGATGGAGGGAGCCTCGCGGCCAGGCCACTTCGACGGCGTGACCACCGTGGTCACCAAACTGTTCGCTGCGACACGACCGGATCTCGCCGTCTTCGGCGAGAAGGACTTTCAGCAGCTGGCGATCGTGCGCCGCCTCGTTCGTGACCTCGACCTCGGCGTCGACGTCATCGGTCACCCGATCGTGCGTGAACACGACGGGCTCGCGATGTCCAGCCGCAACCGCCGGCTGAACGCCCAGCAGCGTGCAGCGGCGACCTGCATTCCGGCAGCGATCTCGGCGGCGCTCGAGCGCGCTGCATCGGACGACTCGAACGTCGACGCCGTGATCAGCGCCGCCCGCGCCGAAGTCACGTCGCAACCGCTGGCAGCGTTGGACTACGTCGAGGTGTTCGACAGCTCAACGCTCTGCCCGCTCAGCCGGTTCGACGAGCATCAGCGCCGCACTGGAGCGGTGCGCATCGCAATCGCCGCTCGCTTCGGCTCGATCCGCCTGATCGACAACGCCGACCTCTTCGACACCTTCGGGTGATGCGTCGTCGAAGCGGTCCGCAACGCCCGTCAACACGATCAGGAGCACCACGGCGTTGAAGATCGCGTGTGCCACGATCGTCGGACCGATTCGGCCGAGGAGTGCCACAGCCACCCCGAAGGCGATCCCGACCCCTGACAGCACCAGCACGAGGCCGATGTTGCCGACCCCGCGCACCGGGTCGACATGGGCGGCGCCGAACAGCACCCCCTGCACCACCACGACGGCAACGATGGGGAGCCGACTGGCAAGGCCCCGCATCACCACGCCGCGAAAGACCATCTCCTCGACGATCGGTGCTGCGACGACCGCACTGATCACGATCGACACCACGTAGGTCCGATCTGCGGTGAGTTCCCCGATCCCCTCGGTGTTGCCGACGATCGGCACGTCCAATGCGAGAACCACAGCTCCGACGGCGATCTGGGCCCCGATTGCACCGAGCCAGATCACCGGGCCCCACCCGAGGTCCGAGAGGCGCGGGAGCAGCCCGATGTCGGCACCCAACCGACCGGTGCCCCATCGCCGGCTCGCGAAGCGACACCACCACAGCGATGGCCCGTAGCCCACCGTTGCCAGCAGCACGACGTACACCGCCACGGGCCAACCGAACCCCACCACGGCGTCGAGCAGGAACTTCGACACCAAGAGCGAGACGGTGAGCACCGAAACTGCCCCGACTGCGGCGACCAGGGGCAGCGTCGGTGCGAATCGCACGACGGGCGGCGGGGCAGGCACGGGCGCCGAGACAACGGCGGTCCCCGGGATCGGCGGTGGCAGCGGGGAGGTCATCGGGACGGCATGGACTTCTGGATTCTCTCAAGATCGTTCCAGAACGTACTCGTCGGGCCCGATGAAGCAGGGAACCAGCGCTGACAGCCGCACCAGCGCATTGCCAAGGGACTCGCTCATGACCAGCAACACAGTGCACTCGGCGCCATGGCGATCGAGATGGACGACCGCCATCGTGAGCCTCGCAACCGTCGCTTCGGCGATCGTCCTCGCCTCGTCGCCCACCACCGCCGCCGGCGGCGAACCTGCACACGACGACTGGCTGGGCACCGTCAATGTCTTCCGAGCCCAATCCGGACTCGCTCCGGTGGTCGAGAATCCTGCATGGTCGACCGGGGCCCGCAACCACTCGTGCTGGATGCTGCTCAATGGCATCGCACACGACGAGGCACCCGGGACGCCGGGCTACACCTCCGACGGCGACCAGGCCGGCAACAGCGGCAACGTGGCCGTCTCGAGCAGCGCATCGGCGACAGCCCGCAGCCACATCAACCTGTGGATGTCCGGACCGTTCCACGCCATCGGCGTTCTGCGTCCGTCGTTGCAGCAAGCGGCATTCGGCATCTGTTCCAGTCCGCCGAACCCCTCGGCTGGTCAGTGGAAGTCGGGAGCGACCCTCGACGTCATCCGAGGCAACAACGGGTCTGCCGCCAAGCCGACGTCACCGATCGTCTTCCCCGGCAACGGAGCGACCACCAGCATGACCCGATTCATCGCCGAGTCGCCCGACCCGCGCACGTTCTGTGGCTGGAGCGGCCAACAGGTCGGCCTTCCACTGATCGCGATGATGCCGTCGACGGTCAGCGCGGCAACGGCGACGCTCACCGGCCCGAGCGGTCCGGTACCGACGTGTGTGCTCACCCAGTCGAACACCAGCGGGGTGGCACGGTCGCTGCTCGCCGGCGACAACGCGGTCGTCGTGGTTCCCGCTGCTCCCCTCGCGAAGGGCGCCTACGCGGTCTCGGTCGGCTCCAACGGCGGCAACGCCAACTGGAGCTTCAACGTCGATCCGGCCGCCCCGCTCACGGTGACGCCGGCCACCCCGCCGGCACCGCTGAGCACGACCACCGCCCTGTCGGGCAAGATGCCGTTCCAGGCAGTGACGCCGTTCCGCTTCGCCGACTCACGCAACGGCATCACGGTCGGCCGTCTGCCTGCGAACCAGCAGGTGCGCGTCAAGGTTGCAGGCCGTCGAGGGTTGCCCGGAACATCAAGGCGATCAGCGCCAACTTCACCGGCGTCGGAGCTCCGGCGGCGGGGTACTTCACCGCCTCGAACTGCGCCGAGACGAAGCCGTCGTTCTCCACGCTCAACTACGAAGCGAACGACGGCGTCCCGAATCAGGCGATCATCCCGCTCGACGGCGGCGATCTCTGCCTGTTCTCGAGCCAGCCGACCGACATCATCATCGACGTCAACGGCTACGTCTCGCCCGGCGCCGATCAGGTCTTCAAGCCCGTCTCACCGGAACGGCTCTACGACTCCCGTCCCAAGGCCCAGCCGCTTCGTCCGGGACAGGTCCTGCGGGTGCGGGTCGAAGGAGCCGGTAGCCCGGCGCCGTCTGCCGCCGTCGCCGTTGCACTCAACCTCACCGGCGTCCTCCCCGACCAGACCGGCTGGATCCGAGCGTTCCCGTGCGATGCCAGCGAGTCGTCGGTGTCGTCGATCAACCCACGCTTCGGGCAGGCACGTGCCAACTCGGTGATCGTGCCGACCTCCGCCGATGGAACCGTGTGTCTCACGAGCAACGTGACCTCCCACGTCATCGTCGACATCACCGGCTGGTTCGGCGAGAACACGGGGCAGAAGTTCGTGCCCATCCGGCCGTTGCGTCTGACCGACACGCGCCAGACGCACCCGGGCCTCAACGGTGGCAACGGCCCGATCATGTTGGCACCCGGCAAGACGCTGAAGGTCAAGGCTGCCGGGCATCGCGGCATCGACGGCGCCGCCAAGGCAGCCTCGCTGAACGTCACCGCCGTCGGCGCACCTGCGCCGGGCTTCCTGACCGTCGTTCCCTGCGGCAACGGAACCGGCGTCTCGAACCTCAACTTCGCCGGTGGCGGCACAGCACTGGCCAACGGGGTCAACGTGAAGCTCGACGGTTCCGGATCGGTGTGCATCACCTCGAGTGTCCTCACCCACGTGATCGTCGACATCACCGGCATCTGGCGCTGACAGGGGTCGGCGAACTCCACGCTCGACGGCGTGGTTCCACCGTGGGTCGACTCAGCGCCTGACCGAGTGGTCGGCAACGGTTGCCCGGTAGCGAACCGTGTGCACGCTGTCGCCCGACAGGATCGCCCCGCGTCCGAGCATGCGACCGAACTGCCAGTTCGACAATCCGAGTTCCGGAGCGTTCAGTGCGTACTGGCCGTCGACCCACCGGGTGAAGCCATTGCCGACGAAGGGTGCGTCCACGGCGGCGTAGAAGCCGTCGTGCTCGGCGTCGTCGTCGGACACGATCGACGCGACGAAGTGGGGGCTGTACCGATTGCACAACTCGACGGCCTCGGCGACTGCATCGACGACGACCAGGGTGATCTCCGGCGACCGTTCCCATTCCCACTCGACCGCCAACGCATCGATCGCGATCGAGGAGGCGGACGGTTCGTCGAACGCACCCTCGGCTCGGACGATCGAGACGATCCGCTCGAAACGCTCGGACGGCACGTACTCCTCGCTGCCCTCGACGACGTGCAGTCGGGCACTCGCCTGGCGTTTCGTCGCCGCCGCATCGAGTCCGGTGAGCACGGCGTCGACCAACTCCTGGGCCCGCTCGCGCAGCACCACGACCACGTTGAGCGTGTTGCACACCTTGCGGTCGACCGAGTGCTCGACCGCTGCTCGCAGCGTTGCCGGTGCTGCGTGGAGTCCTGCCACCATCCAGGCGCCGCCCGTGCCATGGAGGCTGACGGGTGTGCCCGACTGCGAGGCGACGGCTCCGAGCTCTGCGACGGCGGTGCCGGAGCCCCGTGCGACGGCGAGCGCCAGCCGGTGGTCGGAGAACAGTGCGTGTCCCGCCGCGTGAGTCGGTGAGTCGACGAGTCGTACGGTCCCCTCCGGAAGGCCGGCACGGCGCAACGCTGGCGCCAGCGCATGGTCGACGATCGCCCGGGCGGTTCCGAGTGCATCCGAACCGATCCGGAACACGACCGCATTGCCGGTACGGACCACTCCGCATGCGTCGGCGAAGACGTTCGGGCGCCCCTCGAAGACGAAGCCGACCACACCGAGCGGTGCCCGTCGGGCCTCCACCGACCACGCCTCGTGATCGATGCGATCGACGACACCGTCGCGTCGGCTCGACGAGTCGCGCCAGCCGCGCAGGCCGGCGACCATGTCGGATCGCATCTTCGCGTCGAGCACGAGCCGAGTGGTCGATCGATCGCGTGCAGCGGCGGCCGCGACGTCAGCGGCATTGGCCTCGGCGATCGGCGCGAACGTCTCGTCGTCCGCCAGCGCTGCTGCGAACCGGTCGAAGAAGTCGGTGATCTGCTCGTCGGTCGCCGAGGCGAGTGCGGCGAATGCCTCGCTCGCGCCCTGAACGGTGTCGGCGACCAGCGAATCGACCGATGCGGGAATCAGCAGCAGCGCCCCGGTGGACTGCACGACGATCAGCCGGTCGCCGGGTCGATGACGTGCAGCGAGTTCGGCCGGAACGACCGTCACCCGGTCACCACCGAACGGGATCTCCTGGCCGTCGGTGATCTGCTCGAGTGCTCGTACCTGGGGCTCCGTCGACACGGGGTTAGCGTAGGCACGTGTCCACCTCTCCGCTCTACTTCCGTCAGCTGCTGTCCGGGCGCGACTTCGCCATCGGCGACCCGCTCGCGTCACAGATGGTCAACTTCGTCTATGCGGTCGGCGACCGGCGAACGGGCGAGTGCGTCCTCGTCGATCCTGCCTACGCCGTCAAGGACCTGATCGACCTGGTCGGCGCCGACGGCATGACCGTGAGCGGCGTTCTCGCCACGCACTATCACCCCGACCACGTCGGTGGTTCGATGATGGGCCACACGATCGAGGGCATCGTCGAGCTGCTCGTCCACGTCGATTGCCCGATCCACGTCCAGCGCGACGAGATCGAATGGGTCACCAAGGCGACCTCGGTCGACAGCGACCACCTCGTCGGGCACGACTCGGGCGACGTGCTCAACGTGGGCGGCGTCGACATCTCGCTGGTCCACACCCCCGGGCACACGCCGGGGAGCCAGTGCTTCTTCGTCGACGACCGGCTGATCGCCGGCGACACGCTCTTCCTCGAGGGATGCGGTCGTACCGATCTCCCCGGCTCCGACCCCACCAAGATGGTCGAGAGCCTGCGCCGCCTCGCCGAGGTCCCCGACGAGACGATCCTCTTTCCGGGCCACCGCTACTCGATCGCGAGCAGCGCCACCATGGATGTCGTCAAGGAAACCAACTTCGTCTTCCAGTAGCCCGAAAACCCCCCGTCCCGAAAATGCGCGCCAGATCGTCACCGGCGGGCAGATCTGCACACGTTTCGGGTGGGGTTCGACCCTCGCGCCGAACTGTGCGCAGATTCGTGCGCTCACGACGCCGTCGTGCGCATTTTTCGGGACGGGGGGATGAGCGGGGTGATGGCGGAAGGCGGCGTCAGCAGTCGGCTTTGGCCGGGATGACGATCTCGAGACCGGGGTAGAACGCGCTGTATCCGGGGGTGCCGGCGTTCGCAGCATCCAGCGCCTCGACCGTGACGTCGAACTTGTCGGCGACCCCGGTGCGGGTCGTGTCGGTTTCGGCGATCGTGTAGCTGCCCGGTGCGCAGTTGTCACCCACGTCGGGGATGGTGTCGGTGGCACCGCCGTCGGCACCGCCGGAGTCCGTGTCGGAATCCGTGTCGGATCCGGTGTCGGTCGATGTCTCACCAGAACTCGCCGTGGTTCCGGCGAGGTACGCCGCGACCGACTTGCCGCCCGGTGGGATCAGGATGACCGTGCCCGGGAAGGGGAACTGGTTGGCACTGGTCCATTCGTTGACGGCCAGCAGGTCCTCGAGTGTCACCTCGAAACGGGAGACGAGCACGAACGGAGCATCGCCTGACTGCACCTCGTATTCCTGGGTGCCTTCGACGATGGCGCCGGGCTCTCCGGCGGTGTCGGTCGGCACGGTCGTGGCCGGCGGACGCACCACGAACGCCGTCGACGCTGCACTGAGGTCGATGGTCGACTGCGTGGCGCCGGTCTCACCGCCGCCGCACGATGACAGAATGATTGCGCCGATCAGCGCAGGACCGACGAGCGCGCCGAGGCGGCGGGTGCTGGTCGAGGTACGAGTCGATTGCATGCCGAGCAGCGTACGCCCTCGCGAACCACCGATGTCGTCAGCCCCACTGACGTGAGGCGCGTGTCACATCAATGGCCGATCGGTGGGCCTCACGGGCGACGGCAGACGGGTCTCGCCCATGAGGTGCGTGTCGACGCCCGCAGCGCACGCGCGGCCCTCGGCGATCGCCCAGACGATCAGGCTCTGTCCGCGGCCCATGTCGCCGGCGACGAAGAGCCCGTGCTGGTTGGTCATGTAGTTGGCGTCACGCGCCACGTTGCCGCGAGCGTCGTAGTCGACCTCCAGCGAGTCGAGCCACGAACCCTTCTCCGGTCCGACGAACCCGAGTGCGAGGAAGACGAAGTCGGCCGGGATCTCGTGGTCGGTGCCCTCGACCTTGACGAAGGCACCGTCGACCAACTCGACCTCGTGGAGACGGAGCGCCCGCACACGCCCGTTTCCGTCGTCGAGGAACTGTTCGGTGTTGACGCTGAAGAGCCGCTCGCCGCCCTCTTCATGGGCGGAGGTGACCTTGTAGGTCATGGCGAACTGAGGCCACGGATTGTTGGCTCCGCGGTGCTCAGGTGGTTTCGGGAGAATCTCGAGCTGCGTCACCGAAGCCGCCCCTTGGCGATGAGCCGTGCCCAGGCAGTCGGCCCCGGTGTCGCCGCCGCCGATGATCACGACGTGCCGGCCGCTGACGTCGATCGGCGACTGGTCGATGTCGCCGAGCTGCACCCGATTGGCGAACGGCAGGTACTCCATTGCCTGGTGGATGCCGTCGAGCTCCCTGCCGGGGATCGGCAGGTCACGCCAGGCGGTTGCCCCACAGGCCAGCACCACGGCATCGTGCGACGCACGCAGCACCTCGATGTCGACGTTCTCACCGACCACAGCGTTGGTGCGGAACTCGGTGCCCTCGGCTTCCATCTGCTCGATGCGCCGATCGATGTGGCGCTTCTCCATCTTGAACTCGGGGATGCCGTAGCGCAGCAGCCCTCCGATGCGGTCTGATCGTTCGAGCACCACGACCTCGTGGCCGGCGCGGGTGAGCTGTTGCGCGACCGCGAGGCCGGCCGGACCGGAACCGATGACCGCCACCCGTTTGCCGGTCCGAACCGCGGGCACCAGTGGTGTGACCCACCCTTCGTCCCAGGCCCGATCGATGATCTCGACCTCGACCTGCTTGATGGCGACCGGGTTCTGATTGATACCGAGCACGCAGGACGACTCACACGGGGCGGGGCACAACCGGCCGGTGAACTCGGGAAAGTTGTTCGTGGCGTGCAACCGTTCGATGGCGTCTTGCCAATGGTCGCGATAGACGAGGTCGTTCCAGTCGGGAATCAGGTTGCCGAGCGGGCACCCGTTGTTGCAGAACGGAATACCGCAGTCCATACAACGACCGGCCTGATGCTTGAGGTGATCCTCGGGGAACTCCTCGTACACCTCCTTCCAGTCGCGCAGACGTACCGGGACCGGGCGCCGTTCGGGCGTCTCACGCTCCCACTTCAGAAATCCGGTCGGTTCTCCCATGTCAGGCCCTCGCTGCTTCCATGATCTTGTCGACGGTGGCTGCTTCGTCGAGGCCGGCGGCCTCGCACTCGGCGATCACGGTGAGTACTCGTTGATAGTCCTTGGGCATCACTTTCCGGAAGGACTCGACCGACGTGTCCCACTCGTCGAGCAGTCGCTCGGCGACCGTCGACCCCGTGAGCTCGAGGTGCCTGCGAACCGTTTCGGCGAGGAAGACGCGGTCGACGTCGTCGAGCTCCTGCAGCTCGACCATCTCGTAGTTGACCTTGCTGGCGAACACCTCGGCTGGGTCGTGGACGTAGGCGATACCACCCGACATGCCGGCACCGAAGTTCCGACCGGTCGGTCCGAGCACCACGACTCGGCCGCCCGTCATGTACTCACATCCGTGGTCGCCGACGCCCTCGCTCACTGCGGTGGCACCGGAATTCCGAACGCAGAATCGCTCGCCGACGATGCCACGGAGGTAGATCTCTCCGCCGGTTGCGCCGTAGCCGATCACGTTGCCGGCAATGATCTGGTCTTCTGCGACGAATGGAGCCGAAGGGTGCGGGTGCACGATGACGCGCCCGCCCGACAGGCCCTTTCCGACGTAGTCGTTGGCGTCGCCGATCAGACGGATCTGGACACCGGCCGGCACGAACGCGCCGAGGCTCTGCCCGGCCGATCCGGTGAGGGTGATGTCGATCGTGCCATCGGGCAGACCAGCACCCCTCCACTTCTTGGTGACCTCGTGGCCGAGCAGGGTGCCGACGGTTCGGTTGACGTTGCGCACCGGCAACTCGATCGAGACGTGGTGACCGTCTTCGATGGCCGGCTGCGACAGCTCGATCAACTGCTGGTCGAGCGCCTCGTCGAGTCCGTGGTCCTGTCCGACACTCTGGATGAACGTCTGGTCGTAGGGGTTCTGCGGGACGGCGAGAATCGGGCTGATGTCGAGTCCCGACGCCTTCCAGTGGGCGATGGCCCGCCGGGCGTCGAGCGCTTCGACATGGCCGATCATCTCGTCCATGGTGCGGAACCCGAGCTCGGCCATCAGCTCACGTACCTCTTCGGCGACGTACTCGAAGAACGTCTCGACGAACTCCGGTGTGCCGCTGTAGCGGGAACGCAACTCGGGATTCTGGGTGGCGATTCCGACCGGGCAGGTGTCGAGGTGGCAGACCCGCATCATGATGCAACCCGACACCACGAGCGGTGCCGTGGCGAAGCCGTACTCCTCGGCACCCAGCAGCGCGGCGATCACGACGTCACGGCCGGTCTTCATCTGACCGTCGGCCTGCACGACGATTCGGTCGCGCAGCCCGTTGAGCAGCAGTGTCTGTTGGGTCTCGGCGAGGCCGAGTTCCCACGGACCGCCCGCGTGCTTCAGCGACGTGAGCGGGCTCGCACCGGTGCCCCCGTCGTGGCCGGAGATCAGCACGACGTCGGCCTTCGCCTTCGAGACACCAGCGGCGACCGTGCCGACCCCGGTCTCGGCGACGAGCTTGACATGCACACGAGCAGCCGGGTTGGCGTTCTTGAGGTCGTGGATGAGCTGCTTGAGATCCTCGATCGAATAGATGTCGTGGTGCGGTGGCGGGCTGATCAGTCCGACGCCGGGCGTCGAGTGACGCGTCGCTGCGATCCACGGGTACACCTTGTGTCCCGGCAGCTGACCGCCCTCGCCGGGCTTGGCGCCCTGGGCCATCTTGATCTGGATGTCGTCAGAGTTCGTCAGATACTCCGACGTCACCCCGAAGCGACCCGAGGCGACCTGCTTGATCGACGAGCGGCGCTCGGGATCGTAGAGCCGCTCGACGTCCTCGCCGCCTTCTCCGGTGTTGGACTTGGCACCGAGGCGGTTCATCGCGATCGCAAGCGTTTCGTGCGCCTCGGCCGAGATCGAGCCGTAGCTCATCGCGCCGGTCGAGAACCGCTCGAGGATCTCGCTGATCGGCTCGACCTGGTCGAGTGGCACCGACGGCCGCTCGCCGGCGAATTCGAACAACCCGCGCAGGGTCATCAGTTTCTCGGACTGGTCGTCGACCTTGGCGGTGTACTCCTTGAAGATGTCGTAGCGCTTCGCACGTGCTGCATGCTGGAGCTTGAACACCGTCTCGGGGTTGAACAGATGCAGTTCGCCCTCGCGGCGCCACTGGTATTCACCACCCAGTTCGAGCTTGCGGTGGGCACGCTCCTCGGGGCGTGTGGGGTTGGCCATTTCGTGCCGCGCTGCGACCTCGGCGGCGATCTGGTCGAGATCGATGCCCCCGAGCTGCGAGATCGTGCCGGTGAAGTACGTGTCGACGACGTTCTTTCCGAGGCCGATCACCTCGAAGATCTGCGCACCGGTGTACGACGCCACGGTCGACACACCCATCTTGGACATGACCTTGAGCACACCCTTGCCGCATGCCTTGATGTAGTTCTTGACCGCCTGGTCGGGGTCCATCGCCCCGAGCCCGTGCATCTCCTCGGCGATCAGGTCCTCGATCGACTCGAACGCGAGATACGGATTGATCGCGCCGGCGCCGTAGCCGACCAACAGCGCCATGTGGTGCACTTCGCGCGCGTCGCCGGCCTCGACGACGAGACCGGCCATGGTGCGCTGTTTGGTGCGCACCAGGTGGTGGTGTACCGCTGCGGTCAGCAACAGCGACGGGATCGGAGCGTCGACGGTGTCGGCGTTGCGGTCGGACAACACGATGATGCGTGTGCCCTGCTCGATGGCATCGGATGCGTCCTGGCAGATCCTGTCGAGCGCAGTTCGCAGCCCGTCGCCGCCGTCGGCGACGCGGTAGAGCCCCGAGAGCACCTTGGCCTGCAGGCCCGGGCGCGTTCCGTCGTCGTTGATGTGGATGATCTTGGCGAGTTCGTCGTTGTCGATGATCGGGAACGGCAACGACAGCTGGCGACAGCTCTCGGGCCCCGGTTCGAGCAGGTTGGCTTCGGGCCCGACCGACGAGGAGACTGCGGTGACGACCTCTTCGCGGATTGCGTCCAACGGCGGATTGGTCACTTGTGCGAACAGTTGCTTGAAGTAGTCGAACAGCAGACGCGGGCGCTCGGACAGCACGGCGAGCGGGGTGTCGGTGCCCATCGATCCGAGTGCTTCTCCCCCACTGGCGGCCATCGGCGTGATCAGGATCTTCAGTTCCTCGTGGGTGTAGCCGAACATCTGCTGACGTCGCAGCACGCTGTCGTGGCTGAACACGATGTGTTCGCGTTCGGGCAGGTCGGCCAACGCCACCATCCCCTGCTCGAGCCATTCGCCGTACGGGTGGAGCGCGGCCAGCTCGGACTTGATCTCGTCGTCGCTGACGATGCGTCCCTGCCGCGTGTCGATCAGGAACATCTTGCCTGGTTGCAGCCGGCCCTTGGCGACGACCTTGGCCGGGTCGACTTCGATCACACCGACTTCCGACGCCATGACGACGAGGTCGTCGTCGGTCACCCAGTACCGGCTGGGTCGCAGCCCGTTGCGGTCGAGCACGGCGCCGATCACGTCGCCGTCGGTGAACGTGACGCTCGCCGGGCCGTCCCAGGGCTCCATCATCGCAGCGTGGAAGCGGTAGAAGTCGCGCTGTTCCTGCGACATGGTCTCGTGGTTCTCCCACGCCTCGGGAATCATCATCAGCATGGCGTGGTGGATCGGGTAGCCGCCGAGGTGCAAGAGCTCCAGCACCTCGTCGAAGCGGGCCGTGTCCGACGATCCGGGTGTACAGATCGGGAACGAACGATCGATCCCGGGGAGCAGCTCGCTCTCGAGCATCGCCTCTCGGGCCCGCATCCAGTTCTGGTTGCCCTGCACCGTGTTGATCTCACCGTTGTGGGCGACGAACCGGTACGGGTGTGCGAGCGGCCACGACGGGAAGGTGTTGGTGGAGAAACGCGAATGCACCAGCAGGAGCGCCGACTCGACGCGAGGGTCGAGCAGGTCGGGGAAGAACTCGCTCAACTGCGGGGTGGTGAGCATGCCCTTGTACACGATCGTGCGTGACGAGAGCGACGCAAAGTAGGTGTCGAGTTCGCCCTCGAGTTCCCGACGACTGCGCTTGCGCGCCACGAACGCCTTGCGGTCGAGGTCGATGCCGGTCGCCCCGTCGGGATCCGACACGAAGAGCTGCTTGAACGTCGGCATCGCCGCACGGGCGGTCTGGCCGAGGCAGTCCGGATTGACCGGGAGATCACGCCACCCCAGCACGGTGAGCCCGACCTCTTCGACGGTGGCCTCGATCGCCGCGATGGCCTTCTCGCACGGAATCGGATCGGCCGGCAGGAACGCAGTTCCGGCGGCGTAGGCACCTTCTGCTGGGAGTTCGAAGTCGACGACGGCTCTCAGGAACGCGTCGGGCACCTGGATCAGGATGCCGGCGCCGTCACCGGTGTCCGGCTCGGCGCCGGTGGCACCGCGGTGCTCCATGTTGGTGAGCGCCTTGAGCCCGGTGAGCACGAGCTCGTTCGAGCGCACGCCCTTCAGGTGGGCGACGAACGACACCCCGCAGGAGTCGTGCTCGTTCCGTGGGTCGTACAGGGCGATCGGGCCCGGGGGCTGCTGCATCATCACATCCGCGTGTCTCGAGATTGCACGGTCCCCGTGGGGATACCGGTCGTCGATGACCGGTGGGAGCGGTCGACGATGACCTGCTCGCACGGGGTGCTCGAGACAACATTGGCTCGAGTCGGGGGAACTCACAGCATAGAGGTCCGAGGTGCCGGTGCGAAAGTTCGTTCGCTCGTGATCGCGGCGACCAGACTCGTGCGATGAGCCACGCGCACCGTGCCACCGCAGCTGACGGAACTCCGATCGCCTGGAGCCGCACCGGAACAGGCGACGCGGCGATCCTTGTTCATGGCATCACCGAGTCGGCTGCTGCATTCGATCCCGTCACCGAGCGCCTGGGTGCGGAGCACTGCGTCATCACCCTCGACCTGCGAGGACACGGCGAATCGGGCCGGTCGGAGTCGTACGACCTCGCCGCAATGGCAACCGACGTGGCTGCGGTGATCGACGCCAGTGGCGTCGACCGACCGCACCTGGTGGGCCACTCCCTCGGTGGCGCCGTGGTCACGGCCGCGGGTTCGATCCTCGACGTGGCGAGCGTGGTCGCGATCGATCAGTCGCTGCAGCTCGACGGGTTCAAGGAACAACTGGCACCTGCGGAGGCGATGCTGCGCGACCCCGAGCAGTACCAGCTCGTGGTCGATGCGATGTTCGAGATGATGATGGGAGAGGTCCTCGCAGCGTCAGACGTTCAGCGCGTCAACGAATTGCGCCGCGCCGATCATGCGGTGGTCCTCGGCGCCTGGGAGTTGTTGCTCACCCAACCCGTCGAGGAGATCGCTGCAGCCGTCGATGCGGCGCTCGCCGGCTATGCCGACAGAGACGTGCCGTACCTCGCACTGTTCGGCCTCGATCCCGGTGACGCCTACGGCAGTTGGCTCAACGAGCGCATTCCCGGTGCCGACGTCGAGTACTGGACCGACGGTGACCGACCGTTCGGCCACTACCCCCACCTCGTCGATCCGGACCGCTTCGTGGCCCGCCTCCGACAGTTCTGGGACGACTGATCACTCGGGTCGGCCGGTTTCGACCGGGGTCTTCTCAGACGTCGGCGTAGACCGCAGGACGCTTCTCGAAGCCGGCCATCACTGCTTCGATCTGGTTCGGTGTTCCGATCTGGGCCCCGATCAGTCGGCGCTCCTCGGCGAACTGCTCGGCGGCACCGTCGCTGGCGATCCGGTTGAAGAGCGACTTGGCGCCGCGGACCGCTCCAGGGCTCATGCCGGCGATCTCGTGTGCCATCGCCATCGCGTCCTGCTTCGGGTCGTCGCTCAACTTCGTGACCAGACCCATCTCGGCGGCCTCGGTGCCCGAGAAGACCCGCGCGGTGAACGTCAGCTCCTTGGCAATGTCCGGGCGGACCAGCTTCGACAGGACGAACGTGCCGGTCATGTCCGGCACCAAGCCCCAGTAGACCTCGCGAACCGACATCTTCGTGTCGGGGTGCACGATGCGGATGTCGGCTCCGAGCGCGATCTGCAGGCCGCCGCCGAGTGCGTGCCCGTGTACTGCGGCGATCACCGGGACCTCGAGTTCCTGCCACACCCAGCACACCTGTTGGCCGAGGTGGGTGATCCGACCATCCTTCATCTGGCCGGGATTGCCATCCGAGCGCGTGGCCGCACTGGTCGCATCATCGCCGCCCGCCATGGCCTGGAACGACGAGAAGTCGAGTCCGGCACAGAAGGACGCACCGTCGCCCGAGAGCACGACAGCGCGCAACCCCGTCTCGGACTTCAGCTGTTCGCCGGCCTCCGCGATTGCAGTGAACATGGCGTTGTCGAGCGCATTGCGCTTGTCGGAGCGGTTGAAGACCACGTCGGCGACGCCGTCGGTGATTGTGATGAGGACACGGTCGGACATGGGCGAGAGTTTCGCACTTGCGCCGACGACACGACGAACGCACCCGACCGGAACGGTCGCAGACGACCAGGCGGCGCGGCGCAGCACCGTGTGAAGTGCGCGCTGCGACGCGTTCAGTTGCTGCGTCGTCGCACCAGCGAACGGTCGATCTCGCCGATCGTTCGCGCACCCGTCAGCGCCATCGTGCGCTCCATGCCGTCACGCATGAACTCGAGGAGTTGGTCGACTCCCCGTTCGCCTGCGGCGCCGAGTGCGTAGAGGTACGGGCGTCCCATCGTGACGGCATCCGCTCCGAGGGCGACCGCCTTGACGATGTCGCTCCCCCGGCGGACGCCGCCATCGCAGATGATCGTCGGGCCTGATCGCCGAGCGCCTGCGCGAACGGGTTCGACGAGATCGATCGGCACGGGCGCATCGTCGAGCTGGCGACCGCCGTGGTTCGACAGGCCGATGCCGTCGACTCCCGACGACACCGCCTGCTTCGCATCGGCGACCGTCTGGATGCCCTTGAGCACGATCGGCCCGTCCCAGATCGACCGCAGCCATTCGACGTCGTTCCACGACAGCGACTGGATCGAAGTGGCTGGCGATCATGTGTTCGCGACAGCGTGACGGCGCTCGAGCCGTCCTCGTCGCTGCGGCCGACCACGTTGGCGAACGTGATCGGTTCGTTGCGCAGGAAGTCCCAGCGTCCATGCGGGATGCAGCGCGCCGTCGACGAGCGTGCCAGGGGCCGATCTTCGGTGGCAGGGTGCATCCCCCGGCGAACGTCTCGTTCCCGCCGCCCCAGGACGGCGGTGTCGACGGTGAGCCAGACCGCCGTGTACCCGGCGGCCTTGCTCGAGTCAGCAGTTCCTTCGACCAGGGTCCGGTCGCGCCAGGTGTAGATCTGGAACCACTTGTCGCCGTCGGCCACGCTGCTGCGACCTCTTCGATCGAGCGAGTGCCCATCGTCGACAGCGAATACGGGATTCCGGCCCGAGCGGCAGCACGGGCAACCGCGAGCTCGCCCTGGGAGTCGGCGATCCGGGTGTACCCGGTGGGCGCGAGAATCAGCGGGCAGCGCAGCCGAACGGCCGAGCAGGGTCGTCGAGGTGTCGAGATCGACTGACGTCGCGGAGCACCCGCGGCTCGAATTCGTAGTCGCCGAATGCACTCGACGTTGCGCGTGCATCGACCGTTCGTCCTCTGCGCCGCCGTCGATGTAGTCGAACACGCCCCGCGGGAGCCGACGCTTCGCGATACGACGGCAGTCCTCGACGAGATGCAGCTGCCTGCAGCCGTCGCTCAACCGGGTCGAGGGTCGGTTCGACCGAAACTGCACCACGGAACGGAACGTCTCGATCATCCCCACGCTTCGAGCGTAGGGCTTCGCTGCATCAGTCGACGATGCGCAGGCCGCTGGGCGTCATCGATGGTTCTGCCTGAGGGAGGTCGACCACGAACTCGGTTCGATGGGCCGGGAACAGGTGCTCGCTGACGAGCACCGCCCGCCCGTCGGCGTCGGTGGTGATGCGCTGACAGCGCAACACCGGCGAACCGGCAGGCACGCCGAGCAACCGGGCATCCGACTCGTCGACCAGGTCGGCCCCGATGGTCTGAGTGGCGCCGCGCAGCTCGACGTCGAGGAGTTCGTAGAAGGGGCGCCGCTCGACGTCTTTGCGTGACAGGTGCGCACCGAGTTCGGCGGGGCACCACACGGTGACGACGGCGAACGGCTCGCCGTCAGCGAGGTTGACGCGCTTCACACGCAAGACCTGGTCGACGCCGAGTACCCGCTCGACACGATCCGGTGCCGACTCGTACGCGAACTCCTCGATCTTGCGTTCGGAGAGCTTGCCGACCCCCTCCAGGTGCGACTCGATCGTGGCCAGCGACTCCAGGCTCTGTGGGACCGGCTCGGTGGCCACGAACCATCCGAAACCCTGGCGGGCGGCGATCAACCCGTCGTCGCGCACGAGTTCGAGTGCCCGGCGGATCGTCACCCGGGACGCCCCGAACTGCGTCGACATCTCGGACTCGGACGGCAACACCGACCCGGCCGGAGATCGAAGCGCAAGCTCTCGCAGCTCGTCGGCGATCTCCTGATAGCGAATCTGTCGCACGGTTCCTCCCGGTGCCGGCACGCTGGTTGCGCGACCGGCAACTTGTATTATAGTTGTCTACATGACCGACGCGAGCAGCAACTCCAGCCAGAACGGCGCAACCACCCCAATCGAACTCGTCGAGGGCGTCTACGCCAGCCTGCCCGGGCGGGTTGCTGCTGGGCGTGAACGCCTGGGCCATCCCCTCACGCTGACCGAGAAGATCCTGATCAACCACCTCGCCGACCCGAACGAGTCGATCGAGCGGGGCGGAACCTACAACGACTTCCACCCCGATCGCGTCGCCATGCAGGATGCCACCGCCCAGATGGCGCTGCTGCAGTTCATGACCGCCGGCCTGACCGAGGCCGCCGTCCCGTCCACCGTTCACTGCGATCACCTGATCCAGGCGAAGGTCGGCGCGTCGATCGACCTCGGCGTCGCCGTCGACACCAACAAGGAGGTCTACGACTTCCTGCGTTCGGTGTCGGCGAAGTACGGCATCGGGTTCTGGGGGCCCGGCTCGGGCATCATCCATCAGGTCGTGCTGGAGAACTATGCGTTCCCCGGCGGCATGATGATCGGCACCGACAGCCACACCCCGAACGCCGGCGGTCTCGGCATGATCGCCATCGGCGTCGGTGGTGCCGACGCGGTCGACGTCATGACCGGTTTTCCGTTCAACGTGCGCTGGCCGAAGGTGATCGGCGTCAAGCTCACCGGCACGCTCAGCGGCTGGTCGAGCCCGAAGGACGTGATCCTCGAGGTGGCCCGGGTGCTGACCGTCGAGGGCGGTACCGGCGCAATCGTCGAGTACTTCGGTCCAGGAGCCGATTCGATCTCGGCGACCGGCAAGGCGACGATCTGCAACATGGGCGCCGAGATCGGCGCCACCACCTCGCACTTCCCGTACGACCACAACATGGCGATGTACCTGAAGGCCACGGGCCGCGAGGCGATCGCCGACGCCGCTGACAAGGTGGCAGCGGACCTGCGTGCCGACGACGGGGCCGTGTACGACCAGGTGATCGAGATCGACCTCGACGACCTGAAACCCTTGATCAACGGACCCCATTCGCCCGACCGAGCCCACCGTGTCGGCACGGCAGGTGTCGGCGCCGCCGCACTCGAGAACGAATGGCCGCTCGAGCCGTCGGCCTGCTTGATCGGTTCGTGCACCAACAGCTCCTACGAGGACATCACACGGGTCGCTTCGATCGCCCGCCAGGCGGCTGCGGCCGGCTTGACCGCCAAGTGCGAGCTGCTGATCACGCCCGGGTCGGAACAGGTCCGCGCGACGATCGAACGAGACGGGCTCCTGGCCGACCTCGAGGCGATCGGCGCCACGGTGTTGGCCAACGCATGTGGGCCCTGCATCGGCCAGTGGTCACGGCCCGAGTCGGTCACCGGGCATCCGAACACGATCGTCAATTCGTTCAACCGCAACTTCCCCAAGCGAAACGACGGGTCGCCCAAGACGCTCAGCTTCGTCACCTCGCCCGACACGGTGCTGGCGATCGCGCTGGCAGGTCGCCTCGACTTCGACCCCACCGTCGACACGATCACGGCACCTGACGGCACCGAGATCACCCTCGACGCTCCGGTCGGCGAAGTGCTCCCGGATGCCGGCTACGACCCGGGCGTCGACACCTACACCGCTCCCCCGGCCGACGGCGTCGAGCGTCGAGGTCGCCGTCTCCCCGACGAGCGACCGCCTGCAGCTCCTCGCCCCCTTCCTCGCCTGGGACGGCAACGACTACGAGGGCCTGCCCGTGCTGATGAAGGCACAGGGCAAGTGCACGACCGACCACATCTCGGCCGCGGGCCCGTGGCTGAAGTTCCGTGGCCACCTCGAGAACATCTGCGGCAACCTGTTCGCCGGTGCGGTGAACGCGTTCACCGGCGAGGCCGGAACCGGCAAGGACATCACCGACGGCGAAACCCGCCCCTATCCCGAGATCGCCATGCGATACCACGAGGCCGGCATCAACTGGGTGGCGGTCGGCGATCGGAACTACGGCGAGGGTTCCTCACGCGAGCACGCCGCCATGGAGCCGCGCTTCCGAGGTGGATTGGTGATCCTGGTCCGATCGTTCGCACGCATCCACGAGACCAACGCGAAGAAGCAGGGCCTCCTGCCACTCACGTTTGCCGACCCCGACACGTACGACCTCATCGAAGAGGACGACCGCATCAACGTCAGCGGCCTGCCGCCCGTGCCGGGCGAGAACGTGCAGTGCCAGATCGTCAAGCCCGACGGCACCACGATCGACTTCGAGGCCGTGCACACCTTCAGCCCCGAACAGGTCGAGTGGTTCAAGGCCGGCAGCGCCCTCAACATCGTCCGCCAGAAGGTCGCCGCCAACACCTGACGTTACGAATGGTGTCAGACACCATTCGTAACAGCGGTACGTTCCTCGCATGGACATTCGCGAGGCCATCCGCACCAACGGCACGGTTCGTTCGTTCACCGACGAACCGGTCGACGACGCCACGATCACCAGTGTCCTCGACGACGCTCGCTTCGCGCCGTCCGGTGGCAACAGGCAGCCCTGGCGCGTCGCCGTGGTGGCCGACACGATGTTGCGTCGCGAACTGGCGATGCTGATGCAGCCGGTCTGGGACGAGTACATGGAGACCGCTGCCGTCGGTGGCAACCCGTTCAACGTGGTCGACTACGTCAAGCCCACCGACATCGTGCCGAACAAGGACAATGCGCTGCTGGAGAACATCGACTCGATTCCGGTCGTGCTGGCCGTGGCTGCGGATCTGTCGAAGCTGGCGATGATGGACGCCGAACTCGACAGGGCACCGCTCACCGGCGGTGCGTCGATCTACCCGTTCTGTTGGAACCTGATGCTGTCGGCACGCGCCCACGGCCTCGGCGGCGTGATGACCACCTTCCTCAGCCGGGTCGAACCAGCCGCCGCACCGGCGCTCGGCCTACCGGAACACCATGCGTTGGTGACCACGATCTTCCTCGGCCACCCGGTTCACCAGCCGACGAAGCTCAAGCGCAACCCGGTCGAGTCGTTCGCCAGCGTCAATCGCTTCGACGGCGCATCGTTCGGTGGCTCGGTGTGACGTTTGGTGTCTGACACCAGACGTCACATGTCGATGGCGGCGCGAACTTCGGCGACGTACTCGCCGACGGCGTCGGGACCGCCGTCCATCAGGCGGCGCACCATGCTGGCCCCCTGGATCACGCCGTCGGCGACCCGGGTTGCCTGGTAGGCCTGCTCGGCGTTCGAGACGCCGACACCGACCAGTACCGGAACCTCGGTGATCGCCTTCAGGCGGGTGGCGAGCGCCGTGGCGGTCTCGGCGAGCGATTCTCGCTCGCCGGTCACACCGAGCAACCCAACCGAGTAGAGGAAGCCCCGCGAGCGCGCAGCAACGAGCGGCAGGCGATCATCGGGGGCGGTCGGTGCAGCCAACATGATCGTCTCGATACCGGCTGCATCGGCCGCGTCGCACCACGGCCCCGCTTCCTCCAACGGGAGGTCGGGGAGAATCGCTCCACTGATCCCGGCGCGCTGCAACTGGTCGGCGAACCGGATGGGGCCCGGGTGGTGCACCAGGTTGTAGTAGGTCATCACTGCGAGCGGGATGTCGACGTCGAGTGACGGCACCTCGTCGAGGATCGACGCAGGCGTCACCCCTTGTTCGAGCGCATACTGCGATGCCTGTTGGATCACGGGGCCGTCCATGACGGGATCGGAGAACGGGATGCCGATCTCGATCGCATCGGCTCCGTTGGCCGCGCAGGCCCGAATGGCATCTTGCCAACCCGGATATCCACCGGTGATGTACGGCACCAGAAGCTTGCGCCCCTGCTCGCGCTTGGCGCGGAATTCGCTCTCGATGCTCATCAGAGCCGACCGTCGAGGATGTCCATCATCTGAGCGACGTCCTTGTCGCCGCGACCTGACAGGTTCATGAGGACCGTTTGGCCTTGCATCTTCGGGGCCTCGCGCTTGATCCACGCCACCGCGTGAGCACACTCGAGCGCCGGAATGATTCCCTCGGTCTGCGACAGCAGCTGGAACCCTTCGACCACTTCGTCGTCGGTCACCGACGGGTACTCGGCTCGCCCGATCGAGGCGAGGTACGAGTGCTCGGGGCCCACGCCCGGATAGTCGAGACCGGCCGAGATCGACACCGCCTCTTCGACCTGGCCGACCTCGTCCTGCATCAGGTTGCTGCGCATGCCGTGCACGACGCCGGGTGTGCCACGGCCGATGGCCGCCCCACCGGCCGGTTCGACGCCGACGAGGCGGGTGGCGGGCTCGTCGACGAACCCGCTGAAGATGCCCATCGCGTTCGAGCCACCGCCGACGCACGCCACGACGACGTCGGGCATCGCTCCGGTCATCTCCTGGATCTGGGTCTGTGCTTCGTCGCCGATGATCGACTGGAACTGACGCACCATGTACGGGTACGGGTGCGGGCCGACGACCGACCCCAGACAGAAGTGGGTGTCGGTGACGTTGGCCACCCAGTGCCGCATCGCCTCGTTGACCGCGTCCTTCAGTGTGCGACTGCCGCTTTCGACCGCGTGCACCTCGGCGCCGAGCAACTTCATCCGGAACACGTTGAGCGCCTGGCGCTCGACGTCGACCGCACCCATGAAGACGGTGCACTCGAGGCCCATGAGGGCTGCGGCGGTGGCGCTGGCGACGCCGTGTTGTCCGGCGCCGGTGTCGGCAACGATGCGCTGCTTGCCCATCCGCTTGGCGAGCAGTGTCTGGCCGATCACGTTGTTGATCTTGTGCGATCCCGTGTGGTTGAGGTCCTCACGCTTGAGGATCAGCCGGATTCCGAGCTGCTCGCCGAGGTTGTGGCACTCGGTGAGGATCGACGGGCGCCCCGAGTACTGAGTGTGCACACGCGTGAGGTCGGCCCGGAACTCCGGGTCTGCCCACGCCTCGTCGAAGGCCGCCCCGAGTTCCTGACAGGCCGGAACGAGCGTTTCGGGAACGAAGCGTCCACCGAACTCTCCGAAACGTCCGGTGGCGTCGGGTGGCGCCGACAACGAGTCGGCATGGGCGGGGCGGTCGTCGATGGTCGTCATTCGAAATCCCAGTCGTAGGGCAGGTCCTCGTCGCCGATGTACGGCGTGGACGCATGGGCGCGAGCATTCTCGATGAATCGTTTGACGGCGAGAGCGTCCTTCTTCCCCGGTGACTTCTCGACGCCGCTGGCGACGTCGACTCCCCAGGGTTGCACCTCGGTGATCGCTGCGCCGACGTTGTCGGGGTTCAGGCCACCGGCCAAGATCAGCTTCACCGAGTCGGGCGCGTCGCCGGCCAGCGACCAGTCGAAGAGCTTTCCCGAACCCGGTTCGGGTCCGTCGATCATGATGAAGTCGGTCCCGTACTGGTCGGCCTTCGGCAGATTCGGATCGAGCGCACTGAACACCTTGATCACCCACCGGAACGAACGGGCGAGCTGTTGGGTGTCGGCAGCCGTCTCACGACCATGGAGTTGCACACACTTGACGCCGGCCCGATGTGCGAGATCGATGACCCGGCTCGGGTGTTCGTTGCGGAAGATGCCGACCGTGAGGATCTCCGGCGGCAGGCGTCGACCGATGTCGTAGGCGATCTGCGGCGCGATCTGGCGCTTCGATCCCGAGACGAAGTTGAACCCGACAGCGTCAGCGCCCATCGCCACCGACAGCAACGCGTCGTCTTCGTTGGTGATCCCGCAGATCTTGACGAACATCGTCGGCAACGGTACCGGCCACAGGGCGCCGGTGAGAGATTCATTGCGCAGTGCCCGACGCGCGTATCGTCGTGGAGGCATGGGACGACTTGATGATCTCGACTTGTCAGCGAAGCTCGGCAGCGACGAGTACGAGAAGCGGTTGGCTGCTGCGCAGGCGCGTTTCTTGGAGCTCCGCCTCACCCTCGGGGGCCAGATCGGCGACGGCGAACCGGGGCCGGGCCTGCTCGTGGTGATGGAGGGCGCCGACGCCGGTGGCAAGGGTGGAGCGATTCGGCGAATCGTCGAGAAGCTCGATCCCCGACACTTCAGTGTGTACACCTACGCGAAGCCGTCGACCCGGGAGAAGCGTCACCACTTCCTCTGGCGATTCTGGACGAAGGTGCCCGGCCTGGGCGGGATGTGCCTGTTCGATCGGAGCTGGTACGGGCGACTCCTCGTGGAACGCGTCGAGAAGTTCGCGACGATCGAGCAGTGGACACGCGCCTACAACGAGATCGTGGAATTCGAGCGCAGTCTCGTCCTCGAGGGCGTCATTCTCGTCAAGTTCTACCTGCAGGTCAGCCCCGACGAACAGCTCAAGCGCTTCGAGAATCGGCGCGACGACCCACTGCGGAGTTGGAAGCTCGTCGAGGAGGATTGGCGCAATCGGGACAAGTGGGACCAGTACATCGAGGCCGCCGAGGACATGTTCGACCGAACCGATCACCAGTACGCACCCTGGGACATCGTGTCCGGCGAGAACAAGAAGTGGGCTCGGGTGACCATTCTCGAGACCCTGAATCAGCGCATCGAGGACGGCATCGCTCGCTGGGAGATGCTCAACGTCGCCACCGGCTGAGCCGGCCGACCGTCACCTGGCGGCGACAGCTCAGACCGTGAGGTCAGCGAGCGCAGCGGCCGGATCACCGCTGGTCACCAGCGTCTCGCCGACGAGCACGGCGTCGTAGCCCGCAGCTCGAAGCGATCGGGCGTCTTCGCTCCCGCGAACACCCGACTCGGCGACCTTCACCGCCTGATCCGGAATCACTCCCGCCATCCTGACCGCACGTGCGTGATCGACCTGGAAGGTGACGAGGTCGCGTTGGTTGACCCCGATCAGGGTCGCGTGGGCTGCGAGGGCATGCTCCAGTTCGACCTCGTCGTGGATCTCGACGAGCGAATCCAGACCCACGTCGAGTGCCAGCTCGTGGAACGCTGCAAGCTCCGCTGGGTCGAGTGCTGCCGCGATGAGCAGGACGCAGTCGGCGCCCATCAGCCGGGCATCCAGCACGTCGCGTTCGCTGACCGTGAAGTCCTTCCGGATCACCGGCAACGAACACGCAGCCCGCGCAGCCTGGAGGTCGTCGATCGACCCACCGAAGTGCTCGACGTCGGTGAGCACCGACAGACAGGCGGCGCCACCGCGCTCGTACTCGACCGCCAGCGCGGAGGGATCGAGCCCGACGTTCAGGTCACCCTTCGAGGGCGACCGGCGCTTGATCTCTGCGATGACCGCCAGCTCGGACCGCTCTGCCAGCGCCGCGCGAAACCCCCGGGCCGGAGGCAGCGCGCGCGCTGCGTCGAGCATCTGCTCGACCGAGCGGTCATCCGCTCTGGCGGCCTGGCGGTGACGGTCGAGGATCTTGTCGAGATAGGTCGCCGCCATGTTGTGAGTGGGACTCAGAGACCCTTGCCGCGGATCGGCGTGAGCATCGTGAGCTCGGGCCGACCCGCCAGGATGCCGCCGAAGGCGTTCATGATCTGCTTCATCACGTCGCTCGTGCTGTGCGCTTGGAGCGCATCGCCGTCGCTGTACAGCTCGTACATGTACGCCACGTTGGCGTCGTTCGGGTCCTCCAGCAACTGATAGAGCAGGGTTCCTTCTTCGGAGCCGACGTGATCCATCATCGGAGCGAGACCGGCGTACAGGTCGTCACGCTTTCCGTCGATGCAGGTGAACTTCGCGATCATTGCTACTTGACTCATGGCTGCTGACCGTAGCGGTTGGTGGCGCCGAGTGACGCCTCAGGAGTGATCGCCGAAGTCCCGTCCGACCGCTGGGCCAACGCGGCAGACTCGGTGTGTGACCGAGTCGAAGCGATTGGATGGGGGGCTGCTGTTCGAACAGGTTCCCGAACTCTATGAGCGGGCGAGGCCCGGGTACCCCGCCGAGCTGTTCGCCGACCTCGTCGACCTCGCCGGGCTCACAGTGGACGGTTCGATTCTCGAAGTCGGCTGCGGAACTGGCCAGGCGACGCATCCACTCTCCGAACTGGGCTTCCAGGTCACCGCGGTCGAGCCTGGTGCGGGTCTCGCCGGCCTCGCACGCCAACGTCTGGCCGAATTCGCGAGGACGAAGATCGAGGTCTCGTCGTTCGAGTCGTGGGATGACCAACAGCGGCGTTTCGACCTCGTCGTGGCTGCATCCTCGTGGCACTGGGTCGACCCGTCCGTCGGGTGGCGACGGGCTCACGACGTTCTCCGCGCCGACGGGTGGATGGCCATCCTCGGCCACGTCGTCGTCCGTCGACCGGACGAACCCGAGCTGTACGACGAAACGACCGAACTCCATCGTCGCTACGCCCCGAACAGCCCGGACTGGGGCCACCCCCCAACCGAGGTCGAGGTTCGTGCGACTTCGAGAGGGTGGGGCCCACCGAACGATGACCATGAGGGATTGTTCGGCCCGACGACGGTGCGGTGGTATCCAACGGTGCAAACGTTCGACGGCGCCGGAATGGCGGACCACCTTCGAACCCTGTCGCCGTACCGCAGACTCGAAGAACGCGACCGGGAGGGCCTCGTCGAAGCGATCGCCGACCACGTCCGGACCCATCTGGGTGATCGAATCAAGCGCAACTACCTGAGCGTCCTCCGCACGGCACCACGAACCATCGGGCAGTGAGCGAGCGCGGACGGGCCGGCGAACGTCGCTCGATTGGAGTCTCGTTCGCTTGGGCGAGGGCCCGTCGCGGCAGATCGACGACGAAGCTCGACACACCCGGGTAACGGACGATTGGCCGCTACCCGACGACGCTAGAACCCGAGTCGATCACCGATGGTGGCGAGGAGTTCGTCGATGGGAACCCGCACCTGCTCGGTGGTGTCCCGGTCGCGAACCGTGACGGCGTTGTCGTCGAGCGAGTCGAAGTCGACGGTCACCGCAAGCGGTGTGCCGATCTCGTCCTGGCGTCGATAGCGCTTGCCGATGTTCTGGGTTTCGTCGTAGTCGACCATGTAGCGGTCTGCCAGCAGCTTGCGCACCTCGTGCGCCAACGGCGTGAGCGTGTCCTTCTTGGACAGCGGCAGTACGGCCACCTTGTACGGCGCGAGACGGGGATGCAGGCGCAGCACGGTGCGGGCTTCGCCGTTGACCTCGTCCTCGTCGTATGCGGCAAGCAGGAATGCCGCCATCGTCCGGGTCGCCCCGGCTGCGGGCTCGATCACGTAGGGCACATATCGCTCGTTCGTCTGTGGGTCGAAGTAGTCGAGCCGCTCACCCGAGTGTTCGGCGTGCTGTTTGAGGTCGTAGTCGGAACGCTGGGCGATGCCTTCGAGCTCGTCGAAGCCCCACGGGAACGTGAACTCGACGTCGGAGGTGCCGCTCGAATAGTGCGACAGTTCGTCGTCGTCGTGAGCCCGCAGGCGAAGCATCTCAGGTGGGATCCCATGCTCGACGTACCAGTCGAGACGTGCCTGGCACCAGTACTCGTACCACTGGGCCGACTCTTCGGGCGGAACGAAGAACTCGAGTTCCATCTGCTCGAACTCACGGGTGCGGAAGATCCAGTTCTGGGGGGTGATCTCGTTGCGGAAGCTCTTGCCGACCTGGGCGATCCCGAACGGTGGCTTCTTGCGGGCGGTCTGCAGAACCTGGCCGAAGTTGGTGAACATCCCCTGGGCCGTCTCGGGACGCAGATAGGCGTCGGCGCCCGTTCCCTCGACCGGGCCGGCCTGCGTCTTGAACATCAGGTTGAACTCACGCGCCTCGGTGAAACTGTTCTTCGAGTCGCAGTTCGGACAGACGTCGGGATCATCGAGCTTGTCGAGGCGGAATCGCTGCTTGCACTCGGTGCAGTCGACGAGCGGGTCGCTGAAGTTGGCGAGGTGGCCTGAGGCCTGCCAGACCTGTGGCGGGCTGAGGATGGCGGCGTCGATCAGCACGACGTCGTCGCGCTGCTGCACCATCGAGCGCACCCACGCCTCCTTGACGTTGCGCAACAGCAGCGACCCGAGCGGGCCGTAGTCGTAGGTCGAGCGGAAGCCGCCGTAGATCTCGGCCGACTGGTAGACGAAGCCGCGGCGTTTGCAGAGGCTGACGATCTGTTCGAGGTCGGTGGCAGGCATAGGCGACGAGGCTACCCAGGCACCCCACCCCGTTTGCGCTGCAGTTTCGGTGGACCGCCCCGCCCGAACTGCAACGCAAACGTCGAGTGGCGTCTGGTTGCGTCGCTAGTGGGTTTCGAACATCGCCACCGTCTTGAGGCGCCGTTCGATGTGGAACTCGAGCGCACGGGTCGCCAGTGACGAGACCTCGTGGGTGAGGGGGGACTCGTCGCGGGCGAGCGCCTGGACGAGTTGCCCGCCGAGCACCTCGCGCAGGATCGTCAACGCTCCCTGGCTGATCGCTTGACCGGAGCGGCACGAGCGGCAGAGCACTCCCCCTTCGTTGAGGTCGAACGCAACGAACTGCACCGCAGGCTCGGTGTCGCCACATCGAACGCACCGGTCGAGCTCGGGCCGCATGCCTTCGTTGGCCAGGAGCTTCCAGTAGAACGCGGCCACGTTGAGCGGTGACGGCGACGTGGCGATCGTCCGAAGCACCCCGACCAACATCCGATACAGCTGGGGGTTGGGCTCACGTTCCAGCGACAGCTGATCGACTGCCTCGACAGCGGCGAGACCCTGCGAGGCACGATCGAGAGACGACAACATGGGCGACAGCGGCTCGACCGCCTCGGCCTGGCTGACGATGTCGAGTTCGCGGCCCCGGTAGAGCAGCAAACGGACGTGGCTCATCGGCTCGAGCCGAGCGCCGAACTTCGACTTGGTCTTGCGGACCCCCTTGGCGACTGCACGCACCTTGCCGTTCTCGGCGGTGTGGAACACCACGATCCGATCCGACTCGCGCAGCTTGTAGGTCCGCAGCACGACTCCGGTGTCTCGATACAGCTCGCTCACGGCAGTGCGCGACGTGACCGACGTGACGGCGCCACGTCAGCCGTCTTCATCGAGGCCACCGAAGCGACGCTGACGGCGGGCGAAGTCGGCGATGGCCTCCAGCAGGTGATCGGCGGACAGCTCGTGCCAGGCCATCGGATGGAAGACGAGTTCGCCGTAGGCCAACTCCCACACCAACGAAGGTGGCAGCCGGGTCGACTCGCCGAGCACGACGATCAGGTCGGGCTCACAATCCGCCGGTGCGTACAACGCCTCGGCCACCGTTGCCTCGTTGACCGGTTCGTCGCCGTGCAGGCGTTGCATCGCCTCGGCGAAACGTTGCCGACCATCACCGCACGGATCGACGATGACGTGACACGACCCGACCGCGCGCTGCCACCACTGCAGATCGACCGGATCGATGCCCGGCTCGAACGCCCGCAACGTGAGGAACGAGGCACCCGCCTGGTCGGCGATCGCACCGAGCCGTTCGACGCGTTCATCCCACCGGTCGTCGCCGAGGTCGTCCCAGTCGCGCAGCGTGCCACCGACCACCATGATGTGACGAAGCAGCTGGCGTGTCGGATCGCCCGCACGGCCACTGCTCGTCGAGAGCGAAGCACCCGCCGCCGGCGATCCAACTCTCGTGCTCGTGATCGAAGCTCCCACGTCACCATTGTTCCACGCCGCGCCCGGTCGAGACTGGCTGGCTAACGTGGAGCCTCGTGCCAGCCGATCCCCCACTGCCTCGCGCCGACCCCGAGGCCCCGCTCCATGTGGCGTGCATCATGGACGGAAACGGGCGCTGGGCGGGACGGCGAGGGCTCCCCCGCACCGAGGGCCACACCGAAGGCGAGGAGAACCTCGCCCGGCTCGTACGCGTTGCGGTGCAGCGCAACATCGGGTGGTTGACCGTGTTCGGCTTCTCCACGGAGAACTGGCAGCGCCCACGCCCGGAAGTGCGCCACATCCTGGGGCTGCACGAGAAGCTCTTCGGTCGCGTCGCAGAACTCAACGAGCTGAACGTTCGTGTCCAGTGGATCGGCCGTCCCTTCGACTCCCCGATGGCGCGCACCCCTCGCTATGTCCAGCGTGCGATCCGAAAGGCGATCAGCGACACCGCGGACAACACCGGCATGGTGTTGACGATCGCGTTCGACTACGGGGGTCGGTCCGAACTCGTCGCCGCCGTCGAGGCCGCCCGGCAGACCGACGACGGCGTCACCGTCGACACGATCGGCGATCACCTCTACCTCCCCGAACTCCCCCCGGTTGACGTGTTGGTGCGCACCAGCGGCGAACTGCGCGTCTCGAACTTCCTGCTCTGGCAAGCGGCCGGGGCGGCGATCTACTTCACCGAAGCTCCCTGGCCCGACTTCGACGAACGCGAGCTCGACGCAGCGTTGGCGCTCGCTCGATGACCGAGGCACTCGCCAGGGTCACTGCCGCGCTCGCCAACGCCGAGGAACGTGTCGGCCAGCAGCAGATGGCCGCACTGGTCACCGACGCGATCGCGTCAAAACGCCACCTCGTGGTCCAGGCCGGTACCGGCACCGGCAAGACGCTCGCCTACCTCGTGCCGGCGATCGAGGCCGACGCCCGCGTGGTCGTGGCCACCGCCACGAAGGCACTCCAGGACCAGTTGGCCACCAAAGACCTTCCGTTCCTGGCCGAACACATCGGCCGCGACTTCGACTGGGCGATCTTGAAGGGGCGATCGAACTACGTGTGTCTCCAGCGGCTTCGCGAGATGAGCGCCGACGATCAGGGCCAGCTCGAACTCGAATCGATGGCCCTGACCACGAAGGTCGAGATCAAGCGCCTTGCGGAGTGGTCGGGGACGACGTCGACGGGTGACATGGCCGAACTCGACTGGACCCCGTCGGACAATGCGTGGCGCGCTGTCAGCGTCGGCAGCGACGAGTGTCCCGGCGCCGATCGCTGCCCGTTGGGTGAACCGTGCTTCGCCGAACAGGCACGACGACGGGCCGCTGCCGCCGACGTGATCGTGGTCAACACCCACCTCTACGGACTCAACGTGGCGAGCGGCGGCGCCATCCTGCCCGAGCACGACGTCGTCGTGTTCGACGAAGCCCACGTACTCGAGGACATCATGAGCGACACCGTGGGCGTCGAGATCGCCCCCGGTCGCTTCACCGCACTGTCGGGAATCGTGCGACGGATTCTCGACGACCCGAAGCTGATCGGCTCGATCGCGGAGATCGCCGAAGGACTCCGAGACGCCCTTGGCCCCCACGTCGGCAATCGGCTGTCGACCCCGCTGCCCGACTCGGTGCAGGAGGTCCTCACCGACGCCCGACTCCGGCTGGGCCGGGCGAACGAAGTGCTCGTGGCGATCGACACCAAGAACGAGGACGCCAAACAACGACGCCTTCGGGCCCAGACGATGACAGGTCGAGCCATCGAGCAACTCGACATCGCCATCGAAGGACGCGAGGGGTACGTGGCGTTCGTGTCGGGCTCCCGAGACGCACCACGCTTGGAAGTCGCTCCGCTCGACGTGGGCCCGGCAATGGTCGAGGGGGTCTGGTCGCAGCGAACCGCAGTGCTCACCAGCGCCACCATTCCCTCGTCGTTGGCCAGTCGGGTCGGCATCGGCGAGGACGAGGTCGAGGTCGCCGACGTCGGCAGCCCCTTCGACTACGAGCACCACTCGATGCTCTACTGCGCCATGCACCTCCCGAACCCGAACTCCGAAGGGTTCCGAGCGGCCGTTCACGACGAACTCGAGGCCCTGATCACCGCAGCAGGCGGCCGAACGTTGGCGCTCTTCACCAGTTGGCGATCGATGGACGAGGCCGCCGAGGCGCTTCGGGAGCGCATCGACCTTCCGATCCTGACACAGCGCGATCTTCCCAAGCCTGCACTGATCAAAGCGTTCGCCGACAGCGACGAAACCTGCCTGTTCGCAACGGCCGGGCTGTTCCAAGGCGTCGACGTGCCCGGCCAGACGCTGTCGCTCGTCGTGATCGACCGGATCCCGTTCCCCCGACCCGACGATCCGCTGCTCAGCGCCCGCCGCGAGCAACTCGGACCCACCGCCTTCTCCGAGATCGACATCCCGCGGGCATCGATGATGCTCGCTCAGGCCTGCGGGCGTTTGATCCGCTCTGCGACCGATCGCGGCGTGGTGGCCGTGATGGATCCGCGGCTGGGCACGGCCCGATACCGCTGGGACATCATCAAGGCGCTGCCACCGATGCAACGCACCAAGGTGCGTGCCGACGTCGAGGCCTTCCTCCGAGGGATCACCGTAGGCGAGTGACCTCGGCGCTGGTCAGGTGATCGACGCGGCGAAGATGCCGTCGATGGTCGAGGCGAGCGTGGTGTCGAAGTCGTCGTCGCTCTGACCGGCGCTGAGGCCCTCGGTGAGCGCCCGGCTGAAACTCGCGATCATTCCGTGCTCGACGCGACAACCGCTCGTTGGCTTCGGCACGTGGGTAGCCACCCGACAGCGCCACCACCCGCAGAACCTTCGGGTGGGCGATCAGCGGTGCGTAGAAGTCGTCGACCGAAGGAATCGACAACTTCAGCATCACGGGCTGCTCGTCGGTGAGCGCATCGAGTTGCGTGGCGATGCGGTCACGAAGGAGCGACTCGGCCGCCTCCTTCTCGGCGCTGTGAATGTCGACCTCGGGCTCGATGATCGGCACGAGGCCCGCGGCGAGGATCTCCTTGGCGACCTCGAACTGCTGGTCGACGAGGGCCTCGACGCCGGACTTGTTCGCCAGTTTGACCACCGACCGCATCTTGGTGCCGAAGACGCCGAGTCCGACGGCGCGCTCGCACAATTCGGTGAGCCCGGGGATCGGCTTCATCAGCTGCACGCCGTCGGCCTCGTCGGCGAGGCCCTTGTCGACCTTCAGGAACGGCACGACGTTCTTCACGGACCACAGGAAGTCGGCCGACCCTCTGCCACCGATCTGGCGGTCCATGGTCTGCTCGAACAGGATCGCACCGAGCACCTTCTCGCCCGTGAACGCCGGCGAGGTCACGATTCGGGTGCGCATGGCGTGCATCAGGTCGAACATCTCGTCGTCGTTCGACCAGGCGTCCTCGCCGATGCCGTAGAGCCCCAGGGCTTTGGGGGTACTCCCGCCGCTCTGATCGAGCGCTGCGATGAACCCCTGGCCGGTACGAACCTTGTTGAGCATGTCGTCATTCACATCTCTGACTGTAGTCAGCGCGACCCTGCGCCGTTCTCGGACATCACGCACTGGTGACCAAGTACCCGGCGATCGCTACCGTCGTCATCCATGACCGCCTCCGAAGACGACCCCCGGGTGGTCGACTGTGTCGTGGTGGATGGCATCGCCACCATCACCCTCGACTCCCAGCACAACCGCAACGCACTGTCACGCCAGCTGCTCGGCGACCTCCATCGCGCCCTCGACGAGGCCGAAGCGGTCGATGCCCGCGCCATCGTGCTCACCCATCGCGGTCCGGCGTTCTGCGCGGGCGCCGATCTCAAGGAGCGCGCTGCCGCGGGAAGTGCCTCCGCCGACTCGTCGCCGTTCGTCGGCGCGCTGGAGCGACTGATGGATGCTGCGTGCCCCACGATCGCCGTCGTCAACGGCGCGGTGCGTGCCGGCGGAATCGGCCTGATGGCGTCGTGTGATCTGGTCGTGGTCCACGAATCGACGACATTCGCGCTCACCGAGGTACGAATCGGAGTGGCCCCGGCGATCATCGCCGTCCCGATTCTTCGACGGGTCGCTCCGAGTCGCATTGCTGCAGCGATGCTCACCGGCGAAGCATTCGATGCCGAGGCGGCCCGTCAGATGGGCCTGGTCACGCACGTCAGCAGCGATGTCAGGTCGACCGTGGACGACCTGTGCGATGGCATCCTCCTCGGAGCTCCAGCTGCGGTCGCAGCCACCAAGCGGGTGCTGCACACGGTGGCCGCGGCCGAACGCGACGCAGCGTTCGCCGCAATGGCCACGCTCTCCAACGAGATGTTCAACGGCCCCGACGCCGCCGAGGGAATGGCGGCCTTCGCAGAGAAGCGGCAACCGAGTTGGTCACCGACCGCCCGATGACCGAAGCGAAGCGGACGGTCACCATTCCCGTCGACAACGGCATGCAGATCGCTGCAGACGAGTGGCCCGGCGTCGGACCGCCCGTCGTGCTCGCGCACGGCGGTGGGCAGACCCGTCACTCCTGGGGCGGGACCGCCGAGGTGTTGGCCTCGCACGGCCACCGCGTGGTGTCGATCGACCTCCGCGGTCATGGCGACTCGGCCTGGGACGCCGACGGCGACTACTCGATGGGCGCCTACCGCGACGACGCGCTCGCAGTTGCCGAGTGGATCGGCGATCCGATCGCCTGGGTGGGGGCATCGCTGGGCGGGATGACCGGGCTGCATGCCGTCGACGGAGCCCCACAGCGTTTCTCGGCGCTGGTGCTCGTCGACATCACACCGCGGCCGGCCGCTGCCGGTGTCAGCCGCATCCTCGAGTTCATGGGCAAGGACGCAGCCGACGGGTTCTCGTCGCTCGACGCCGCCGCCGATGCCATCTCTGCGTACCAACCGCATCGACCGCGCCCGACAGATCTCTCCGGCTTGGAGAAGAACCTCCGCCTCGGCCCCGACGGGCGATGGCGCTGGCACTGGGACCCCGAGTTCATCAACATGCGCACCGGGGGCCAGAGCGAGCACGCACGCGACGCCCATCACGGCGAACTCGAGACGATCGCCCGGAAGCTCACGCTTCCGGTGCTGCTCGTTCGAGGCAAACTGTCCGATCTGGTCACCCAGGCGGAGGTCGACGAGTTCCTGCAGATGGTTCCCCACGCCGAATATGTCGACGTCGCCGGTGCGGCACACATGATCGCCGGCGACAAGAACGACGTGTTCACCGACGCAGTCGTGCAGTTCCTCGACCACGCCTGAATTCTCGCTCTGAAAGATGCCCGTGTCGTGTGTCACTTTTCGTCCGGACGCGCGACAATGGTCTGATGACCACCAGCCAAGAACTGCACGACCGCATCGTCGGACACAACCTCGGGAAGCGATTCCTCAGCAACCTCGACGCGAACTCGTCGGTCGAGGTGTTGCGTTGGAAGGACGCCGAGGGCGGATGGCACGGCTGGACGATGACCGAACTCGCCGAGCTCACGGCGCGCCTCGCGACCGGACTCGCCGACCTCGGCGTCGGCAAGGGCGACACCGTGGTGCTGATGATGCGCAACCGACCGGAGTTCCACGCGCTCGACATCGCCACCCTCTTCCTGGGGGCGACGCCGGTGTCGATCTACAACTCCTCGGCGCCCGAACAGATCGAGTACCTGATCAACGACTGCAAGGCCAAGCTCGCAGTCGTCGAGGACGACACCTTCCTCGAACGGTTCCTCAAGGTCCGCGAGTCGTTGCCGACGCTCGAGACGATCGTGCTGATCGAGCCGTCGGAGACCGCCGGCGACAGCGTCGTGCCGTACGCCGACCTCGCAGCTGCAGCTCCGTCCGACCTGCGGGAACTGTCAGAGATCGCCGACCTCGACGACCTCGCCACCATCATCTACACCTCGGGAACCACCGGCCCGCCGAAAGGCGTGATGCTCTCGCACGGCAACATCGCGTGGACGCTCGAGTCGGTCGGCCAGTCGATGCGCGACCAGACCGACATCGACGACTTCGCCGGCAAGAAGCACCTGTCGTACCTGCCGATGGCACACATCTTCGAACGGCTCCTCGGTCACTACTACATGCTCGACTTCGCTGCGCAGGTCACCTGCTGCCCGGAGACGTCGGAGCTCACCGCCTACACGGGCGAGGTCCATCCCAACCTGTTCATCGGCGTCCCACGGGTGTGGGAGAAGCTCTACGCCGGGGTCAACGCCGCACTCGGCGCCGATCCGGAGAAGTCGAAGGCGTTCAACGAGGCCGTCGAGGCGGCATTGCCGATCGTCGAGAAGATGACCCGCGGCACCGCCACCCAGGAGGAGATCGACACCTGGAACTTCCTCGATCAGGTCGCCTTCCAGACGGTTCGCGGCCTGATCGGCCTCGACGAGGCCGAGATCTGCATCACCGGCGCAGCTCCGCTACCGGCGGAGATCCTGACGTGGTTCCGAGCGATCGGCGTTCCGCTCACCGAGGGATACGGCATGTCGGAGAACTGCGCCGTGCTGACGTGGGCCAACGACCCGAAGCCGGGCTGTGTCGGCCGGGCGGCCACGGGGGTCGAGATCCGTATCGCCGATGACGGCGAGGTGCTCGCCCGCGGCGGCAACGTCTGCGTCGGCTACCTCGGAAAGCCCGAACAGACCGCGGAGACCATCGACGAGGACGGCTGGTTGCACACCGGCGACATCGGCGTCCTCGACGACGACGGCTACCTCAAGATCGTCGACCGCAAGAAGGAACTGATCATCACCGCCGGAGGCAAGAACGTCAGCCCCGCGAACCTCGAAGCCGAACTGAAGATGATCCAGCTGGTGGGCCAGGCATGTGCGATCGGCGAGCAGCGGCCGTTCATGTCGGCCCTCGTCGTGCTCGACCCCGATGCCGCAGCCGCCTGGGCGACCGCACACGGCCTGTCGGGCGACGACGCCACCATGGCTGCGCTCGCCGAGAACCCGGAGGTCGTCGCCGAGATCGAGGTCGGCCTCGTCGAGGTGATGTCGGGCTTCAACAATGCCGAGGCCGTGAAGAAGGTGAAGATCCTCGGCGAGGAGTGGCTCCCCGACTCCGAACTGCTGACGCCCACGTCGAAGCTCAAGCGTCGGGGCATCCTGGCGAAGTTCTCCGACGAGATCGAGCAGCTCTACGCCAAGTGATCAGGCGTTACTCGTGGTGTCAGACACCACGAGTAACACTCACGAGGACATCAAGCGATACCCGATGCCCCGAGCTGTCACGATCAGCTTCGGGTCGTCGGGGTGATCCTCCACCTTCAGGCGGAGGCGGCGGACGTGCGCATCGACCAGCCGCGAGTCGCCCAGGTACTCATAGCCCCAGACACGTTCGAGCAACTGGTCGCGCGACAGCACCGCACCGGCATGGTCGGCGAATTCGCACATCAGCCGGAACTCGGTCTTGGTGAGGTTGAGTTCGTCGTCGCCCTTCAACACGATGCCCTGCTCTCTCCGGATCTCGATGTCGCCGAAGCGCGTTGCCATCGGCGTCGTCGCCCTGCCCTGGAGGTGCACGCGACGCAGCAGCGCACGGATTCGTGCAGCCAGTTCCTTGGGCACGACCGGCTTGGTGACGTAGTCGTCCGCCCCCGCCTCGAGTCCGGCCACCATGTCGTGGGTGTCGGTCTGCGCAGTGATCATGATGATCGGCACGATGCTCTCGGCTCGCAGCGCCCGGCACACGTCGAATCCCGACATGTCCGGCAAGCGCAGGTCGAGCAGCACCAGATCGGGCGGTGTGCGACGGAACTCGGCCAGACCGTCACCGCCGTTGGGTGCCTGGCGCACCTCGTAGCCTTCGTCCTCGAGCGCCATCGACAGTGCCAAGCGGATGCCGTCGTCGTCCTCGATGAAGAGCAGTGATTCCATGAGCGACTGACAGTGTGACTCGCGCAACCCCGAGATCCGACGGTTTGTTACCGAAATCGCACACTTCTCGCAAGAGTCCGTCACACAGGCGCTCCATCATGATGACTGTTCACGCTGCCCCGGTGGGATGCCTTCCTCCCCCTGGCATTCCACCGGCAGCGGGTGAACCCCCGGCCACGCGACATGCAACACTGCTTCGGTGGCTCGGCCCCGAACACTTCGCTTGCGCACCCGCGTCACGCTGTTCTTCGCGTTCATCGCACTGCTCGCCGGCCTCGTCCTCATCGGCGTCACCTACGGTTTCGCACGAAACAACCTCCTCGCCGACGACGAGACCGCCGCCCGTCAACAGGCGTTCAACAACGCCGATCTGGTGCGCGAGCAACTCACCGTCGACCCCGGCGGCATCGGCGTCTTCTTCGACGACGAACTCCGCACCGACGCCGACGGATTCGCCGTCCTGAGCGCCGCGGACCCCAGCGCACCACGCGCCAGCACCAGCGTGCTGCATCCGATCGCCGACTTCCCGGAACGCCTCGTCGAGTCGGTGCGCTCCGGCGCATCCGGCGTCCAGAACGCAACGATCGACGGCACGAGCCACCTCACCGTCGGCGTGTACATCGCCGAACACGACTCGGGCTACTACGAGGCCTTCCCACTCGACGAGACGGAGTCGACCCTCACCGCCATCCTGACGGCGCTCGCGCTCGGCGCTCTGGGCACTCTCGTGCTGGCCACACTGTTCGGCCTCGCAACCAGCCGCCGCCTCCTCCGGCCGCTCAGCCAGGTCGCCGACGCCGCAGCGGACATCGCCTCGGGCGGTCTCGACACACGACTCGAGCCCGAGTCGGACCCAGACCTCGACAGGCTCGCCGGATCGTTCAACGACATGGCCGACGCCGTCCAGGATCGAATCGAACGCGAAGCACGATTCGCCTCCGACGTCAGCCATGAACTGCGGTCCCCGATCACTGCACTGACCGCAGCTGTCGAAGTTCTCGACGGCCGACGAGACGAGATTCCGGAACGAACACAGCAGGCGCTCGACGTGGTCGTCGACCAGGTTCGTCGCTTCGACAGCATGGTCATCGACCTGCTCGAGTTGGCTCGGCTCGACGCCGGAGCCACCGACCTCAACATCGAAGACGTCGCCCTGATCGACCTCACGCAGCGGGTCGCCGCCAGGTACGGAGAGCCGGACGTACCCATCGTCGCCGCCCGCAAGACTCCGAGCCAGGTCGCGATCGACAAGGTGCGATTCGAGCGTATTCTCGGGAACTTGTTGGAGAATGCACGCAACCACGGCGGCGGAGCGCTGCGCATCGAGCTGAGCGCGGCCCCGTCGAGTCGTTTCCGCCTGGCGGTGGAGGACGGCGGCCCAGGTGTGGCACAGGGCGAACGTGAACGGATCTTCGAACGATTTGCCCGTGGCAGCGCCGCCCGCCACCGCATCGGAACCGGCCTCGGTCTGGCCCTGGTGGCCGAACACAGCGCCGCCATGGGTGGCACCGCATGGGTGCAGGATCGAGTTGGCGGAGGCGCCAGATTCGTCGTCGAGCTCCCGGTGCGGGTGACGCCGGTCGGTCGGAGCGGCGAGCCGTGACCGGTCGACGACTCACAGCGACGTGGGCCGCACTCGTCGTACTGGCGGTGATCGCCGCTGCGTGCGGTGTCCCGACGGGCGACGACACGTTTGCCGAGATACCCCCGGCCGAGGTTCCGTTCGGACTCGCCGCGACATCGACCACCACGACGACAACGACGACGACCGTGCCCGAGTCTCCTGACACGACCACAGCCGCAAGCACGACCACGCCCATTCGGCTCGACCCTGCCGAGGTGTACTTCCTCAGCCGGGGTCGACTGCAGCCGGTGGTGATCGAGTTGCCACCCGGCTTCTCAGCCGACCAGGTCGCAGACGTGCTCGAGGCGGGACCACCGCCCGATGTGGGGCTCGACACGCTGATCGAAGACGGATTGATCGTGGCCTCCACCGAGTCGCGTGCGGTGCTCACGGTCGACCTCGACGGCGACACGTTCGCAGAGATCCCGAGTACACAACAGACCGAGGCGATCGCTCAGATCGTGATGACCATGATCAGCAGTCTCCGCCGGGTCGGGCTGGTGAACTTCACCATCGAGGGCGACCTCATCGCCGTGAAGAAGGGCAACAGCTTGCTCTCCGACGTCGGCGAACCACTCTCGTACGAGGACTACTCGCTTCTCCTGGTGAACCCGCCGGCACCACTGGACGATGCCGACGATGCCGACGACGCCGACGCAGCGACCACGGTTCCAACCGACGACTCGGAGCAGTCGTCGACGACGACGCCGTGAGCTCCCACTGGGTGCCGGTACCGATCAGTAGCCCAGGCGTTGAACTCGTTCCGGGCGACGCTGCCAGTCCTTGTCGACCTTGACACGAAGCTCGAGGTACACGCCCTCCGGCAGCTGAGCTCGTGCGCGCTCCCCTGCTTGTTTGAGGATCTGGCCGCCCTTGCCGATCACCATTCCCTTCTGGCTGTCGCGCTCGACGATGATGTCGACCCGAATTCGGGGCCACTCCCACTCGGTCACCTGTGTGGCAATCGAGTACGGCAATTCGTCGCGAGTCACGGCGAGCAGCTGCTCGCGCACCAGCTCGGCCACCCATCGCTCCTCTGGGAGGTCGGACACCTCGTCATCGGGGAAGTACCGCGGCCCCTCGGGCATCCGCTCGGTCAGGTCGGCGACCAGGGCACCGATGCCCTCACCGCTCACTGCCGACATCGGGAAGTAGGCGTCGGCACCCAGCTCGCTGGCGGCACCCAACATCTTCAACACCTGTTCACGACGGGCGACATCGATCTTGTTGACGATCACGATCGAATTGGCCACATCGATGCGATCGGCCACCCAACGGTCGCCCTTGCCGAAGGCGTGGGTGGCGTCGAGCACCAGGCAGGTCACGTCGACGTCACCCACGCTGTCGAGAGCGGTGGCGTTGACGCGCTCGCCGAGCGCAGTGACAGGCTTGTGCAGACCGGGAGTGTCGACGAAGACCAGCTGCGAATCCGGACGCGTCAGGACGCCCATGATCCGATGGCGTGTCGTCTGTGGCTTGTCGGACACGATGCTGATCTTGCGACCGCAGATCGCGTTCACGAGCGACGACTTGCCGACGTTCGGCCGCCCCACGAACGTCACGAAACCCGAGCGGAAACCCGAGTGATCACCCGACTCGGTCGATGCTGCTGCACTCTCGGTTTCGTTGCTCACCTGCCCAGTTTGCCAAGCTCGGGTGCATGACCCGCATGATCAACGGCATCGATGAACTCAAGACCCTCGTCGGCGAGCACCTCGGCTACTCCCCGTACGTCGAAATCACCCAGGAGCAGGTCAACACCTTCGCCGATGCGACGGGGGATCATCAGTGGATCCACATCGATCCCGAACGCGCCAAGGCCGGCCCGTTCGGCGGCCCGATCGCGCACGGCTACCTGACGCTGTCGCTGGGCCCGATGCTGTCGCCGCAGATCTTCGGCGTGTCCGGTGTGGCCATGGGCGTCAACTACGGCGCCGGCAAGGTCCGGTTCCCGTCACCGGTGCCGGTCGGCTCGAAACTGCGTCTCGGTGTGACGTTGACGTCGGTCGAGGACATCGCCGGTGGGGCGCAGGTCACCCAGGAGTTCGTGTTCGAAGTCGAGGGTGCGCCCAAGCCGTCGTGCGTCGCCGAGGTCATCTTCCGCTACTACGTGTGATCTGACGGTTGGTGTCCGACACCAACCGTCACATCACGGCTTCGACTTCTCGAGGAGTTCGAACTCGTCGACGAACCGGTCGGCGAGTTTGTCGAGGTCGGGGATCTGTTCCCGGTCGGACACCAGGCTGAGACACAGCCGATCGCCCACCGAGATCGCACCGATGTGCAACCCCATGCCGTCGACGACGCCGAGCACCGGGTAGACCGCGGTGATCTCGGCGCCGAGTGCGTACTCGGGCTCCTTCGAACCGGGCACCGAGGTGATCGTGGTGTTGAACGGTGGCATCAGCCGGTCGGCCAGTGGGCTGCGTTCGAGCAGCCGCGACGCCAAGATGCCGACCGCCGGCGTGCCCCCACCGATCCCCCGGATTTCCGCGGCAGTCATCGCTCCGTGGCGGGTGACCGCTTCACCGATCTGTTCGTGCACCACTGAGAGCCGCTCGGGGATTCGATGCAGGTTGGTGCTCAGGCTGACCACCACACCGGCGATCCCTTCGATCGCCTCCGGATCGGTCACCGACAGCGGCACCAGCGCTTTGAGCGACTCACGTGGCAGTTCGTCGTGTTGGAGGAGCCACCATCGAAGCGCTCCACCTGCAACTGCGGTGAGCACGTCGACCGTGCTCACACCGAATCGGCTGCGGACCTTCCCGATGCGAGGCAGATCGAGTTCGGCCGACGCCCACCGACGATGCGGACCGACGCGCGTGTTGAACGACGTTCGCGGTGTGATGCCCGACTGCTCGGCGATGACGATCGAACGCTGCGATCGTTGGTTCATCAGCGCCAGCGCCGGGTTGAGCACGCTGCGAATTCCGGGGACCGAGTTGAGTGTGCGCGGCACCGTCGAGATGGTGCGCATCGGATCGACCAGGGCGTTGCGCCAGAATCGGGTGCTGATGTCGTGCACCGACGGCCCCGGACCGGGAACCCAGTTGTTCAACTGATCGGCCGGCCCTCCGACGAGGTCGGGCGAAGTGCCGATGAGACCGGCGCACAGCGAGTTCCCCGTCGAGGCTTCGAGTGCAGCGAGATGCATCTTGAACAGCAACGCGGCTCGACCGTCGGACAGGCCGGTGATCAGGTACAGCTCCCACAGCGGTCGACTTCGATCGAGGGGCCGGCTGTGGATCCGGGCGACCAGGTCCGCGAGGGAGTTCGGGTCGTCGGGGTCGGGCACGGCGATGTGGCGCAAGTGGTAGTTGAGATCGAAGCCCGGGTGGTCTCGCCACCACGGTCGATCGATGTTGAACGGCACCTCGACGAGCGACTGTCGGAGCATCGGCAACTCGTCGAGTCGAGCGTTGACCTCCTGACGCAGCAGGGCAGCATTCAGACGATGCGGGGCATTGGCGGCGTCGACGACCGTGAGCGTCGAGGTGTGTCCAAGCGCCGTCGGCGTTTCGACAGCGAGCAACCGGGAGTGCCCGCGGGAGATCTGTGAGGTCGGCATGAGATCAGCTCGCGACCCGGGTCGTGACGCCCGACGCCGAGACGGACTCCGGCTCGGGATACAGCCACGCCATCGCCGGCGGAGGCGTGAACGGTTGCCAGACCCCGTCGGCCTGCGCCAACCGATCGGCGACCGCCCAGATCGCCGACGCGTTGTGGCCCAAGCCGATGTGTGCGCCGCGGACCTCGATGTTCTCCGAGGTCGGCCCGACCGGTTGCAGGCACGAGGCGGGAGCGACCACGCCGTCCTGACGTGAATAGATCACGGTGGACGGAACAGGGATCACCGTCAGATCGTGGCCGCGTCGACCACGCTGGAGTCCGGCGAGCTGCGACAGTCGCCGGACACTCTCGCTCAGGTTGGCTTCGGGATCTTCGACCCGGATCGGACTGCCGAGCGAGATGGCCTGACGCACACGATCGGGATGGTGCAGGGCGAGCAGCCGGGCCATGATGCCGCCGAGGCTCCAGCCGACGATGTCGATCGGGCCACCGTTCTGCTGCACGAGCTGCTCGAGTCGCCGCAGTAGCTGCCGTACCGTCTCGTCGTCGGGGCCGACGTTGAGGCCGAGGCCCCAGGGCGCTGGTCGATGCCCGAGCGCTCGCAGCGCGAAACGCAGCGGTGCGGTTGAGACGTCACCAGCGGTGAACCCCGGGAGCACGAGCACTCGCCGACCGATGCCGCGGGGCGCCGTTGCCAGCCACGGAGCCGACAGCACGAATGCGCCGAACTCCGGAATGGCCAACAACTCCGAGATCGCAGGTGCAGGCCTCTCCATGGTCCCAGGTTACGACGTTGCGGGCACGAGAGCAGATTCCGGGGCCATTGCGCAGGCCACGATGCTCCTGGTGGACCCCACCGCGGGGCCCAACCGGCCAGGGACTCGCAGGCCCCAGCGCACGATCGGTACCATCGCATCGTGACCGACAACCGGAAGCTCTGGCGTGACGCATTCGAGGGCTCGGCGCTGCGGCCAGGCCCCTTCGAGACGATGTCGGGGGTGCCGCTCGAGCCGGTCTACGGACCCGACGACGGCGAGTTTCCGGGCGTGTATCCGTACACCCGTGGGCCGTATGCGTCGATGTACCGCTCACGGCTGTGGACCATGCGAATGTTCGCCGGATTCGGTACCGCCGAGGACACGAACTGGAGATTCAAGGAGATCATCAAGTCGGGCGGCGACGGCCTGTCGACCGCCTTCGACATGCCGACGCTGCTCGGGCTCGACTCCGACGACCCGATGTCGCTCGGCGAGGTCGGACGATGCGGCGTGGCGATCGACTCGTTGGCCGACATGGAAGACCTCTACTCGGGCATCGACCTCGGCGAGATCACCACGTCGATGACGATCAACAGCCCGGCAGCGCCGATCTTCGCGATGTTCGTCGCACAGGCCGAGAAGGCCGGCGTCGATCGGAGCCGCCTCGGCGGCACTCTGCAGAACGACATCTTGAAGGAGTACCAGGCGCAGAAGGAGTTCGTCTTCCCGCCGCGCCAGTCGATGCGACTCGTCCGCGACACCATCCAGTTCACCGCTGCGGAGATGCCGCGTTGGCACTCGATCTCGATCTCCGGCTACCACATCCGCGAGGCCGGCTCCACCGCCGCCGAGGAGCTGGCGTTCACGCTGGCGAACGGATTCGCCTACGTCGAACTCGCTCTGCAAGCCGGGTTGCCGATCGACTCGTTCGCACCACGGCTGAGCTTCTTCTTCAACGCGCACATCGACTTCTTCGAGGAGATCGCCAAGCTTCGCGCCGCTCGTCGCATCTGGGCGCGCTGGATGAAGGAGCGCTACGGGGCACGACTCGAACGTTCGATGCAGCTGCGCTTCCACACCCAGACCGCCGGCGTGTCGCTCACTGCACAGCAGCCCGAGGTCAACATCGTTCGGACGGCCATCGAAGCGCTCGCCGGCGTGCTCGGCGGTACGCAGTCGCTGCACACCAATTCGATGGACGAGGCGCTCGCCCTCCCGACCGAGAAGGCGGCGCGCATCGCGTTGCGCACACAGCAGGTCATCGCCCACGAGACCAATGTCACCAACGTGGCCGACCCGCTCGGTGGCTCCTATTTCGTCGAGGAACTCACCGACGAAATGGAACGCCAGGCCGAGGAGATCTTCGCCACGCTCGACGACTTCGGTGATGGTTCACTGCTCGAAGGCGTGATCAAGGGCATCGACGAGAACTGGTTCCAAGGCCGCATCGCCGACTCGGCCTACGAGCTCGAGCGCACGTTCAACGCCGGTGAGCGGGTGATCGTCGGGGTGTCCGGGTTCACCGAAGGCAACGACGACGACGACCTCGACATCCTGCGAATCTCGAACGAGGACGAGACCCGCCAGCGCAAGCGACTCGACACGATCCGCCACGACCGAAATCAGACTGCGGTCGACGAGGTGCTGGCGAAGCTGCGAAGCGAGGCGGCCGATCCCGAGGTCAACCTGATGCCAACGCTGATCGAGGCGTCGAACGTCTACGTGACGCTCGGTGAGATGATGAGTGCCATGGCCGATGTGTTCGGTCGCCACACCGAAGTCCCTGTGATCTGAGCGACGGAGCCAACATGAGTGAACGAATCCTGGTCGCCAAGGTTGGTCTCGACGGCCACGACCGCGGCATCAAGGTGGTCGCCCGCATCCTGCGCGACGCCGGCTACGAAGTGATCTACACGGGCCTGTTCCAGACCCCGCAGACGGTCGCTGCGGCGGCAGTCGACGAGGACGTCGATGCGATCGGGCTGTCGATGCTGTCGGGCGCTCACATGACCCTCGCCCCGCTGGTGGTCGACGAGGTACGCAAGCTCGGCAGCGAGATTCCCGTCGTGGTCGGCGGCATCGTGCCGAACCAGGACGTCGAGCCCCTCAAGGAGGCCGGCATCGCTGCGGTGATCACCCCCGGCGCCAGCGCCGATCAGGTCGTCGACACCATCAGGGGCGTCCTCGCCACCTGATCGCGGTCCCCCGTGCCCAGGGCACCGGGAACCACTCGGACCGCTTCAACGGGCGCTTGCATCGCTGGTGTCGATCATCGGCAAGGAGATCTACTCCAGGTGAAATCCGCCTGTAGCGACCGTGTACGTTCACCGGATGACCGCGATCGAAGCCCCGCCGACCAACACGCCGCTGTCGCGCCAACGAAACCACCGGACGCCGGGCTCCACGAACGAACTCCCGGCCTGACGTCGTGACCGAGACCTCATCTCAGGCCGAGTTCGGCCTCGCCGAGGTGCACGAGGCGATCGCGACGCACGCGCCCGGACGACGACTGCCTGGTCTTCCGAGATCAGCGCTTCACGTGGGCGGACGTCACCGAGCGGACTCGGCGACTCGCCAACCACCTGATCGGCGAAGGCCTCGGCGTCACCACCGAGCGCGCCGATCTCGACGGACACGAGAGCGGGCAGGATCACCTCGCGATCTACCTCCACAACGGCAACGAATACCTCGAGTCGATGCTCGGTGCGCTGAAGGCCCGGGTGGCATCGCTCAACGTCAACTACCGCTACGTCGCCGAAGAACTGCTGTACCTGCTCAACGACTCGCAGGCCAGCGCTGTCGTCGTCCACTCGGCGTTCACGCCGACGCTCGCCGAGGTGCTCGACCAGTTGCCGCAGCTCCGCGTGATCCTGCAGGTGCCCGACGAGTCCGGGCACCCGCTGCTGCCCGGCGCTGTCTGGTACGAAGACGCCCTCGCTGCAGCCTCGCCCGATCGCCCGGACGTCGAGTGGAGCCCGGACGACCTGTACATGCTCTACACCGGTGGCACCACCGGCATGCCCAAGGGCGTGATGTGGCGAAACGGTGACGCGATGGTCGAGTGCTTCGGTGGATCGAAGACCGCCGCCTCGGTCGACGACTTCGTCGCCGAAGCCAACACCGGCCTCCAGGCGCTGCTCGCCCCACCGTTCATGCACGGCGCCGGGCATTGGATGAGCTTTCGCACGTGGCTCGGCGGCGGCACCGTGTTCGTGCAGTCCATCCCCGAGCGACTCGACCCGGTCGACATCTGGTCGACGGTCGAACGCGAGCGAATCAACTTCCTTCTCATCGTCGGCGATGCGTTTGCCCGGCCACTCCTCGATGAACTCGACGAAACCGACGAACGGCGCCGGCTACGACCTGTCGTCGCTGACGGTGGTGTTGTCCGGCGGGGCACCGCTCTCCGCCCCGCTCAAGGACGAGTTCCTCGCTCACCTGCCGACGCTGATGATCGTCGACGGGCTCGGTTCGTCCGAGGCAGGCGGGCAGGTGTCGCAGGTGTCCACCGGCGGTGGATCCACGACCGGCACCTTCGAGATCACGCCAGGCAACGTCGTCTTGTCGGCAGACCTCGATCGCGTGCTCGAGGCGGGCGATCCCGAGATCGGTTGGCTCGCCAAGACGGGTCGACTGGCGCTCGGATACCTCGGCGACCCCGACAAGACCGCCCGCACCTACCCGGTCGTCGACGGCGTCCGCTATGCAATCCCCGGCGACCGGGCCCGGCTGCTCGACGGAGACATCGTCGAACTGCACGGGCGCGATTCGGTCACCATCAACTCCGGCGGCGAGAAGATCTTCGCGGAAGAGGTCGAGGCCGCGATCAAGTCGCATCCCGGCGTGTACGACTGCATCGTCGCGGGCAGGCCGAGCGAACGGTGGGGCAACGAAGTGGTGGCGATCGTGCGACTCCGGAATGGCCACGACGTCGGACGACGAGGCGCTACGTGCCGCAGCGGCCGAGCACATCGCCCGCTACAAGTTGCCCAAGGAGATCCGCTACGTCGACGAGATCGTGCGGTCGCCGAGCGGCAAGGCCGACTATCGCTGGGCCAAGCAGGTTGCCGCCGAACCCGTAGCCTGAGACGGGTGACCGACCCCACTGCGATGCGTCCCTCGTGGGACACCGACGAACTCCCTCAAGGCGAGGAGAAGGTCGCAGCCGTCCAAGGGATGTTCGACGCGATCGCCCCGAAGTACGACCGCTTGAATCGGATCATCTCGTTTCGTCTCGACGTGCGGTGGCGAAAGCGAGCCGTTCGCGATCTGGCGCTCCCAGCCGGAAGCACCGTGCTCGACCTGGCGAGCGGCACCGGTGACCTGTGCATCGATCTCGCCGCCGGCGGTGTCGAGCCGATCTCGATGGATCTCAGCTTCGGCATGTTGAGCGCCGACAGGTCGGGTGCGCCCCGCGTGCAGACCGACATCCTTCGTCTGCCGGTCCCCGACGCTTCCGTCGACGGCGTCACGTGCGGATTCGCACTGCGCAACCTGCTCGACCTGCCCACGTTCTTCAACGAACTCGGCCGGGTCGTGCGACCTGGCGGCCGCATCGCACTCCTCGACGTCAGCGTGCCCAGCAACGCGATGGTGCGCTGGGGCAACGACATCTACTTCGGCAAGGTGGTTCCACGGATCGGTGCAGCGCTGTCCGATGGGGCGGCCTACCGGTACCTGCCCAAGAGCGTCGCCTACCTTCCATCGCCCGAGGAGATGTTGGCGTCGCTGAACGAGGCCGGCTTCCCCGATGCCGTGCACGCCCAACTCTCGGGCGGCCTCACACAGTTGATGGTCGCCACCAGGGCCTGATCCGGCAATGAGAGCCGTCACACGGCCGCTGGCCGACTTCGTCGACGGACCGGTCGATCTCAACGACGTCGCCGGTGGCGACGGCATGCTGTTCGTCCGAAACGCGATCGGTATCGCAGGAGTCGGCACCGCCGCGACGGTGCCGGTCGACGAGGCTGCCGACTTCCTCGGTTCGCTCGAGCACAACGGAACTGTTGCCGGAGCAGGCCCGGTGGCGCTGGGTTGCGTCCCGTTCGTTCCCGGATCGCCCGCCGAACTCGCCGTGCCGGCCGTGCAGGTCCGCAAACACGCCAACGGCTCCACCAGCGTCACGGTCGTCGGCGATGTCCCCGACGACGCCGTCGTCGCTGCGCTCACACCCGGCGATCCGGGTCCGACAACCGCTGCGAGCTGGTCGATCGAACCAGCCGTGGACGTCGACGAGTATCTCTCCGCGGTGGCCGCAGCGCGTGACGCAGTGCGAAACGGCGATCTCACCAAGGCAGTGATCGCCCGCCCCATCGTGGTGCACTCCAGCGAGTCGATCGACGTCCACGCCGTCCTGCGACGCCTTCGCGCTTCGTTCGGGTCGAGCTACCGCTACTCCATCGACGGTTTCATCGGAGCGTCACCCGAACTGCTCGTGGAGGTCGATGGGCCGATCGTTCGATCCCACCCACTCGCGGGAACCGCGCCGCGAACCGGCGATGTCGACAACGACGCACGCATCGCCGCCGAGCTGATCGCCAGCACGAAGAATCAGATCGAGCATCGGGTCGTCATCGACGTCGTCCACGACACGTTGCTCCCCTGGGCCAGCTATCTCGATTGGGAGCCGGAGCCGTCGATCGTCACCGTCGCCAACGTGCAGCACCTCGGGACTCGCATGGAAGGCATGCTGTCGCAACCGGGACCGTCGGTGATCGAGTTGGTGCGGGCACTCTCGCCCACCCCAGCGCTCGGCGGCCACCCCCGCGACGCTGCGATCGAGCTGATCCAGCGCGTCGAGGGCTTCGATCGGGGCCGCTACGGCGGTGCGGTGGGCTGGGTCGACGCCGACGGGAACGGCAGCTGGGCAGTGGCCATCCGCTGTGCCGAACTCGCCGCCGATCGCCGGTCGGCGCGCCTCGTCGCCGGTGGCGGCATCGTCGCCGACAGTGACCCGCTCGCAGAGCTTGCCGAGACTCAGGCCAAGTTCCAGGCGATGCTCAGCGCAATCGTCAGGCCCTGACCTCGGCGCCGATGGGCGAAGTGGCCGTATCCGGTTCGTCCGCTCATCGCTCGTCGAGCGCAGCGCTGACGGCCGCATGCAGGTCGGCATGCACCTCGACGTTGTGGCGGCGATCGGTCGGAACGCAACACACCCAGGGGCCGGGCTGGGCGAGCTGCTCGACGAGCTCGTCGACCGCCTGCACGGTTCGGGCCGTCAAGCCGTAGGACGTCGCCAGTGCGACGACGTCGACGCCGAGTGGAGTGCCGAACAGCTGCTCGAAGCGACTGTCGGACAGCGCAGCTGCTTGAGGCAGGAACGAGAAGATCCCGCCACCGTCGTTGTCGACCACCACGATGCGAAGATCGGCGTCACGGCGATCGAGCGCGGTGAGCGCGTTGCTGTCGTGCACGAACGCGAGGTCGCCGATCAGCACGAACGTGGTTCGCCCGGCCAGGGCTCGGCCGAGCGCTGTACCGAGGACTCCGTCGATGCCGTTGGCGCCGCGGTTGGCGTGGGCTCGCGCCCCGCTGCCACCGAACCACTCGAGATCTCGAACCGGCATCGACGAGGCGACCACCAGATCGGCGTCGACCGGGAGCCCGTCGGCGACGGCGCGGGCAACACCTGGCTCGGTGAGTTCGTCGAAATCGGCAAGACGCTCGACCAGAGCCGTGTCAGCAGCACGATCCGCCGACGTCCACGATGCCGACCACAATGAGGCGGTACCGGTCGGCTCCGGAGCCGATGCGAGCAGGTCCTCGATGCTCACGACCGCGTTGACGTTGTGCTCGGGGTCGATCACGCCCGGTCCACCAACCTGCAGCAGGATGCCACCGGCATCGGTTGCCCGCTTGGACCACTGGGCGAGCACCTTCGACGCTGCAGGGCGACCGATGCGGACGATCACATCGGGCAGATGACCATCCGCAAACAGCTGATTGCGAAGCATCCCGTCGGCCATCGAGATCGCGCCTGCAAGGTCGCGCACGCCCGATGTGGGGTCGGCCAGCACGGGCCAGCCGGTTCGTCGCGCCAGTTCGTCGATGTCGGCTCGCGCCAGTCCGTGGCGGCCGCCGACGAGGATCAGACCTCGTTCTGTCGAGTGCGCCGGAACGGGATCACCGTGGCGTCCGTCCTGGCTGATGGCCGGTCGGCGTGTGACGCCGGCGGGTCGCTCAGGCAACTCGTACGCGGTCCCGAGGAGCGGTTCGCGGAACGCGAGATTCAGCTGCACCGGCCCCTGCGATGCAGCCCCCAACGCATCGATGGCCAACTCACGCCACAACGTCCGCTCGGCGTGCGCAGGAACGCCAGGATCCCGTGACCACACGACATGGCGACCGAACAGATCGACCTGGTCGATCGTCTGCGGCGCACCGACGCCGCGCAGCTCGTCGGGCCGGTCCGCCGTCAGGACGATCATCGGGATCTCGGAAAGACCCGCTTCGACCACCGCCGGGAAGAAGTTTGCGGCTGCGGTGCCGCTGGTGCACAGCAGCAGCGCCGGGTCGCCGTCGAGAGCGAGCCCGAGCGCCACGAACGCCGCTGAGCGTTCATCGTGCACCACGTGCACCTGGAATTCATCGCGATCTGTCAGCGCAATCGCCATTGGCGTCGACCGAGAACCAGGAGCGATCACGGCATGGCGGACGCCCAGCGTGCACCACTCGTCGACGAGGGTTGCGCAGAACGTCGCTTGGACGTCTTCGGGGCGAGGATCTGCTGCGCCGACCATTGCCTGCAGACGATAGGCGCATACCGTGTCGATCATGACTGCGATCTCCGATCACGACACGATGCGACCGACGGTGACCGTCGAGGTGTGGTCCGACGTGGTCTGCCCATGGTGCTACATCGGCAAGCGCAAGTTCGCGTCCGGGCTCGCCCAGGTCGAGGCCGAGCTGGCCGAGGCGGGTGTGCCAGTCGACTTCGACGTGTCGTACCACCCCTATCAGCTCGACCCCACCGCCGCGCCAGGAGCGTCTGGTCCGGTCGTCGATGCGTACGCCAAGAAGTTCGGCGGACACGAGCGAGCCGAGGCGATCATCGCCAACGTGTCGGAACGTGCCGCCGAGGTCGGTCTCGAGTTCCGGATGGACCGTGCACTTCGGGCGAACACACTGCTCGCGCACCGGCTGATCTGGTTGTCGGGCGAGGCCGATTCACCGGTCGAGCAGGACGCCATGAAGGAGCGTCTGCTCGCGGCCTACTTCCATGACGGGCTGAACATCGGCGATCCCGACGTGCTCGCCGACTGTGCCGCCGACGTCGGTTTCGACCGAGGCACCGTCTACGACTTCCTCGCGTCCGGTCGCGGCACCGACGAGGTCCGCGCCGAACTCGATGTCGCCCACGACAACGGCATCACAGCGGTGCCCACCTATGTGATCAACGGCCGGTGGGCGGTTCCCGGAGCACAGGAAGCCGAGACGTTCGCCCAGGTGCTCCGCAAGATGGCCGACCAGGCGGTTGCCGACCAGGCGGCTCCCGAGCAGGAGTGATGACGAGCGACCCCTCACAGCATTTCGTCCTGGCGCACGGCTTCACCCAGACCGCCAGGTCGTGGGGGCTCGTCGGAGGGTTGCTGCGCTCGGAACTGGCCGACCTCGACATCGGCGCGGTCACGGTCGCCATCGACCTTCCTGGCCATGGTGACGCCCCTCCCCCAGCCGACAGTGATCTGTGGGAGAGCGCGGACCGACTGGTCGACGTCGGCGGTACCGGGACCTACGTCGGGTACTCGATGGGCGGGCGTGTGGCGCTCCACGCAGCGCTCGCCCACCCCGAGGCTGTCGAGCGCCTCGTCCTGATCGGCGCCACCGCCGGTATCGACGACAGCGACGACCGTGCAGCACGCCGCGCCGCCGACGAACGCCTCGCCGATCGCATCGAGCATGTCGGCGTCCCCACGTTCATCGACGAGTGGCTGCGCAACGCTCTCTTCGCCGGCCTCGACGACACCACGTCGCTGCGCGCCGACCGGCTCCGCAACACTGCTGACTGGCCTGGCTGCGAGCCTCCGCGCAACGGGCACCGGCACGCAGCTGCCGCTCTGGGACCGGCTCGCCGAGATCGAGTGCCCGGTACTGGTGCTGGTCGGCGAACACGACGCCAAATTCACTGCACTCGGCAGACGCCTGGTCGAGGGCCTCACCGACGCCGACCTGGTCGTCGTGCCCGACGCCGGTCACAGCGTCCACCTCGAACAACCTCACGCCACCGCCACCACCATTGCGAACTGGACCGTTACTCGTGGTGTCAGACACCACGAGTAACACGTTCGGTCAGAGAGCCAGGCCGATGGTGACCAGGAGGCCCCACGCCAGTTGCAGCTTGCCGGTCTCGCCGAGCACCGGGATCAGCGCACCCCCCGTGGCGCCGCCGAGCACGAGCCTGATCGGCCTGATCGCCAGCGGGATCGCCACCAGTCCGAGGAGCACCGGTGTCCGCCAGCACGGCTGCGACCGCCGACAGCACGAAGGCCGACGCGATCAGCGCGACATAGAACCAGCGCGTGCGCTGATCACCGAGGCGAACCGCAAGCGTCTTCTTCCCGACCTCCCGGTCCGTCGGAATGTCGCGAAGGTTGTTGATCACGAGCAGCGCACAGGCCAACGAGCCCACCGCACAACCCATGACCAAGGACAGTGCCGTCACCGACTCGATTGCGGCATAGGTGGTCCCGGCAGTGGCGACCAGCCCAAAGAACACGAAGACGAACACTTCGCCGAGTCCGAGGTAGCCGTACGGCTTGGGCCCACCCGTGTAGAACCACCCGGCGGCGATGGCCGCCGCACCCACGACAAGCAGCACGAGCGACGTCGACAGCGCAATCGCAAGTCCTGCCACGGCGGCGATGCCGAACGAGATCAACGCCGCCCGCTTCACCGACGAAGCGTCGGCGAGACCGCTCGCCACCAGGCGAATCGGGCCGACACGGACATCATCGGTACCCCTCACCCCGTCGCTGTAGTCGTTCGCATAGTTGACCCCGATCTGCAGCATCAGGCTGACGACCAACGCTGCGGCCACCCGCCACCAGACGACGTCGGCCGGTTCGCCGACAGCTGCGGCAGCACCGACAGCCACGGGAACCACGGCTGCGGGAAGTGTCCGGGGCCGCGCTCCGGTGATCCAACGATTCATGTGTGCGCCATGATGGGGCCATGACAGAGCTGTGGCAACTCGGTGCACTCGAACTCGCTGATCGGATTCGCAGCAGGGAGGTGTCGAGCCGTGAGGTGCTCGAGGCACATCTCGACCGAGTCGACCAGTGCAACGGCGCACTCAACGCCATCGTGCGGGTGCTCGCCGACGAGGCCCGCAGCGCCGCCGACGCGGCTGACGCCGCAGTTGCTGCCGGTGATGACCTCGGTCGCCTGCATGGCGTGCCCTGCACCGTGAAGGAGAACATCGACGTCGCCGGCACCCCGACGACACAGGGCGTCAGGGCGCTCGCCGAGGCGGTCGCACCGATCGACGCGCCGACCGTCGAGCGGATGCGTGCCGCCGGCGCAATTCCGTTCGCACGCACGAACCTGCCCGACTTCGGACTGCGAGTACACACCGATTCCGAGTTGCACGGTCCAACGCTGAACCCCTGGAACCCGGAGGTGACCGCCGGTGGGTCGAGCGGTGGTGAGGGCGCCTCGATCGCATCCGGGATGAGCCCGATCGGGCTGGGCAACGACATCGGTGGATCGCTGCGCAACCCGGCGCACTGCTGCGGCATCGCGTCACTCAAGCCGACGGTCGGCGTGATCCCAATGGCAAGTGTCGTCCCGCCCGAGGACATGGTGCTGTCGGAACAGCTGATGGTCGTCGAAGGACCGATGGCACGCCGGGTCGCCGACGTTCGTGCCGGCCTCGACATCCTCGCCGGTCAGCACTGGCGAGACCCGCGCAGCGTGACCGCTGCGCTCACTGACGCGACGGTGGACGAGCGGCTACGAATCGCCGTGATGACCGATCCCCCCGGCGGCACCACCGACCCGGGAATCGCCGGTGCGATCCGGTCGGTCGCCGACCGCCTCGCCGACGCCGGGCATGAGGTCGTCGAAGCGACACCACCGGGCTACGAACGCTCCGCCGACCTCTGGCGAATGCTGATGATCGACGACATCAGAGCCCAGAAGGACCTGCTGCCGCTCGTGCTCGGTGCCGATGCGCTCTCGCTGCTGGAGATGTTCGACGAGTCGTCGGAACCCACACAGATCCCCGGCACGCACCTGATGCACGCCGAGCGATACGGGCTGATGCGGCAGTGGGCGGCGTTCCACCAGGAGTATCCGGTTCTGCTGTCGCCGACGTGGGCACGTCGCGCGTTCGCTCCCGGTGCCGACCTCGATCGTGACACCGCCGTCGAGATGATGACCGACACGATCCGGCCCGTCGTCCCATCGAACCTGTTGGGAACGCCAGCGGTGGTCACGCCGGCTGGGGTGGTCGATGGACTCCCAGTCGGCGTGCAGGTCATGGGCGATCGCTTCACCGATCTCCGGTGTCTGACCGTTGCTGCCGAGATCGAGTCGCTGGTCGGCGTGATCACCCCGATCGATCCGATCACTGCGTGAGCCGACTGGTTGCGATCGACCTTCCGGGTGGGGCCGGATTCGTCGATCGGTTGCAGCAGATCTGGGATGCCGGCGACGCGGCGTTTCCAGTCGACCAGCGCCTCCCCGCCGCAGCCCGACGCAAGCTCTGTGCGGCGATGCGGGTCGGCGACGAGGTCGACTCCGGCGATGCGCTCGTCGTCGCCACGAGCGGCTCCACCGGGGCACCGAAGGGTGTCGTACTCACCCACGACGCCGTCGCGGCATCGGCCCACGCCACGAGTGACCGCCTCGGCGTCAGGGGCGACGACCGTTGGCTGGCGTGTCTTCCGCTGTCGCACGTCGGCGGACTGTCGGTGGTGACGCGGGCGCTCCACACCGGCACACCGCTGACGGTGCTCCCCGGTTTCGACGCGACCGCAGTCGAGCAGTCGGGCGCCACGCTGGTGTCGCTGGTGGCCACCGCGCTGCTCCGCGTCGATCCCACCCGATTTCGCACGATCGTGCTCGGCGGGAGCCGACCTCCCGCCGACCGTCCCATGAACTGCGTCACGACCTACGGGATGACCGAGACCGGCAGCGGGGTCGTGTACGACGGCGTGCCGCTCGACGGTGTCGAGGTACGCATCGACGAGAGCGGAGAGATCCTCCTCCGCGGCCCGATGCTGTTGCGCTGCTATCGCGACGGGACCGTCCCACTCGATGCTGATGGCTGGCTGGCCACGGGCGACCTGGGCCGGTGGCTCGCGGACGGTCGACTCCATGTCGACGGACGCGCCGGGGATCTGATCATCACCGGCGGCGAGAACGTCTGGCCGGACGCGGTCGAGGCGGCGCTCGCCGATCACCCAGCTGTCGGTGATGTGATGGTGCGAGGGGTCGACGACACCGAGTGGGGCCAACTGGTGGAGGCGGTGGTCGTCCCCACCGGTGATCCACCGACACTCGAGGCGCTCCGGGAACACGTCAAGCAGGTCCATCCCGCGTTCATGGCGCCTCGCCGGTTGGTGGTCGTCGATGCGCTCCCTCGAACTGCACTCGGAAAGCTTCGCCGCACCACCCCCTGATCAACCCGTCGCCCCACTCCACCGCCCACATCTCCCGAAAATGCGCACGAGACCGTCGCGGGCGGGACGAGGTGCGCACGTTTCGGCTCTCGGACCTGCGAGCCCCAGAAACGTGCGCGTCAGAGCGTCATCAACGGGCCGCCCCGCACATTTTCGGGGTGCTGGGCCGGGGCAAGGGCTGCGCTGATGCGGGGTCAGCCGGCAGCGGCGACACCTGCGCCGCCATCGATCACGTAGGTCTCGCCCGTGATCCAACTCGACAGGTCACTCGCCAGGAACGTCGCCAGGTTGGCGATGTCCTGCGGATCACCGAGGCGCTTCAGCGGCATCCTTGCGGCGAGCTCGTCGCCGAAGTTGTCGACCAGAACCTGGGCGAAATCGGTGACCACCAGGCCCGGAGCGATGCCGACCACTCGGGTGGGGCCCAACTCGCTGGCGAGCTGTCGCGTCATGTGGATCAGGGCTGCCTTGGTCAGGTTGTAGATGCCGAGACCTCCGCCGTCAGTGCGCAACCCACCGACCGATGCGATGTTGATGATCGTCCCCGGACGCTCCTTGAACGACTGCTCCCACGCCGCCCGACACCAGAGCAACGGCGCCTCGAGATTGACCTGGAACGTCTTGTCGTAGCGACCCTTGTCGACCTCGAGAGTGCGCCCGTAGTAGGGGTTGGTGGCGGCGTTGTTGACGAGGATGTCGAGCCCACCGAATCGCTCGATCGTGGCACTGACCGCGCGTTCTCCTGCGTCGGCGTCGCCGGCGTTGGCGGCGAAGATCTCGACGTCGCCGGTCATGTCGGCGCGGGCGGCTTCGAGCTGATCCTGCTTGCGGCTGTTGATCATCACCTTCGCACCCGAGGCTGCCAGCGATGCCGCAATCGCCTTGCCGATGCCCTTCGAAGCGCCGGTGACCAGCGCAACCTTGCCGTCCAGTGAAATCTCCATGACGGCCGAAACTAGGCCCCGATGTCGTCTGCGGACGAACCGGTCACGAACCGCTCGCCACCTCCGGATCGCCGGCACCATCGGGCCCGTCGAGTTGGTCGACGGTCGACAGGTGGCCACACACCGTGACGACGATCGCAACGACTGCGGTGAACGCCTGCAGGAGCATCACGATGACCAGATACGACGCGAACCCGAGGAACTGCCCGAACGTGTTCACGATGCTGACCAGTCCGGACAGCGCACCGGCGACCAGACCGGTGATCAACAGTCGCCCCACCACGAACCAGAACCGGCCGTGGGTGATGTTCCAACTGCGACCGATACCGAGACCATGACCGCCGGCGGCGGCGATCACCGACGCCAGCGTGAGCCGACCCCACAGCCAGACGGTCGCCACGACGACCGCCAGCACCGCGAACACCACCGTCAGCACGATCGCCGCTCCCCCGCCATCGGCGGCGACGACCAGCACCACCGGTATCGAAGCGAACGCCCAGGTCGCTGTGAACAGCGCGAACACCACCACGCCGGACCCGAAGACCGCAGGAACGCGGCGGAACGCCCCGCCGGCCAACGTCCCGAGGTCTTCGTCTGGTCGCCGCACCGACTGGGTCGTCAGGGCCACCGACCATGCTGCAACCACGACGAACGCGATCGTGAGGGCCGTCAACCAGGGAAGTGCAGCCCAGAAGATGTCCTGGAGCAGCTCCCACGCCCGCTCGGCCTCGGCCGTCGTCAGTTCGTTGGTCGTCGAGGACCCCGTCGGGGCCAACGTGGATTGGTCGATGTCGAGCAGGCGCCGAAGCTCACGACCTCGGCGATCGTCGAACGACACGATGGCCAGCCACGACCCGAGTGCACCGAGCACGAGCCAGACGACGGCAACGAGCACCCCGACCCGTCGTGTCGCTCGCTTCACCGCGACGACCGACGAGTCGAACCAGACACCGAGCGACTTGGGGTCGCGGACCGGTGGCACCCACATCGGCGAACGATGATCGGTCCAGTGGGCTCCGTCGAAGTAGCGCCAGGTCCACGGCTGATCCGGGTCGTCGTACCATCCAGATGGCGGCATCGGGGGCGGGCCCGTCGGCCAGGTCACATCGGCAACCTATCGCCGTGGTCGGGCCCGCTCGCCGCATACCGCACGCGATGAGCGGACACATCGGATGCGGCCACTTCGCTCATCGCCGCAGTGCGCGGGCGGTGATTCAGCTCAGGTGGCTGCGTCGTCGTGGGCCTGACGGAAACCGGCGGGCGCGGGTCCCAGCCAGTGGAACCGCTCGAGCAGGTCGAGCTCACGCGCGCGCATCACCGCCGTCTCGTCGGGCTCGGCGTGGTCATGGCCCAGCACGTGCAGGATCCCGTGGACCACCAGCAGCGCAAGCTCGTCGTCGAGGGTGCCAGCGTGTTCGGGGGCCTGGTCGGCGGCGACCGCTGGGCTGACGACGATGTCGCCGAGCAGGGCCGGAACGCCTTCGAGGGGTTCGTCGTCCATCGGGAACGACAACACATCCGTGGGGCCGTCCTTTCCCATGTGTTCGGCGTTGAGTTCAGCGATGTCGACCCGGTCGACGAACGTCAACGTCAGCTCGCCGTTCGCGCCGACGTCGGCCAGGACGTCGAGCGCCAAGCGGCGCCACCGGCCGGCGTCGACGGAGACCTCGGCCGACTCGGGATCGCCTCGCTCGTCGGCGACCACCACCGTCGCCGACTGGTTGGTCATCCGCCGACACCGATCACGAACTCAGGTCTCGACCGACCGGGCGTCGTGTTCTTCGTAGGCGGCGACGATGTCCGCGACGATCTTGTGCCGCACCACGTCCGATCCGGACAGCCGCACGAACGAGAGGCCGTCGATACCGGTGAGCGTCCTCTCGAGTCCGGCGAGGCCGCTCTTGCCGGTCGGCACGTCGACCTGGGTGGTGTCGCCCGTGACCACCACGCGGGACCCGAAACCGATCCGGGTGAGGAACATCTTCATCTGCTCGGGCGTGGCGTTCTGGGCCTCGTCGAGGATGATGAAGCTGTTGTTGAGCGTGCGACCGCGCATGAATGCGAGCGGAGCGACCTCGACCACCTGGCGTTCGAGCAACCGCTGCACGGCGTCGGGATCGAGCATGTCGTAGAGGGCGTCGTACAGCGGGCGCAAGTATGGGTCGATCTTCGCCATCAGGTCGCCCGGAAGAAACCCGAGTCGTTCACCGGCTTCGACGGCCGGACGGGTCAGGATGATGCGTTGCACCTCCTTGGCCTGGAGTGCACGAACAGCCATCGCCACCGCGAGCCACGACTTTCCGGTACCCGCTGGACCGAGCCCGAACGTGATGACGTTCTCCGCGATGGTGTCGATGTAGCGCTTCTGCCCGGCGGTCTTCGGCTTGACCTGGCGCCCTTTTGCACCTCGAAGCACCTGGTGACCGAGGATCTCGCTCGGTCGCTCGCTCGCACCCACCATGGCAATCACCCGCTCGAGGGTCACATCGTCGAGTTGCTGGCCGGCTTGCAGCAGCGTGGAGAGCTCCTCGAAGAGGTTCGAGACGATGACGACGTCGGCTGCGTCGTCGCCGGAGATCCGGACCTCGTTGCCACGGACACTGATCCGAGCCGATGGAAATCGCTGCTCGATCTGGCGGAGGTTGTGATCGCGCGGACCGACCAGGGCGGTCATCACATGGGTGCCGGGAACGACGACGGTCGTTGAGGGGGTGCTCGTTGCCATACGGTGCGGGGTCCTGAACGCAGGCTACCGGGCCGCGCCTCGACGATGGCATGCACGCATGCAGCCGCTTGCCACCATCGACCGGGACCAGACCACTACCGTCGAGGCCTTCTGATGACCGCCCGCTCGACATCTCGCATCGCACATCGTTCCAGACGTGGTCCCGCCGCCCGGTCTCGCTCGAATCCTTCGAGTGCCACCCGGGTGTCGGCGGGGTTGGTTGCGTTCTTCGCCTCCCTGGCCCTGCTCGCTGTGAGCCCGTCGACAGGGTCCGCTCAGTCCGCGTCGCTGCGGGACCTCGCAGACGATGCAGGTCTTCGATTCGGTGCTGCAGTGGACGACGACGGCCTCGGCGACGAGTCGTATCGCCTCTTGCTCGCCGAACAGACCAACCTGTTGTCGACACGCAGCGATCTGTCGATGGCGGTCGTGCAGCCCGAACCAGGCTCCTTCGAGTTCGGCGCCGCGGAGGACATCGTCGACTTCGCCGTCGAGGTGGGCGTACCGGTGCGAGGCCACGAACTCCTCGGGGGCGCTGTCCCGCCCTGGGTGGCGACGGGCACTTGGACGGCGGAGACCCTGACCGAGGTACTGACCACCCACGTGACCACCGTGGTGAGCCACTTTCGTGAGCGGAACCCCGGGGTCGTCATCCAGTGGGATGTCGTCGGCAATGCGTTCCTGCCGGACGGCTCGCTTCGCCCGACGATCTGGCAGCAGGTCATCGGCGACGACTACATTCGCTTGGCGTTCGAAGCCGCTCGCGCCGGCGATGCGGACGCTGAGTTGTTCTACGACGACTTCTACGACGACCTGGCCGTCACCCAGGACGCGGTGTCGTCGGGTGTGGCGATCGTGCCGGGCGCCAACTCGGAACGCACGACGTGCGACGCCGTTGCGAAGTGCAGCGCCGTCCGCGACCGCATCGGCGCGCTGGTCGAGGCGGGCGTGCCGGTCGACGGAATCGGTTTCCAGGCCCACCTCTTCTCGCCCGACCCGGCCGACTTCGGTCAGTTCAACGACTGGGTCGGCGAGCTGGGTCTGCGTTGGGCCGTCACCGAGTTCGACGTTCCACTGCCGGTGACCGAGATCGACAATCCCGAGAGCCTCCAGTACCAGGCCGGTATCTATGCCGCTGCGCTGAGCGCATGCGTCGATGATCCGGGGTGTGACACGTTCGTCACCTGGGGCATCAGCGACCGCTTCTCGCCGATCCCTGCCGAGACCGGAGGTGCGTTCGGCGGCGCATTGTGGTTCGACGCCGATGATGTCGCCAAGCCGGCGTTCGACGCGATGGTCGACGTGCTGCCTCCACTGGCGGCAGCAACGACCACCGTGCCGACAGCGCAGCCCGAGACGTCGGCACCGCAGACCACTGCTTCGCCGGCCACCGCCGAGCCCGCCGACGAGTCCGCAGCAGCGGCGCCGGTGCTGATCGGGCTCGCTGCGCTCGGCGTGGTCGCTGCACTGGTCGTGATCGCCCGCCGCCGTCGTGGAGGAGACCAGCCCTCTTAGCCGTCGACGTCGACTGCTGGAACGTCGAGGTTGATGTTGCCGTCGTCGTCGGCATCCGAGACAGCAAGGAACACGACTGCAGCGACAGCGATCGAGAGCAGCGCTGCAGCGAATCCGATCAGGAACCAGGCGAATCGATTCGAACCCTGAGTTTCCGCGTTCTCGCTCAATCGCTGCCTGAGGGCGGCGACTTCACTGTCGGTGAACTGCGGCGCTGCCTGCACCGCGACCGGGGCGGCGGCTGGGACCGGCGCCGCGGGGGTAGTGGGTTCGTGTTGGAGCGTCTCGTCTGCCATGCGCCGGTGCTACCCGGAGCAACCGCATGACAAACCAGCGAACCGGCCCCGGATGCGAAGAACCCCTGAGCAAGGGTGCACCCTGCTCAGGGGTTGGAGGCGACGATGAGAATCGAACTCATGTACACGGCTTTGCAGGCCGTTGCCTAAACCACTCGGCCACGTCGCCAGTTGAGTTCCCGAGGATAGCGCCGCCCTGTGCTCACGGTGCAGCGGACGGACGATCCGATGCGTACCAAGACGTCAGTCGAGCGAGTCCGTCGTCGATCGACACACTCGGCACCCAGCCCAGGTCCCGTTGCGCGGGCCGAGGATCGAACCAGTGCGCCGTGCCGAGTTGCTCAGCGAGGAATTGTGTCAACGGGGGCTCGTCGCTGCGCCGGAGCACAGGCCACGCACGTTCCACGACCGCTCCGACCGATCGCCCCACACGCAACGACACGGTTCGTGGGGCGAATGGCACATCCGCTGCGCGGCAGATGCCCTCGACGAGTTCGCGGATCATGCGGGGCTCCCCGTTCGAGATCACGTAGGCCCGACCCGAACAGGTGGCACCGGGATACACCGCGTCGAGCGAAGCGACGAGTGCGCTCACGGCGTTGTCGATGTAGGTGGTGTCGACGAGCGCCCGCCCACCGCCGACCAGTGCGAGCCGTCCGCTCGCGGCTCGGTCGACGATCCGGCCGACGAGTTGGGTGTCGCCCGGACCCCACACCAGATGGGGCCGCACAGCGACGACACCGAGTTCGGTCCCGGCGGCGTCGAGTGCGGCGATCTCCGCCAGTGCCTTCGATTCGGGGTACCAGGCCCGGGTTCGCCCGAGCACCGGCGCGTCGGCTCCCCCGCCGATGATGGGTTCACCGCCATGGGCGACCGACGGCGACGACACGTGAACCAGGCGCCCGATGCGATGGTGACGAGCAGCAGCGACGACGTGGCTCGTGCCATCGACGTTGATCGACCGGTACTCCTCCCAGTCGCCGACGACACCCACCTTCGCTGCGAGATGCACGATCGCGTCGCAGCCCTCCGCAGCAGCGAGCACGGCGTCGCCGTCGCGGATGTCTCCGAGTTCCTGACGGACCTCCAACGAATCGAGCCGACCGGACCGGCTTCGCTGCTGCACGACCACCTCGTCGCCGCGACGTGCGAGTGCTTCGGCGACTCCGGCCCCGATCAGGCTCGATCCACCGGTCACCAGCACCTTCACGACATCACCCCCGCCGAGACAGGCTGCGAGCGCGTCGCCCGGCCAGCACGTCGGATGCCCACGAAGCGACCGCGATCCGATCGATCTTGGCGTTGTGGCGAATGTCGACGGGCAGGTGGGCCACGCTCAACACTGCAGCAACCGGTTCGCGGAGTGCATCGCGCACGGCCGCGGCAACATCGGCCTCGACCGGACCAGGAGTTGCCTCGGGGTCTTCGATCACGATCACCAACTGTTGGCTTCCCAGCGGCCCGACGCCCACCGCTGCCACCCGTGCCACCCCGAGTGCCCGCTCGAGCAACCGCTCGACCGGCACCGAGGTCACCGGACCATCGGCGGTGTCGATCACGTGCACGACGCGACCTTCGACCCAGAGGCGCCCTTCGTCGTCGAGGTGGCCGACGTCGCCTGAGCGATGCCAGTCGCCTTCCGGTCCGGGCCGGGCGGCACGTTCGGTCGCCCAGAGCCCGAGGTAACCGGCCGAGGTCCAAGGTGATCGAATCAGGATCTCTCCGGTCGTTCCGGTGTCGAGCGCCGGGGGAACGTCGTCGGGGTCGAAGCCAAGCATGGCGATGCGTACCTCAGCCCCTGCGACGGGTCGGCCGACACAGACGCCGCCACGGGGATCGTCGAGTTCGGCTTGCTCGATCGCCCCGAGGTCGATGTCGGCGACCGGTAGGACCTCGGTCATGCCGTACGGCGTGTGCAGCGTGGCGTTCGGTGCGAGCTCTGCCACTGCTCGCAGTGTCTCCGATGGCACCGGCGCCCCGGCGGAGAAGACGATACGGAGCCCGGCGAGACCGCCGTGCGCAGCCCCATCGTGGGCCGAAGCCGTGACGTTGGCGAGCGCAGCAGGCGAGGCGAACGCGAGGGTTGCGTCGATACGACTGCAGGCGGCATCGAGCGCCTCGGCGGTGAGCTGGCCCGGCTGGGTGACATCGACGTCGGGAAGCGCCGTTGGAACACCGAGCGCCGGCCCGTACAACGCGAAGGGCGCAAACGCCGCAACGAGCCGGTCATCGCCGGTGATCCCGTAGGTTGCGGCCAGGGCATCGCGCTGGGCGGCGAGTTGTGCGTGCAGGTACCGGACGCCCTTGGCCGGCCCGGTCGCCCCAGAGGTGAACAACACCGCGGCGGGAGCGTCGGCAGGCGGGGCCTGCGGCAGCTCGCCGACCTGGGCGCTCACCAGATCGGCGATGTCGAGTCGGGTCGCCCTCGGCGCCCAACGCAGGGCCGCAGCGGCGAGGCGAGCCTGACGTGGCCCGATCACGAAGCGCGGACGCGTCGATCGCACCGCTCGCCCCAACCCGTCGAGTCCCAACCCCCGATCGGCGATCACGGTCACGCCACCGGCGCGCCAGACGCCGTACACGGCTGCCACGAGATCGATGCCGGGTGGCGTCAGCATGGCGACGTGGTCGCCGGGCTCGAGGCCCCGACGATGCAGTTCGCCGGCGACGGCATCGATGCGCTGCGCCAGTTGCGCGAACGTGACGCTGTCGTTCGTTGCCAGGTCGACGAATGCTGTCGTCGCATCGTCGCGTCGCTCATGGATCGCGGACCACAGCGGCCGACCCGGTGTTGTGTTCCCCGCCTCCGGTTCGGCGCCCGGTACTCGGTCGGCGAGGCGCCCGGCGAACAATTCGGTGAGCCACGTCTCGGCAACTGCGGCCACATCCGCTTCGGCCATCACCAGATGGTTCGCATTGGCGAACCGGTGGGTCGTGACGTTCGGGAAGCGGCCGGCGAGGTCGGCGGCGAAATCGTCGTTGAACACCGGGTCGCGTGCACCCCAGGCGAGCAGCACGGGCGCCTTGATCGCCGGGAGCCGTGACGCCACCTCGGCCAACGCCTGTTCGGAGGGGTGCCCCGCCTGCAGCGGAATGTCACCGACGAAGTCGGCGATCGCCGCCCGCGCTGGAGCACTCCGGTACGGGGCACGGAACGCCTCGCGGTCGATCTTGCTGATGCGACGACCCGAGAGGCGGACGGTGCCCTCGACGAACGTCGGCGTGCCCCGACACACGACGTCGAGCAGCAGCGGTGACGCCGCGAGTCGGATGATCCCTGGAGCAGATCGACCCTCGGGCACGGCGATGCCGGTGTTGCACAAGATCATTCCCGCAACCTGTTGCGGGTCCTGCACCGCCCATCCCATGGCGACCGCCCCGCCCCAGTCATGCGCCGCGACCACCAGTGGCGACCCGCCGGGGATCTGCAAGGCGACGACCACGTCGTCGAGGTCGCGCACCCGGTCGGAGTATCGCCGGGTGGCCGTCCGCTCGCTGTAGCCCATTCCGAGTTGATCGACGGCGATGACGCGGTAGTTCTCGTGCATGCGCCGCAGGAAGCTCGCCCATGCGTATCCCCAAGTCGGGTTGCCGTGGACACACAGCAGTGTTGGTGCGTCCGGCCGGCCAGCAGGCGCGCCGGTGTCGAGCACGTGCCACCGATGGAGGCCACCTTCGTGGCTGGCGACGTCGATGAGGCGCGACCAGGACGGATCGAGATCCCATCGCTGCCAGGTCTCGGGATCCGGTGGCGCCGGTGTGGCGTCGACCGTGGTTCGATCGACGGTCACCAGACGATTTCGGTGAAGCTCGTGTTGAGCCCCGATCCGATGCCCATGCAGAGCACGCGGTCACCCACCTGAATCTGATCCGCCGACTTGGCGAGGGTCAGCGGGATCGCCGCCGGACCGACGTTGCCGAACTTCGGGAACGTCAACGGTGCACGTTCAGGATCGATTCCGAGACGCTCGGTGATCAAGCGCGTGTGTACCTGGCTGACCTGGTGCACGATGTACCAGTCCATGCCCACTTCCCAGTCGAAGTCGTGTCCGGAGTGCTTCCAGGCGGCTTCGGCGAGGTCGAGACCGGCGACGAGCAAGCCGTGGGTGTCGGTGGTCATGCGATCGAGGTCGCCGACGCACAATTCGTGGTGCTGGGTACCGGACCGGGCAACGCCGCCGACCAGTCGGTGGGCCTCGGGATGCTCGTCGAGCCGGCACAGCACCGCTGCTGCCCCACCGGATCCGAGGGTGAGCGAAGCGAACTCGGCGAACACGTCGGCGGCTTCGGTGCCGGGCTGCTGGAGACGTTCGATCGTGGTCTGTTGGGTGTAGCGGCTGCCCTCGCCGTCGACGATCAGGGCATAGTCGATCGAGCCGGCGTCGATGGCCGCTGCAGCGATCTGCATGCCGTTGATGAAGCCGAGACACGCGTTGCCGACGTCGAAGTTCAGACAGCTCGGTCCGAGCTGCAACTGATGATGCACTGCGCACGCGACCGATGGCTCGAGGTGGTGCTTGCACACCGAGGTGGAGATCAACATGCCGACTCGCTGCGGATCGATCCCGGCGGAATCGAGCGCGGCTTGGCCGGCCATCGCCGCGGCTTGATCGAACGTGACGCCTTCGGGCCACCAGCGTCGTTCATCGATACCGGCGAGGTCGGACAGGGTCCCCGGCTTCAGACCGGTTCGTTCGTAGGTTTCGGCCAACTGCTCGTCGATCCACGCGGAGGTGACCACCTCGGGAGCATCGACAGCCTCGACCGACAGAACGCCGACGTTGCGGTGGGTCAGTACGGAGTTCTCGGTCATCGGCGATCCTTTCCCATGGGTGGGCGCAGCCTACGCCATGTGATCGGAACCCGTTCGGTCGACCGCCAGCAGGCCGAAAAAGCTACGGTCCCTCACCGCCGGTCCCGGCACAGAACGAAGGGGAAATGATGGAACTCGGACCAGGAAAGATCGCCGTCGTCACGGGCGCAGCGAGCGGAATCGGCCTCGCGATGGCCAATGCGTTCGGCGCGGCCGGTTGCTCGGTCGTGCTCGCCGACATCGATCAAGCAGCGCTCGACGCCGCGGCGGCGGAGGTGGGAGCGCACGGCGTCGACACGCTGACGGTGATCACCGATGTCAGCAAGGCGGAGGCCGTCGAGGCACTCGCAGCAGCAACGATGGAGCGCTTCGGTGCCGTGCACATCGTGTGCAACAACGCCGGTGTGGGTGGCGCCGGCGACCCGTGGCTCGGCGGTATCGAAACCTGGGAATGGGTCATCGGCGTCAACCTGTGGGGTGTCGTCCACGGTGTTCGAGCGTTCCTGCCCCTCATCGTGATGTCGGGCGGCGGCCACATCGTCAACACCGCGTCGATGGCGGGGCTCTATCCCGGGTTTGCCGCGCCGTACGACGCCACGAAGCATGCGGTCGTCGCTCTCACGGAGGGCCTGTACTCGACCGTTCAATCGGGTGGGCTGCCGGTCGGCGTCAGCTGTCTGTGCCCCGGATGGGTTCGCACGGGAATCGCGGAGTCCGATCGGAACTGGCCCGCCGAGCTCGGTGCTGCGCCCGAACGCACCGCCGCGCAGGAGGTGTCGCTCGGCTACCTCCGCCGGGCGATCGACGAGGGCATGCCGCCTGCGGCCGTGGCCGACCTGGTGGTCGACGCCGTGCGCGACGAACGGTTCTGGATCTTCCCGCACCCCGAGTGGCTGGAGATCGCCATGGAACGCTTCCACTCCATCGGTGAGGGGTCGAACCCCTCACCCCCGGAAGAGTTCCCCGGGATGCCGCCGCGTTCGCAGATGCTCGCCGAGGTGATGGCTGCGATGCTCGCGGAGCAGTCCGAGGGCGTCTGACCACCGAGCGATGAGTTTCCGCGACGCCCGCCGTCGCGGAGACTCATCGCCGCATCAGTTGAGCCGGTAGACGCGAGCCGCGGTGCCGCGGAGCATCGCGTCGCGCTGGTCGGCGGGGAAGCCGGCGATCAGCTTCTTGGCGGCGTTCCAGAACGTGCGATACGACAGCGACAGCCGATCCACCGGGAAGTTCGACTCGAACATGCAGCGCTCCGGCCCGAACTGCTCGATCGTCTGCAGGTAGTAGCGCCCCTGGGCTTCGATGAACTCGTCGGACGTGGGCGGCCGGTCGGCGGTGTGCCAGCCGAAGCCGTTGTCGGGCATGGCGAGCCCGCCGATCTTGGCAACGACGTTCGGGCACTGGGCGATCTCGGCGATGTCGGCCTGCCACTGCTGGAAGATCTGTTCGCGTTGGCCCTCGTAGGGCCCGACACCGAGCGGGGTCCCGAAGTGATCGAGCACCATCGTGGTGCCCGGCACGTTGCAGGCCAGATCGAGGAAGTCCTGGTTCTGATAGTGGTAGTGCCACGTGTCGAAGGTGAGGCCGCGCTCCCCCAGGCGGGCCACGCCCGCCCGGAACCTCGGGTCGGCGTACAGCCCGGCGGGCGCCCGACCGGGGATCGTCAACGCCTCGGGGTGCAGTGCGTGCGACCCGGCATGACGGATCCCGCGGAAACGGCCGTGACCGGCTGTCTCGTGGGCGTCGAGTACGGCGTCGAGATTGCCTGCGTCGCACAGATCGGCGTGTGCGACGATGCCGCCCATCACCTGACGTTTCGACCGTTCGGCCTCACCGGTCACGTAGGTCGTCTCGCCGACCGGGGCGAACGCGTCGTCGGCGGTGCGGTCGTACGCCGCTCCGCACTCGACGAAGACCGTGTCGACGATGTTGTGGCCTGCAGCGAGGTCGGCTTCGAGGTCGGCGAGCTGGTATGGCATCGACCCACCCAGTGGCCACAGATGGTGATGCGGATCGATGATCGGTGCCTCGGCATCGACGATGGGTTCGACCACCAGATCGAGCCACGCGGCCGACGGCGGTTCGGGTCGGGGTGCGCCAGCCATGCCGACGTTCAGCCCTCGAGCGCGGACTTGAGGTTGGCCATGGTGACCTGACACGCCTTTTCGAGGTTGTCACGTCGGCCCTCGATCTTTCCGGGGTAGATGTCCGGGAGCCCGAGCAGCGGCGCATGGAACGCCTCGGTGACGATGCTTCCGTCGCCGTCGGGTTCGATCGTGTAGCTCCACTCGGTGGCATGTTCGAAACTTGGTGGAACCTCGTAGACGAACCGACGCCCCGGCTCGACGACCGTGACCTCGCAGTCGGCGTGCCATTCGTAGTCCCCGGCCCGGTTGTGCCCACGGAAGCGAGCCCCGACGGCGACCTCTGATGATCCGTCGAGGAACTCGCAGCGCTGGTTCTCGGGACTCAATCTCGGGAGCTCGTCGAGATCGGTGAGCAGCGCGAACACCTCGTCGGGTGAGGCGTCGATGCGTACGGTTGCCGACCCGTGCAGCGGTGAATTCTCGTTCGAAGTGTCGTCCACACCGAGCAGCCTGTCAGCTGAGCCGATCGTCCGACGATCTCGGCCAACCGGGAACGAAGCGCGGGGTCCGGGCGGCGTACTCGGCGTACCCGTCGTACCGCTCTTGGAGTCGAGCCTCCTCCCATGCGGCCTTGCGATCGAAGAACACGACGGTCACGACGGCGACAGCCAGCGTGACGTAACTCCCCGATCGGAGCGTCAGACCGATGACGATCAGCAACACCCCGGTGTAGATGGGGTGGCGGACGAAGCGGTACAGGCCACCGGTCACCAAGTGGCCACGGGCATTCGGGACCGGGGTCGGCGTGAGCCCGGTCCCGAGGCGCAGCGATGCGACGACGAGGACCACCAACCCGGCGATCACCGCAGCTTGGCCGAGTGTCCACACCCACGACGGCGTCGGCCAGTCGTCGCGACCCGGCAGGAGCACGAGCGCAACGAGCAGTACGACCTGGCCAGCGACGAACAACCACCCGACGACACGACGATCCATGACCACGATCGTACGACCGGCGCCGAAACGTCAGTCCGGCTCCGGGCACTCGCTGATCGAGTACAGCTCGCACTCGGCGGGGGTGAACTCGCGCTCGCCGACCCGTTGCCGTCCCCGTCCCAGATTCGAACCGTCGAGTCCTCGCTGGCCGTCATCGGACGGGGTTCATCCGGGTCCGGGCCGAACGCCACATCGAGCCGCGAGGTCGTCGATGTCCTGGAAGATCTTGAGTGCCCGACGTCGGTTCCACGGCTTGGCGAGCCGTTCGCCACCGGTGAGATCTTGCAGGACGTGCGGACCGTCGCCCTGCCGATCAATGCGATCCGCCACGATGATCGCATCGTGGCCGCGGCGGCCGGCGGCAGCAACGTCGTCAACGTCGATGATTCCGAGGACGTGCTGCTCGGTGAGCTCGGCTTGCCGAGGGCTTGGCGTCGGACGGCACCACGCTCTACGTGAGCGACTGGGCGACCGGCAACGTCTGGGCCGTCGACGAGGCAGGACCACGTGTCCTGGCCGAAGGCCTGGCCCAGCCCGAGGGCTTGGCGGTCGACGGCAATCGCCTGCTCGTGGTGGAGACCGGAGCCCAGCAGGTGACCGCATTCGATCTGGCGACCGGCGAGACCGCCCCGGTGATCACCGGACTCGACTTCTCGGCGACACCGGTCCAGGGCTTCCTGCCGAACGGTGCCCTGTCGGCTGTCGCGGTCGGTCCTGACGGTGCGATCTACGTGTCCGACGACGGGACGAACAGCCTCTATCGCTTCGAGCGCTGACGCTGCCGACGGACTGCTGCCTGGCGATGGATCCCGTCGTCAGGCAGCAGTCGCGTGTCAGGACATCCGTTCGGCCGCCTTCCGAGCAGCGAGCGCCGCAGTGTCGATGTCGAGCGAGGCGCCCTCGGCGGCTGCTCGGGCGCGCTCGTCGTCGCTGAGCTGGGCGGTGACCCACGGTGGCAGCGTCGGGTCACGGGCCCACCGAGAGTACGGTGTCGAGCCAGAGTTCGTGACCGCCGACCACAGCATCTCGGAGGAGTACGGCTCGACGCGCACCATCGCCAGCAAGTTGGCGATGATCTCGACGCCGTGCCAGACGAGGCCCGGTGAACGGAGTCGGACCATCCGCTCGATCATCTCGGCGAGGAGTGGTCCGGCGCGATCTGGTTCGCCGTCCCAGCCGTGTTGCAGCGCCATGAACCCCAGGCCTTCGGCGATGGTGCGTGAGTTGTTCGACGTCGGCGCGATCCGATAGAGCTCTTGCTTGTTGGCTCGGGCCTCGTCGGTCGTGCCGCTCTCCATCGAGACCGACAGGAAGCAACGCGCGAAGACGCGAAGCGTCGGGTTGCCGAGGGCGTCGGCGAACTCGACCATGTCGAGGCTCGGCGCACGCATCTTCGCAAGGGCGAGCACCGCAGGATCTCCACTCAGCACCGCTGCGCGTTCGAGCTGTTCAGTCCACTGCGTCTCCGACGGGTTGTTGATGACCCGGACACTGGCGACAACACCGCGCATCCTCGGATCGTCGGTGTCTGAAATGCCGTCGAGCAGTCGGTCGCACTCGTCGGTGAGGAAGTGGAGCGACAGATGGGCGGCAGCGGCGGCGGTCAGTCCGGGCGCATCGGCTGGGTCGAGCTGGAGTCGTCGGAGCGACTCGATCGCCCATTCGCCCGGCTCGATGCAGGAGAGAATCGCAATGGGGAAGGCCATCTCGCCCATGATCGAATCGAGGAGGTCGATGTCGCCGTGGTCGGTCGCCCAGCGCACCACGTCGCGGACATGGGGGAGCTCGATGCGTAGACGGTCCCACCACTCCGCCTCGTCGGGGCCGCGCAACCCGACCGCTGCGTCGATGGCAAACGCTGCGTAGTGGCTGACGTAGCAGTCCTGGACCTCGCCCGGGACTTCGCCGCGGAGATGCTGGCGGATCGGTTCGAGGATGCGGAACCGGGCCGCTCCGTGGTCGCGGGCGATGAGGTGGTGTTCGACCAACTCCGCGAGACCGGCGATCACGTCGCCCGGCCGGTCCGACGATGTGGTGAGCACTGCTTCGGCGCTGTCCAGGTCGAAACTGCCGACGAAGACGGTCGCTCGGCCGAGGACCGCTCTCGCGGATTGAGAGAGCTGTCGCAGGGACCAGTCGAGCGCCGTCGCGAGGTCGGCGTAGCGGCGGCCCGGTGGACGGCCAGGGGCGTGCCGGTCGCCGTCTCCGCCCGGTGCCGAATTCTGCGCGAGCAGTTCGGGATGTTCACCGATACGGGCGGCGATCTCCCGCGGGGAGAACACCCGGGTACGGGCGGCGGCCAACTCGATCGCGAGTGGGTAGTTGTCGAGCACCGCGCACAGCTCGGCGCACTCCTCCGCGTGGAACGGTCCCGCGCCGGCCTCGGTGATCCGTGCTTCGAGCAGGCGGTGGGCTGCCTCGTCCCCCAGCGGGTTCAGGCCGATCACCGACTCGGCAGCGATCCCGAGCCGGACCCGGCTGGCCGCGAGCACCGCGATCGTCGCCGAGTCCGCGATCAGTGCTTCAGCGAACGTCGCGGCTGCCGCCGAGACGTGTTCGCAGTTGTCGAGCACGATGAGCGATCGGCGGCTGCGGAGGTAGTTGAGCACGTCCTCGGTCGCCGTCGACGCGGGGTACTGCCCCAAACCGAGTGCAGAGGCGACACTTGCTGCGACCGCAGTCGATCCATCGGGCAGGGGGGCCAGATCGACGAACCACACCCCATCGGGGAATGACCCGGTGTCTCGGCAGCGGCGGGCAGCGGCGGTGATGCAGCGACTCTTGCCGATTCCACCGGTCCCGACGACCGTGACGAGCCGGCCCGGAGTCAGCGAGTGTTGGATCGTCGTGGTCTCGGGTCGATCGACGAACTCGTTTGGCTCAGTGCTCAGGTTGTCGGTTCGCAGCGGTGCACCGCGTCGCTCGTCGGCCGGTTCTTCGGCGCGATCGCCCGCCGTCTCGTCGACCGACAGGTCGAGCGCGGGGTCCTGCTCGAGGATCTGTCGCTGCAACAGCCGGAGGTCCGGGCCCGGCTCGATGCCGAGTTCGTCGACGAGGAGTTCGCGGGTGCGCCGGTACGCGGCCAGCGCCTCGGCTTGGCGGCCGGAGCGGTAGAGGGCGAGCAGGTGCAACGCCCGGAAGTCCTCACGGAAGGGGTGTTGGTCGGCGAGCGACGCGGCGTCGGCGCAGCAGGTCTGGTGGTAGCCCGACCGGAGTTGCGCGTCGAGGAGTGTCGCCACGGTGCGCAAGCGCAGCTCGGCGAGCGCCTGGAGACCGACTCGAACCGGCGCAAGGTCGAGTTCCTGGGCCGCTGGAGTGCCCCGCCACATCGCAGATCGCGCGGGTTGCGGCCTCTGCCGCGGCGACCGGGTTCGAGTCGAGGAGTTTCTCGGCGGAGCGCGACAGTTGTACGAACTCGGCGACATCGACGGAGATGCCTGCCGAGGAGAGCGCATAGCCCGTGCCCCGGGTCTCGAGGTGGACGGACGGGCCGAGGGCACGACGAAGACCTGACACCTGAACCTGCACCACGTTGCGCGCAGTCTTCGGTGGCTCGTCACGCCACAGCGCCTCGGACAGGGTGTCGACGCTGACGACCTCGTCGAGGTGGTGTACCAGAGTGACCAGGATGGCCCGCGACCTGGGTCCGCCGCTGTCGATGGGCTTCCCGTCGATCGAGACTGCCAGCGGCCCGAGCACGTCGATGCACGTTCCGGACCCCGGCGACCGCTTCACCTCAGAAGTATCGCACGGGCCGATCGACGTGGGATCAGCCCGAAACCGTCGGTGTTCTCGTCGTTCGGGGAATTTCGGCGACTGGTTGTGGAGGCGACACGGTCAAGTGGGTCACGAGTTGTCGGATGGAGTCGGCGAGTTCGGGCGGTTCAAGAACCTCGACCGTTGCGATGAGTGCCTCGATGAGGCACTGACAGCCCTTCTCGGTCGCTAGCGGTCCGCCGAAATCGATGCCGCCTATGCAGCTGCGTACGAAGCTCACCCGATCGACGGCGAAGATGACTGGGGCGCAATCTCGCCCATTAATCGGCGTAGCTCGTGCTTGAGGTTCGCCCACTCGTGGTCTTGGACATCGACGACAGCAGCGCAGTCCCTGCGGAGGCCGATCATCGATCTTCCGAGGAGGTTCTGATCGCGGTTGACCGCAAGCGTCCAGAGTTGCCGTTCCTCGATGGCTGTCTCGGGGATGAGCTGAAGACCCACACGACCAGTCTGGTGTTCGAGTGTCCGGCGCGCCCCGGCAAGCCGATGGAGCATCACTCGGGCTCGGTTCGGGGCACCCGATAACGGCGCGATAACCCGCTCTGGACGCAGTCCGTCGCGCCGCAGTGCGGCCCAAGCAGCGCACCCGATAATCGCGATGGCGGCGGCTTGGCGGTGACGGCGGGTGGTCGCGTCACGTTTGGTCGTTTCGTGACAATGTCCGCCCGGCTTGCGGGTCAGGTCTGGTCGGTCGCCAGGTGGGAGTAGAGGACCATGTCGTGCCATCCATCGTCGTGGAGATTGGCGCCGCGCCTGATTCCCTCCTCGACGAACCCGGCTTTCAGCGCGACTCGTCGCGAGGGTTCGTTGTGGGTTGAATGCTGCAGCTGAATGCGGTGGAGACCGAGATCGTGCGCCCAGCGGGTCGCCGCCACGCACGCCCGGGTCGCCACGCCTCGCCCACGGGCGCTGGGAAGCACCCAATACGAGACCTCGCCATAGCCGTCCTCCAACACTGAGAAGATGGTGACGCGACCGACCACTCGGTTCTCCTCGCGCTCGACGATCGCCCACGTCCCCGACCGTTCCGAGCGCCAACCTTCAGCGCAGTCCTCGATCCATTGCTCCGCATCTGATTCCGTATCGAATCGGCGGAAGTGATATCGCTGAATGTCTGGTGAAGCGAAGGCCTCGACGACGGTTGGCGCGTCGCTTCGATGCCACGGACGCAGTGTGAGGTCGCCATCGACGTCGATCTCGGGTTGCCGCAATCCAGCCATTGCGCCGGCCTTGACCACTGGTGGGATGAGCTTCACCACTCATCCAGGATCGCACACTTCGCCGAGACAGAATCCCGCTGATCACCGAACGTGGGGTGCGCGAGTTCGGCCCTGACCGAGCACCCCATAATTCCGTCCGCCGCCTGCGTCGTTCAGCGATCGGTATGACCGGGACTACGTGCGGGTCATCGCAGCGGCACAGTGTCACAGTGCGCCGGTTGTGTGCGAACACTCGCAGACCGGCCTGATCCGGTCGCGAGGCTTGTCACCGTGTCCTATCCTGAGCGGCCGTGATCCCGATCAACCGCATCGCCATCAGCACCGGAGGCGGCGACGCCCCCGGGCTCAACGCCGTCATCCGTTCCGCAGTGCTGGCCGCCCGCAACCGCGGCTGGGACGTAGTCGGCATCAGGGACGGCTTCAACGGGCTCATGTTCCCCGAGGAATATGCAGACGGCGGGGTCATCAATCTGTCGCGCGAGTCGGTTCGGGGCATTTCGCACCTCGGTGGCACCATCATCGGCTCCACCAACAAGGGCAACCCGACCGCATTCCCCATGCAGCAGGAAGACGGCACCTGGGTCGAGGTCGACCGCACCCATGAGTTGCTCGAACGCTTCAAGGAAGCCGGCATCGATGCCCTCGTCACTGTCGGCGGCGACGGTTCGCTCTCGATTGGAAACCACCTGTTCCAGCACGGCCTTCGTGTCGTTGGTGTACCGAAGACGATCGACAACGACCTCGACAAGACCCATGTCACGTTTGGGTTCGACACCGCCGTGGACTTCGCGACCGAGTGCATCGACCGCCTGTTCGTCACTGCGACGTCGCACGGGCGGATCATCGTCGTGGAGGTGATGGGTCGCTACGCCGGATGGATCGCCCTCCACTCCGGCATGGCCGCCGGTGCCCACGCAGTGCTCATTCCGGAGATCCCGTTTGAGCTTGAGCCCGTGGCTGCGACGATCCGAGAGCGCGAGCAACGAGGAGCCAAATTCTCGATCGTGGTCGTCGCAGAAGGCGCAACTCCCGTCGGCGGTGAGGTCTCCACCGTGGGCAAAGCAGTCGGCCAGGCCGAACAGCTCGGCGGCATCGGGGCCGCTGTGGCGGCCGGGCTCCACGATTTGACCGGCAAAGAGACCCGCACCGTCGTGCTCGGCCATCTGCTCCGCGGTGGGGCGCCAACGTCCGTCGACCGGATCCTCGGTTTGCGTTTCGGTGCAGCCGCCGTGCGTGCACTCGAAACTGGTCACAACGGAGTGATGGTGGCGCTCGATCCGCCTCACGTCACCTACGTGCCGTTGGTGGGCGCGACCCATCGCATGAAGAGCGTGCCGCTTGACGGGGATACCATCGTCACCGCCCGAGATCTCGGGATCAACTTCGGTGACCGCATGCCCTTGTCGTAGAGCCGCCGACGGCGTTGAGCGTCACCAGCCGGTGACTTCGCAGCAGTCGTCGGACCTTGGACACATCGTCTTTGCGACCAAGGAGTCGAGTCGTTCCGGCAGGTTCGACAGCCACGGATCGACAACCGAGCGGGGGTAAATCGCCGGGACCGATCTGGAACAGCGCCATTGGTTCGTTGACGTTGCGGAGTTGATGGAACCCGAGATCCAGTCCCTCGAGGCCGGCCATCGTTCGCACCTGGTCGGTGATCAAGACCTGGCCGCCGTGGCCCGCCGCCTCGACCGGGCCGCCGTGTTGACCACCGTGCCGAATTCGTCACCTTTGCGCTCCTCGGCCCGCCCATGTGGACCCCATGCGGACGTGCAGCTCTGGGCCGAGCCACACCGCTCACCCGCTGCGAACGAATCGCCAGCCGTTGTGCAGACATGCTCGCCTGCGGTCTCGATCGCATCCCGCAGAACGCTGTCGTGAAGTCGCAACAACTGAGACCTCGCCTCTTCGTCTGCGGCCCACAGCCGAGTCGATCCCTCGACATCGGTGGGCGAGAACGACACGGTCCCCGTCGGCCACCCGTCACTCGACCTGGCTCCACCGTAGGACGACCACCAGCTCCGAAGGCTCGACTGCGGTCATCAATTGTCGCTGCCTGCCGACATGGCCCTTATCGAGCACCCGATAGCGGCGTCGAGGACGCACGCGTCGAACGGGGTCGGTGATCGCGTTATGAGCTGCGTGCCGCACCGGTCCGGCCAACTACGAGATCGCCGGTCACCTGGCGCTCATTGAGGCAGGCCGACTGCGTAGAGATTCCATGGCCGATCGATGCCGCCGATGTCGTCGCCTCGGCGTTCGACTTCACCGACGTGGATACCGGTGCGCCCGGCGAGACCGAGATCACGGGTCGTGCTGCGCAGGTCGATCGCCGCGGCGATGGCCTCGGACCCCGACGCGAAAGTGGCGAGGGCGCCATCGCCGGTGTGTTTGACGACGGTGCCGTGGTGGCGTTGGACTTCGCTGCGACCCCGGCTCAATCACTCAGTGCCGAAGATGCGACGAGCCTCGTCGATGGCCAGTTCCTAGCGGTTCATTCGCGTGTACCGCTGCACCATCGAGATGCTGCTCAAGCCCGCGATCGCCACCAGCGAGGTCTCCGACCCGCCCATGCGAAGCCAATTGACGGCATAGGCGCGCCGGGCGTCGTGAGAGCTGAACGTCACTCCCGCACGTTCAGAGACTCTCCTCAGCGTCATCTTCGCTCCAGCGGATGTGAGCGCAGTTCCTCGCTGTGTCAGCCAGAGCGCATCAGCCCCGGTGTCCATCCGGTGCCGCTCGAGCAGCCAGCGCCGCAGGTGCTTGACGGCGTGAGGCGTGAGCGGGGCGGTGCGGGGTCGCCCATTCTTCGACTTCGGGATGCGAAGCGTCGCTGCGTTCAGGTCCACATCAGCGAGCGTCAGCGCCACGATCTCACCTCGCCGGCAGCCAGCTCCGAACAGTGTCGCGACGAACGCACGGTCCCGAACCGAACAACAGGCTTCGATGAGCGCATCGCGTATCGAGTCGTCAGCAAAGCGCACGTCGGGTACGACGACCTTCGCCATGGGGATCTTCTCGCTGGGATCGTCGATGCGGAGGTCAACGAGTACGCACCAGCGGCAGAACGAGCGGATGGCTCGCAGCGCGAAGTCTTTCGTAGAGGCCGACCATGACGGGTTGGTGAGGAATTGTCGGAGCTCGAAGCCGGTGACGGCGAGCAGGTCGTGATCGGAAGCGAGGCGGTGGAGATAGCGGGCGTACTCGCTTCGTGTGAGCGGTGCGAGGCGGCCGTGGTGATCAGAGTCCCGTGCCGAAATGAGGTCAGCGGCGGGCAGAGGCAAAGAGGTCATGCGTTGTTCCTTGTGATGATGCACAGGCAGAAACCTGTGTGAATCACGGTCCGTCCTTGTTCAGGCCAGCCGGATTCGCATTGAAGGAACACGCTGAGGAGGGGGTCACACCCCCCTTTCGGGGGGTGGACCTCCAGCACTCCGTGCTGCAAAACCCCTGGTAAACAGGGGTTTTGGAGCGGACGACCGGGATCGAACCGGCGACCTCAACCTTGGCAAGGTTGCGCTCTACCAACTGAGCCACGTCCGCAAATCTTCCGTCGTGCATGCTCGCCTCGGGCGAATCACACGACCCAGAAACCATACCAGTGTCGAATCCGATCGCCCCACACCACGGATCGGGATTCTTGCGCCCTCTCGCTGGAGGGCCCACTCACTCGCGAACGGGGACGACGAGCACTGGCACCGGTGCCGAGCGAAGAACCTTCTCGGACGTACTCCCGAGGGGCCAGCGTCGCACACCCGACTGACCATGGCTGCCCATCACGATCATCGAGGCGTGCTCGTCGCGGGCGAAGTCCAAGATGGCCTCAGCGGCGTGGCTGCTGAGTTGATGGTGTACCTCGGTACTGATGTCGGCGGGGACAGAGGCGATGGCACGAGCAAGATACGCATCGGCCGCCTCGTCGAGGCGCAGATGTTCGCTGACCGCATACCCCTGCAGAGCGTCGCGCTCCTGAGTCCCGACCGAGCTGAACACGATGAGCCGTGACCCCAGCGCGCCTGCGAGCATCACCGCCGTGTCGAGCGCTTGCGTTGCGAGTTCGGACATGTCGAGGGGCACCAAGATCGTTTCTGGTCGATTCTGCACAGCGTTCCTTTCGCAGTCTCCACCCCCACTCTCCGCGCGCTGCGACGTGCGAGCCAGGGCCAGAGGTCCGCTGACATCGGTCGCTGCGCCAATTGCGGCGACAGGCCGATCGCCGGGAGACTCAGCCGCGGTCGACGCCGGCCACCGAGTCCCGCGGTCACTTCGCGCGGATCGGTCGACGGGTCGTCGAGAGACGTGTCGGCCGATGCGTCGTGCTGGCCGTCGGCCGAGTCGACCGCAGATCCGGTCGGCCCCTCGTCTGATTCCTCGGTGGACTCAGCCGCCGGTTCATCCACCGGTTCGTCCACCGGGTCGTCGGCCGGATCGAGCTCTGCGCCGTCCGCCGATTCACCCGCCGGCCCACTCTCGGGACCGTCGACGGATTCGCCCTCTGGGCGCTCCTGTGGGTCGTCCTCCGGGTCGTCGGAGCCAACTCCGCTGCCGATGGCGTCGGGCTCGGCTGACGCCGTGTCGCTCGATGCTCCCCCGAGCCCCGGTCCGAGGTCGCTGAACGACGTCACCGCGTGATCGGCCTGTTCGAAGTCGCTGTCGATCGGCGGTGGCGGCGGCTCGGCGGCGAGCGGCTCGGCACCGGCAGGACGCACTTCGTCGAGCATTCGACGCTGCGTCGAGGGGTCGCGCTTCTTCCAGTCGCCGTCACCCATTCGTTCCAGAGGGGCCAGGACGTCGAGATCCGGTCGGGTCTGGCGCAGAATCCAGATCGCCAAGAGGACCAACCCGATGCCAGCCACCACCAGACCGATCACCATGGCGTACACGAGGCGACTCGAGCCGGGGTCACCGGCGCCCACCACGCCGACCAGAGGCGACGAGACGACGATGGAGGACAGATCGACGATGGGCACGGACCAGCGATTCTGTCAGCAGTTGACCCGTACGGCACGGATCACCGTTGATGAACCGGGCACCAGACCGTCGTGCGTCCACCGATCGAGATCCGCTCGAGCGGCGTCCCATCTCGCTCGCATGGCGGGCACGACGAGCGAACCGATGGACTCAGCACGCCGTGGGTGCTCCCACCGAGCCTGAGCATCTTCGGCAGTTGGCGCCGGATCGCAACCGCCAGTGACTCGATCTCGTCGGCCGACAGGGTGTCGACCGTTCGGCGTGGGTCGAGTCCCGACCACCACATCACCTCGTCGGCGCACAGATTCCCGAGCCCGGCGATCAGGTGCTGGTCGAGCAATGCCGACTTCAGGACGCCCCGCCTCCCGTCGAACGCGGCAGCAAGCCGTCGCGGTGTCACCTCGTCGAACTCGACCCCCAGCTGATCGAGGTCGTCATCGAGCGACACCCGGCCGAGACGGCGCGGGTCGTTGAAGCGAATCGCCGGTGGAACGTCTCGCCCACCTGGTGTTGCGTACAACACCGCACGGTCCCATGCAGCGTCGTCACGACCTGACGCGTACGAGAGCCGATCGATCGCGGCGGAACCGTCCACCACCAGCCGACCGGTCATGCCGAAGTGCAGCCCGATGGTCGTGCGGTCGGTGTCGAGCAGCACCACCTTGCCGCGCCGACGCACGCGCTCGAACGTTGCGCCGGTCACCTCCTCGACGAAACCATCCGGTGCCACCCGTGGGTCGACGGTCGCCTCGACGACCGTACGGCCGACCAGGGGCTCGCACGCTCGTCGCCAGATCTCGGCCTCCAGACCCTCTGGCACGGTCAGCTGCGTGGCGTGTACGTCTTGGCTGCGGTGGCGAGGAACCGTTCCAGCGGCTCGGCGAGCTGGTCGCTGTTGATCAAGAACGCGTCGTGGCCGTGTGGCGAGTCGATCTCGACGTACTCGCTGGCGACGCCGTTGGCAGCCACGGCATCGTGGATCTGCTGCTGCTGGTAGGCGGGGTAGAGCATGTCGCTCCAGATCCCCACCGCCATCGTCGGCGCCGTCACCCTGAGCATCGCCCGCTCGAGCGAACCGCGCCCTCGAGCCACATCGTGCAGATCCATCGCCTTGCCGATCGACAGGTAGCTGTTCGTGTCGAACCGACGAGCCAACTTGACCCCGTGGTACTCGAGGTAGCGCTCGACCTCGAAGCGCTGCCACATGCCGAGCGTGTCGCCGACCGCTGCCTTGTCGGCGAGTTCGCGTCCGAACCGGTCGGTGAAGACGTTGTCGCTGCGGAACGTCACCTGTGCGACCATCCGGGCGATCTCGAGCCCTTCGGCGGGGCCGTCACCTTCCTCGGCGTCGTAGTAGTCGCCACCGCGCCACTTGGGATCGAGCCGGATCGCCCGCCTCCCGATCGCACCCCAGGCGATCTGTTGGGCCGTGGCTTGCATGCACGTGGCCACGGCGATCAGGGAACCGACGCGGCGTGGGTACATCACCGCCCACTCCAGGGCCTGCATCCCACCCATCGAGCCACCGATCACCGACATCCAGCGGGCCACACCGAGGTACTGGCCGAGTTGGGCTTGAGCGCGCACCATGTCGCGGATCGTCACCACCGGAAACCGTGAGCCGTACGGCTTGCCATCGACGGGATGCGGCGACGCCGGTCCGGTCGACCCTTGGCAACCACCGAGAACGTTCGCGCACACCACGAAGTACTTGTCGGTGTCGATGGGCTTGCCAGAGCCGACGGTGTCGTCCCACCAGCCCGGTGTGTGGTGGCCACGACCCGCAGGGCCGGCAGCATGGCTGTCGCCGGTCCAGGCGTGGCAGAGCAGGATCGCATTCGAAGCGTCGGCATCGAGCCGGCCGTAGGTCTCGTAGGCGACGACCACGTCCGACAGCGCAACACCGCAGTCGAGCGCGAACCGCCGATCCTGCGCGAACGTGAAGAACTGGCGATGACCCGGTTCGTCGCCGGGCATCCAGGCGCCGGTCACCGGGAGGGGCGGAGGTGTGGTCATCGAATCGTTGGGGCTCGGCGTGTCCGTCGTCGACCCTGTGCGGGGCAGCGTAGCAATGTGAGATCGTCGACGACCCGGAAGAAGACCGACGCCCGGCGGTCCGGGCGATGGCCGCAGGACGTCGCCAACGGCGGCGAGTGTCAGCCGAGCGTGCCGATGACCGGTTGGGCCAGTGCCATTCGTTGTTCGTAGCCCGTCTCGTAGGGCATGAAGCCGTTGCGATCGGGGTAGAGCAGCTGCACCATGTCGAACGGCTGACCGTCGTACCAGGCTGCTGCTGCCCGGAAGTACGGCCCCCACGGTCCGAGATCGACGGGAGCGAACAGGCAGCGAAGTTCGTTGTCGAGCAACCCGACCAGTTCGACGCCCAACGGGATCTCGGTGCCGCCACGGCACGCATCGGCGACGAGCGTGAGCAGCCCCTTGGCCGCTGCGGGAGTGAGGCCGAAGACGGCCACCTCCGCAAAGCCGACATCGGCGGTCAGCCCGATGGTGTAGGCGTACCCGGGAGTCGGTGGGTCGGTGTCGACGTCGGGTTGCAGAGCCTCGATCGCCCAACCGTTCGTCTCGATCATGAAGTCGATCTTGTCGCGATCGCTCATCGCTTCGAAGCGCTCCGCAAGATGGTCGTCGGGGTGATCCTTCACGCCGCCCGACCGTAGCGGCTCGAAGCCGAACGACGTCAGACCAGCGAGAACGAGTCGAGGTCGAGCGCCTGGCGGAGGTGGCGTTGGGCCATGGCGCCGAACATCGCCTCGCTGCGATCGTTGAGCGTCACGATCTGCGACGCCATCGCGGCCACCGTGAGACCGGCGAATGCGTCGCGCCGATACTGCTCCCACACCCACGCTTCATCGAGCGTGATGTCATAGGCGCCGAGGGCCTCGAGGTACACCGCGATCAGGTCGCGCTCGTGGGATCGTCGGTCCTCTGGCAGCAGCCCGGCGCCGATGAAGTACGACAGGTCGGTGATCGGGCTGCCAACCGCCGGGGTCTGCCAGTCGACCACGGTGACGGGAGGTCCCCCCTCCGGCGTGGCGAACAGCATGTTGTCGAGGCGGTAGTCCCCATGGGTGATCGCCTTCGGTCCGGTGCGTCCGCCTCGCCACGCACCGATCGCTCCACCGAATCGTTCGGCCAGTTCGAACTCGTCATCGCTGAGATGCGACCGATACGTGCCGGCGAAACCGGGAAAGAACATCTGCCACATCACCGCCAGGCTGCTCGCGGCCTCGTCTCCGGTCTCTCCCTTGTCGGATTCGATCCAGTCGATGTCGAACAGGGTCGCGTCGTCCCAGCGAGGGCCGTGGAGCTTCGCCAACTCTCGAACCACGTCACGCGCCTGGTCGAGCGTGCAACCGGTGAGCTGATCGCCCTGGACCGCCGGCGCCATGTCCTCGAGTACGAGGACGAAGGCGTTCGTTGCCGATGTCCACTCGCCGTGGAGGCATGCCGGCACGCGAATGTCGACCGTCGAGGCGAGTTCGGTGTAGAACTTCGTCTCTCGTTCGTAGTGGCGCAGCATCGCCGCAGTCGCCAAGCTGGTCTCATCGGTTGCGGGGAGCTTCACCACGACAGATCTGGGCAGTCCGGCCTCGGCGTCCGGCATAGCGATGCGCACGTTGACACCGATGTGGCCATCGCCGATGTGTTGTGCCGTCACCGGTCCGACCTCACCGCCGAGTGTCGACGAGAGCCAATCGGAGGTGACGTCTTCTGCACGCATGGCGCCGCACGGTAGTGCTCGGCGACCGCTACCGTCGTGCCCGAGATGTCCGGGTCGAACCTCGCCTTCTTGCTGCGTCCCAAGTGGATCGCGTTCCATGTGCTCGTCTTCGGCTCGATCGCGTTGATGATCTGGCTTGCGTTCTGGCAGCTCGACCGCCTCGCCGAGCGACGGGAATTCAACGATCTCGTCACCGAGCAGATCGATCTGCCACCGGCGCCCCTCGAGCTCCTGCTCGCGCAGGCCGGCGACGATCTCGACTCGATCGAATGGCGCCAGGCGCTGGTGACCGGCACCTACCTGCCCGACCAGATCCTCTGGTTCAACCGGTCGCAGGACGGCTTGGCCGGAGACAACGTGCTCACTGCGCTCGTCGCCGACGGTGACAGCACCGATCTCACCGTCGTGGTCAACCGCGGGTTCGTTCCTCTGGGATTCGAATCACCGCCGCCGCCCACTGCGGAAGTGCAATTGCTCACCCGCGTCCGACTCCCCCAGGAACGCCAACGCGGCGGCCTCACCGACGCGAACACGGACGACGAGCAACTCACCGAGGTGCGGAGAATCGACCTGAACCAGCTGGGGGCGCAACTGCCGGGCGACGTCGCCCCTGTCTACCTCGACCTGATCGACGCCATCCCGGCCCCTGGAGCGAACGATCCCACGCCGGTGCCCCCACCGACACTCGACGAAGGGCCGCACCTGTCGTACGCAGCGCAGTGGATGATCTTCGCGATCTGCGTGCTCATCGGCTGGGTGCTCGCTGTCCGACGGTCGATCCGATCCCGGCGACGTGCTGCGGTCACGGCCGAAGCAAACGCGTCAACGTCGCCGGATTGCGACCAGCCAGCCGCCGTCGAACCTGCCAGCTCGACGACCGGAACAGACGCGCCATCACGGCACTGACCTCCTTCGGCGGGCTGTCGACACGAAGGTACGCCGACCAGTCGGCGGCCGACAGCTCGAAGAACGCATCGAAGAACGCCCTGACATCGTCGTCGTCGAGATCGAGCAGCACCTGGAGGCCGAAGTCGTGCAAGACACGAGTGCGGCGCAGCTCTGTTGGCCACACCGCCTCGGCGATCGGCTCGGGGTCGATGACACCCGATCCGGCCGAGAGCGCGGCGCCGAGCGCCGCGGCCACTCGAGGAGCGGCCCGAATCGATGCTGCGACCGAGAACCCGGTGGCTGCGTGGACATACCCGGCAGCTGCGCCGAAGGCGACGACCGGCCGATCCGAGGCGGGCCGAGATCCCCCGAGCGGGATCCGGACGTACTCGGTGCGGAGCGCGTCGGCCAGGACACTGTCGGGGTGTCGCCCGAGCCGTGCCGCGAGGCGCGGCAGCAATGCGATGGGCTCGATGGCGGGCGTCGCTGCCAACACCGTTTCCTCGATGAGCCACCCGCCGTTCACCGGGAGCGAGTAGCAGAAGGTCGTCACACCGTGCGGCCCGACCGACGACGGAGCACCGTCGGGTCCGGTCACTCGCCGGAAGTCCATGAATGTGGGCCGGCCCAGATCACCGTCGGGTGGTTGGGCCAGCACCACACCGAGTGCCGTCTGCCACGCCGAGGCCTGGCCACCCGTCGGCCGTGCGAAGCGGCCCGGCCATCCGGTGGCGTCGACCACGGCACGGGCACGAATCGTGGTGCCGTCGGTGAGTTCGACTCGGTGGCCGCCCTGGTCGGCGATGCGAGCGGCGACCACTCGGTCGACCCGGCCGATGCGATGTCTTCCACCCGAGCGGAGGACGTTGCGGAGTCGTTCGTTGTCGAGGGTGACGTAGCGCCGTACGAGACGGTGGGACCTCGCACCGTGGGCCCACACCTCGGCGCTCGAGGTCGACAGCACGTCATCGACGTCGATCATCCCGCCGACGTCGGGCCCGGGGAGGTCATCGGCCCAGGTGCTGTACGTGGGGGTCCAGTCTGCGTCGTCACCGACGAGCAGGGCATCGAGGCCCTCCCGCGCGCATGCCAGCGTCAGCGCACTACCGGCCGGGCCGTCACCGATGATCGCGATGTCGACCACCGATGCCGACGATGACGAGACGCTCACTGGGTCCCGCTGGCGAGCAGGGCTGTGGGCAGTGACATCACGGGCGTTCGAGCTCGGCCATGCGGCGGAACTGTTCGACCACGTCGGGAGTCACATGATCAGGATCGAGGGTGCGGTACACGGTCTCGACGTTGACAGCGATGCGGCCGAACTCGCCCCATTCCCCGAATCGTTCGTCGAGTCCGAGTTCGCGTCCGATGTCGCGCGCTGCGTCGAAGGCGTCGATGCCGGCCGAATGGCGTTCCGTGGCGGCATCATCGACGAACGAGAGATAGTCACGCACTGCGACGATGCCCGCACGGTCGGTCAGCGGGCCGTGTCCGGGCACCACGGTGTCGAGCTCGAGGCCGAGCATGAGATCACACGCCGCCACCCAGTTCGACAGCGGCCCGGCCCACACGATCGGGGTCCCTCCGATGAACAGGATGTCTCCGGTGTAGACCGTGCGAGCTTCGGGCACGTACACGATCGTGTCGCCCGCGGTGTGCGCCGGCCCCACTTCGAACAGCTCGACGCGCCGGCCACCGACGTCGAGGTCGAGGCGGCCGTCGAACGTTCGGGTCGGCGGCACCAGTTCGATGCCGTCGAACTGGAAGTCGCCGAAGAACGAACGGAACAGCTCACCGACCTCGCCGGGAGCATGGTTGAGAGCGGCGAGCATCGACGGTGGGACATCGGCCATCTCGTGAGCGGTGGCCGTCGAGGCGACGATGTCGACGTCCGGTCGCCGACGGGTCATCTCGGCGTTGCCGTAGCAGTGGTCGCCGTTGGCGTGGGTGTTGACCACGGTGTCGACCGGGGCCGACGAGGTCGCAGGCGCCATCGAGTCGAGCATCGCGGCGGTGAGTTCGAGATCGAAGAGCGTGTCGACGAGGAGCGATTGTCCGTCACCGACGATCAGCCCCGCATTGCTCCATCCCCAGCCCCCATCGGGCTGGAGATACGCGAAACAGCCGTCGTCGAGCTCGTGAAGTCCGTGGGTGTATCCAGCTGTCCTCGCCATTCGGTCATCTTGACACGGCAGCCGGCCGCTGGCGATGAGCCACCCGGTCCGGTGCGGTCGTCTCGCTCATCGCCTCGTGTTCCATCGAGTGCTGAGACGCTCGGCGAGCATCGTCGTGGGCAGGTGAGTGTTCACGTCGGGGATCGACGGGAAGACCGAGGCGTCGCACACGTAGACGCCCTCGTAGCCGATCAACTGCCCGTCGCTGCCGACCGCCACGCCCATCGCGCAGCTGCTCGACGCGTGGACATAGTCGCCGACCGCACCACGCAACCATCGCTCGAGCGACTCCTCGTCACGCAACGCCGAAGCATCCGTGCCGTATGCGTCGATGAACACGGCCTCGACCACCTCCCGGAACGGTGGGGTGTCGAGCAGGTCGAGAGCCATGCGCACACCGACCGCGAGCGCTGCGACATCGGCCGGATCGTCGAACAGGGCGAAGTCGACGATGGGTTCGACCGCTGGGTCGCCGGATGCGAGCCGAACCGTGCCCGCTCGGCTCAGCGGCCGCATCAGCGCCGGCATCAGCAGCCCCAAGCCCGGCGCGTCGGTGCCGACATGGTTCATCGGCAGGATCTGCACCGACCCCCGTTGCAGCAGCGAACCGATGGCGAGACTGCCCGGCGAACCGGCGCAGCCACTTCGGAGCTGCAGCGTGAGCGGCGCAGATGGGTGGTCCTGGAGACCGTGGCCGACGCCGGGCGTGTCGACCCCGGATCGCAGCAGGATCGCCGGCGAGTGGATCGCGCCGGCAGCGACGACCACCCGGTCGGCCGGTACGACCTCGCCGCCGGCCAGCTGCACCCCGACCGTCCGTCGGCCGTCGAACACCAGCCGATCGACCGTCGAGTCGGTTCGCACGGCGAGGTTGTCGCGATCGCGCACGGGCCAGAGCGACGCCTCCGCCGAGGTGACCCGACGCCCGTTGCGGCGCGTCAGCGGGGCTCGTTCTGCATCCGGTGCTGCTGCGAGAAGCGCTCGATCGACCGCGCCGAGCTCAGCGTCGGCGGCGCGTTCCTCGGGAAGCCCGAGCAGAGCCCACGCCGCATCGGCGTCGTCCCACCCCCACGAGCGGTACAGCTCGGGATCACCCCGCAGAGCCACCATCGCATTCACCGTCGACGAGCCGCCCACACCGCGGCCACGGCGGTACGGGCTCGCCGGTCCTTCGCTCACGCGCGTCGCCGAGAGCGACGCATGAGTGCGGCCCGGCACATCGAGCGCTGCGACGAAGTCCGCCCCGCCGAGTGCCCCGTCGAGATCGGCCGGGCGGAGATCCGGACCGGCTTCGAGCAGGGTGACGGAGCGATCGGGGTCGTCCGATGCGCGGTGGGCCACGACGCACCCGGCCGAGCCGGCGCCGATCACGACCCATCGCTGCACTGCGGATCGTTCGGGGCCCACCACGACCGAATGGTAGGTCAGATCGCTCAAGATTTCGGCGGGTACGCCGATATCGATGACGGATGGATGACACCACCGACACCCTTGCGAGGCCCGCTGGCGGGTTTCCGCCGCCACCGCCCGCGCCGGCCGCGCCATCGGCCTCGAACGCCCCCTGGCCCGGTCAGATCAGCCAGGCCGGCCCAATGCTCCCGACGGTCGCACCTCAGGTCCCTCGCCAGGCCCCGGTCGCTGCGGACCCACTCGAGCACCTCGACTTCCATGTGGCGACGCCGCGTGCAGCGAAGAAGAACACCAAGACCGGCGGGTTCCGGCGCGGAGTCAGTTGGCTGCTCGTGCTGGCCGTACTCGGCGGGTTGGGATACGCCGGTGTGATGTACGGCCCCGATCTCGTCGACCGCGTCACCGACTCCGACGAGAGCACCGGTCCGGCGGCCCCGCTCGTGTATCCGATGGCCACCACTCCACCGATTCCGGTCCGCACCGCCACCTTCGAAGTCACCGAACAGGACGGATTCGGAGGGACGCAGGCGTACGAGGTGACCGCAGACTTCGAGTCGGGTGTCGCGAAGGTCGTCATTCCCCGCACCGACACCCCGAACCTCGAGATCCTGACCCTGTGGGACCAGGCCTTCATCCGGCGGGTCGACGAACCGACCTGGTACAACCTGCCTCGCGGCGACTTCCCGTTCGACTTCGCAGCCGGGTCCGCACGCTGGGTTCGCACACTCGACGAACTGGTCTCGCCGACCATTCGCCCGTTCACGACGATCGACGAGGCAACCGAGGCATCGGTGGGCACCACACCGACTCGACGTCTCGTGGTCTCCGCTGACGCCCTCCGACTCCTGCAGGCACAAACCGCCTCGGAGGTGGCCCCGGTCGAGGGAACTCCGACCCCGGCACCGCCGATGCCGGCCGGCATCACGGTGCAACCCGCACCGGAGGGCGCTGAGCGCCTCACGATCGAGGTCTGGGTCGACGACACCGGGCTCGTCCGCAAGTCGGTGTTGCCCCGTGAACTGGGCGGCGAGACGATCACCGTCACGTCGGTCTCCGCCGAAGCGTGGGAACCGCAGTTCCCGTTGCCCGACGCCGTGCAGCCGCTGACCGCGGAGGCGTTGTTCCGTCTCGGCCTCTGAGCCGCCGGCGAGACGTGCCTCCGAGCGGGTCGTTCGTGGACCCCGGAAGCCGCATCGTGCCTGCTCACGCTGCTTGGGATGACATTTTGTACAATCGCCCGAAGGTGGACACCCGCAATCCGTAGGGTCAGCGCAGTGGCCAACCGGCATCGACTGACCATCCGTTCCATCGATCCGGACCCGCGCGGGGCCACGATCGCCACGGCGGCCGAACACCTCGGGTTCGACCTCTCCGAACCGGTCCGTGTCGCCGACGTCATCCACGTCTCCGGATCGTTCGACGACGAGCAACGGCGCCGGTTGACCACAGCGCTGGCCGACGCGCTCCTGCAACACGCAACGTGGGATGCCCCCGACACCGATGGCATCGAAGTCACCTTCCTGCCAGGCGTGACCGACACCGCCGCCGACGCCGTGCTCCATGCGGCGCAGCAGCTCGACATCGAGCTCGAGTCAGCGGCGACGGCCCGCCGTATCGAGTTCGGCAGCACGGTGGACACCGCCCTGGCCGACGACATCGTGCGCCGGGTCGTCGCGAACCCGGTGATCGAGCGTTGGGGCCACGGCCTCGTCGAACCACCGACGCTCGATGACGCTCCGGGACACGCTGACGCCGAACTGATCACGATCAGAGGTCTGGACGACGACGCGCTCATGGCGCTCAACGCCGATCGATCCCTCTACCTCGACCTCGAGGAGCTGAGGGTGATCCGCGACCACTACGACGGCCTCGGACGCGACATCACCGATGTCGAGATCGAGACGCTCGCGCAGACCTGGAGCGAACACTGCGCACACAAGACCTTCCGGGCAGTCATCGACGCGACCGGTGGCCCCGACGGTCCCGCCGAGATCACCCCGCTGATGGCGCAGCTACGGGCGTGCACCGAGTCGATCGACGCCCCGTTCGTACGTTCCGCATTCGTCGGCAATGCCGGAGTCATCGAGTTCACCGAAGGCACGACGATCGCCCTCAAGGCCGAGACCCACAACCATCCGTCCGCCGTCGAACCGTTCGGCGGCGCCAACACGGGCGTCGGCGGTGTGATCCGCGACGTGCTGGGCATCGCCCACCGCCCGATCGCCGTCACCGACATCCTGTGCTTCGGACCGGGCGACCTGCCGATGTCGGAACTCCCCGACGGGGCGCTGCACCCGAGCCGCATTCGCGAGGGCGTCATCGACGGCGTCGCCGACTACGGCAACAAGATCGGCCTGCCGACGGTTGCGGGCGCCGTGCTCTACGACCCTGCGTACACCACCAATCCGCTGGTCTTCGCCGGGTGTGTCGGCACCGCCCCGAGCCGACCGATCCACGACGGGCCCTTTCCCGGCGACCGGGTCGTCGTGCTCGGCGGAGCGACCGGACGCGACGGCATTCGCGGCGCCACGTTCTCCTCCGCGACGATGGACGCGACCACCGGCGAGGTGGCAGGAGCCAGCGTGCAGATCGGCGACCCCATCGTCGAGAAGCTCCTCATCGACGCCTTGATCGGCGCCGAGGACCTCTTCTCCGCGATCACCGACTGCGGCGCCGGCGGTCTGTCGTCGGCGATCGGCGAAATGGCCGAGGGCGTCGGTGCCGACGTCGACCTCGACCTCGTACCTCGCAAGTACCCCGGCCTCGATCCATGGGAGGTGTGGTTGTCCGAAGCGCAGGAGCGCATGGTGATCGCCGTGCCGCCCGAGCACCTCGCCGCCGTCCAGGAGCGCTGCGACCGGGTAGGGGTCCTGCTCGCGGACGTCGGTGCGTTCACGGGTGACGGTCAGCTGCTCGTTCGCCACCAAGGCCACGTCGTGGTCGACATCGACACCGAGTTCCTGCATGACGGACGTCCACAGCGCCGAATGCCCGCCGAGCTCCCCGACCCGGATCGCCACGGCCACACGGGTCGCAACGTCGCCGACCCACGAGCGACGCTGCTCGCGCTCCTCGCACACCCCAACATCGCCTCCAAGGCAGACACGATCCACCGCTACGACCACGAGATCCTCGGGGCGACCGTGGTCAGACCGCTCGTCGGCGCGGCCGCCGACGGCCCCGCCGACGGGGTGGTACTCGCCGATCCGAAGGGTCGCGAAGGAATCGCCATCGGCATCGGCGTCAACCCCTGGTACGGCCTCCACGACCCCGAGGCGATGGCGTTCGCCGTGATCGACGAGGCGATCCGCAACGTGGTTGCCGTCGGAGCCGACCCGGACCGCGTCGCCCTGCTCGACAACTTCTCGTGGGGCGATCCCCGCCGACCCTCGACCCTCGGCGAACTCGTCGCCGCCGTCGACGGCTGCTGCGCCGCTGCACGCATGTACGCGGCGCCGTTCGTGTCGGGCAAGGACTCGCTGAACAACGAGTACATCGGCTCGGACGGCCAGCGCCACGCCGTGCCGCCCACGCTCGTGATCACCGCGGTTGCCCACGTGCCCGATGCCGATCACTGCGTCACCCCTGATCTTGCCGAGCCCGGAAACGTCCTGATCGTGATCGGCCAGACCGAGCCGGAGTTCGCCGGCTCGCACCTCGACCTCGTCCATGGCGCACCCGTCACTGCCGGTGTCGCCCCGGCACCGGACCCGGATGCCCCGGAGACCTACCGCCACCTCCACGCTGCGATGCGCGCCGGGCTCGTTGTTGCGTGTCACGACGTCAGCGAGGGCGGCCTCGCCGTCGCACTCGCCGAGATGTGCATCGCCGGTCGGCTCGGAGCCCGCATCGACGCACTCCCCCACGACGATCTCGCCACCGCACTGTTCAGCGAGTCGTCCGGCCGACTGGTCGTCGAGGTTCGCCCACGCAGCGTCGACGCATTCATGAAGATCATGGGGCGCACCGCTTCGACGCTCGGCGAAGTGACCGCCGACGCCGAGCTCGCGATCCCCGGACTCGAACCGATCCCCGTCGACCACCTGGTCGACGCATTCAACGCCGGGGGGCACCAGTGAGCCAGGTGCGCGCACTCGTGATCGCCGGCCCCGGAACCAATCGCGACAACGACGTGCTCGAGGCGCTCGAACTCGCCGGCGCCGCGACTCGGATCGTGCTGGCGTCTGAACTGGTCGAGCGCCCCGCACTGCTCGACGACGTCGGATTGGCCGTGGTCGCCGGCGGCTTCAGCTATGCCGACTCGCTCGGTGCCGGTCGCATGTTGGCCCTCGATCTCGCGCTCGGCGTCGGCGATGCCCTCCGCGACTTCGTCGCCGACGGCCGCCCGCTGATCGGCATCTGCAACGGGTTCCAAGTGCTCACCGCTGCCGGGCTGCTCCCGGGAGCGCTCGGACACAATGCACAGGGACGCTTCGACTGCCGCTGGGTGGTGCTCGATCCCGAGCCGAACAGTGTGTCGATCTGGACGAACGGCATCAACGATCCGATCCACTGCCCGATCGCTCACGGCGAAGGCCGCTACGTCCACCCGGACCCGAATGCACTGGCCGCGTCCGGCCAGGTCGCACTTCGCTATCGCAGCACCAATCCGAACGGTTCGGTGGCCGACATCGCCGGGGTGAGCGACGCGTCGGGCGTCGTGCTCGGGCTGATGCCGCACCCGGAGAACCACATCGTGCGCCGCCAGCACCCTCGCCACTCGCGTGGCGGCGGCGGCGACGCCCACCTCGGCCTCCGCCTGTTCGACAACGGCGTCCAACACTCCAAGCGGCTCTGATCGACATGGCCGCTGTGCTCCCCGATCCCCTTCCGGAACCGATGCTCGACATCGAGTTGCCGCTCGCCGATCGGCGCGCCGGCAAGGTGCGTGTGTCGTATGCACTGCCGGACGAACGTCGGTTGTTCGTGACCACCGATCGGTTGTCGGCATTCGACCGGATCATCGCCGGCGTGCCCTACAAGGGCCAGGTCCTCAACCAGCTGTCGTGGTGGTGGTTCGAACACACCCGCGACATCGTCGCCAACCACGCGCGCTCCACGCCGGACCCCAATGCGCTCATCGCCACGTCGGCAACGCCGTTGACCGTCGAGGTGATCGTGCGCGGCTACATCACCGGCGTCACCGACACCGCACTGTGGACGCGGTACGCGGCCGGCGAGCGGACGATCTACGGGCATCGATTCCCCGACGGTCTTCGCAAGAACACGCCGCTGGCCGAACCGATCGTGACCCCCACCACCAAAGGTGCCGACGGCGCCCACGACGAGCCACTCTCGTGCGCCGATGTCGTCGCCGACGGCCACGTACCCGCAGCACTGTGGGCGCAGGTCGAAACGGCTGCAATCGAACTGTTCCGCCGCGGGTCCGACCGTGGACTCCACGCGGGACTGATCCTGGCCGACACCAAGTTCGAGTTCGGCGTCGACGCCGACGGCAAGCTGCTCCTGATCGACGAGGTGCTGACGCCCGATTCGTCGCGCTGGTGGATCGAGGCGACCTACGACGACCGACTCGCTGCCGGCGAGGAACCCGAGAGCCTCGACAAAGAAGTCGTCCGCCGGGCGCTCGCCGCCGAGGGCTACACCGGCGAGGGCCCCGTCCCCGAACTGTCGCCCGAGGTCTGGGCGGCCACGACGAAGCGGTACATCGACGCCTTCGAGCGTCTCACCGGCGTCACCTTCACCCCGGGCCTCTACCCTGCACCCCCTCGGATCAACGCCGCGCTGGCGGGACTGGACATCGACTGACATGGGCATCCCCATCGCTTGCACCGCCGTTCACGACGACCATGTCGACGACACGCCGAAGGACGAGTGCGGCGTGCTGGCCCTGTCGACGCCACACGGCGAAGGAGTCGCACAACTCGCCTTCTTCGGGCTGTTCGCACTCCAACACCGCGGCCAGGAAGCCGCAGGCATCGCCGTCAGCGACGGCAAGCGAGCCCGGGTTCACAAAGAGGCCGGACTCGTCGCGAACGTCTTCACCCCGGAGGCCCTTGCTCCCCTCTCGGGCTATCACGCGATCGGCCACACCAGGTATTCGACGACCGGCTCGAACGCCGAGCGCAACATCCAACCGTTCCTCGTCGAAACGATGCACGGCCCACTCGCGCTCGCGCACAACGGCAACCTGGTCAATGCGCCAGCGCTCCGCGACGAACTGCTCAACCGGGGCTTCGGCCTCACCGCCACCAGCGATTCCGAAGTCATGACGTTGATGCTCGCCGCTGCCGGCGGGCAGACCTGGGAGGAGCGAATCGAGCGAACGCTGCCTGCGTGGAAGGGGGCGTTCTCACTGGTGCTGCTCGCCGCCGATCACGTGATTGCCGTGCGCGATCCCTGGGGGTTCCGACCGCTGTCGGTCGGGCGACTTCCGCACGGCGGCCACGCCGTCGCCTCCGAGACGTGTGCGCTCTCGACGCTCGGCTGCGTCGACATCGACGAGGTCCAACCCGGCGAGATGGTCACGCTCCGCGGCGCCGAACTCCACCGCTCACAGGTGCTGGCCCCACAGCCCCGGAGCGCTCGGTGCACGTTCGAGTTCGTCTACTTCTCGCGGCCCGACTCGGTGTGGGACGGCCACAACGTGCACCACGTCCGCCAGCGACTCGGCCTCCAACTCGCCCGCGAGGCGCCCGCTGAAGCCGATGTGGTGATCCCGGTGCCCGACTCGTCGATCCCTGCGGCGATCGGCTACTCGAACGAGACCGGCATCGCCTTCAACGACGGTCTGATCAAGAATCGCTACATCGGTCGGACCTTCATCGAACCGACGCAGGACATCCGTGAACGCGGCGTCGCACTGAAGTTCAACGCACTCAGCGAGAACCTCGACGGCAAGCGAGTGGTGATGATCGACGACTCGCTCGTACGCGGCACCACGGCCGGACCCTTGGTCAAGCTGGTACGAGACGCGGGCGCCACCGAGGTCCATGTCCGGATCACGTGTCCTCCGATCACGCATGCCTGCCACTTCGGTGTCGACATGGGCCACGACGGCGACCTGATCGCGGGCCGGATGACCATCGAGGAGATGCGCGAGCACATCGGTGCCGACAGTCTGGCGTTCCTGTCGCTCGACGGGATGATGCACGCTGTTGCCGAGCGCGAGAGCGGTGACGACGACGGGTACTGCAACGGGTGTTTCACGGGCAGGTACCCGATCCATGTCGGCGACGCCCAGGCAAAGCTCTCCTTCGAAGGCGTCCTCGCGTGACGATCCTTCCCATTCTCGTGAACACGTTCTCCTCTCAGGAGTGGAGTTGTTCACGAGATCGACGGCGAGGTGCGCACTGATGCGGGTCGTGGTCATCGGTGCCGGTGGGCGCGAGCAGGCCATCGCCTGGGCGTGCCGACATCACGGGCACGACGTCCGCCTCACAACCGAACTCGGTGACGCGTCCACGGACGACACCGACTTGGTCATACCGGGCCCGGAGGCGGCACTCGTGGCCGGTGTGGCCGACGAGTGCGCCCGACGCAACATCGCCTGTTTCGGACCGACCGCCGACCTGGCCCGTCTCGAGTCGTCGAAGAGCCATGCCCGTGAACTGGCGACTGCGCTCGGCGTTCCCGGCCCGAGGTTCGCATCGTTCGACGATGCCGACGAAGCGATCGCGTGGTGGCGTCGACTCGATCGACCGGTCGTGGTCAAGCTCGACGGTCTCGCCGGCGGCAAAGGGGTCACGGTGCCCGACGGAGACGCAGCGACGATCGAGGCGATCCGATCGGTCGAGGGGGCGTTCCTGCTCGAGGAGCGGCTGCGCGGTCCCGAATGCTCGCTGCTCGCCCTCTGCGATGGGGTTCGGGCGGTTGCACTGCCGCTCGCTCAGGACCACAAACGCCTCGGTGAAGGCGACACCGGGCCGAACACCGGCGGCATGGGCGCCTACGCCCCCGCTCCGGTCCCGTACGACGCCGACGCTTTGGTCGCCGAGTTCGTCCAGCCGGTCCTCGACCACTACGCCGCGGCCGGCACCCCGTACGTCGGAGTGATCTTCGCTGGGTTGATGCTCACCGACGAGGGTCCGCGATTGATCGAGTACAACGTTCGTTTCGGCGACCCCGAGGCGCAGACGGTGCTCCCGCTCGTCGAGACCGATCTTGCGGAACTCGCACTGCTCGCCACACAGGGCCAGCTCGACGAGTTGCCGGTGATCGTGCGTTCGCAAGCGGCGCTCACGATCGTCGCCGCGGCTGCCGGGTACCCCCACGCCCCGGTGCCGGGAGCCCACATCACCGACGAGATGGTCAGCGGCACCATCGGCGTCGACGGCACGACCACGCTTCGGTTCGACGCGGGCGTCGACCCCGACGGAAACGTGGCCGGAGGGCGCGTCCTCGCGATCACCGGTGTGGGATTCGATCTCGCCGAGGCGCGCGCCGCCGCCTACGACCACATCGATCGAATCCACTTCGACGGCATGCAGTTCCGACGCGACATCGGATGGCGTGCGCTCGGCGCCGAGCTGACCTCGTACGCCGCCGCAGGGGTCGACATCGACGAGGGCACACGTGCCGTCGAGGAGATGAAGGCTGCCGTCGAAGCCACCCACGACAACGGTGTGCTCAAAGGGGTCGGATCCTTCGGCGGGGTGTTCTCGGCGAAGGCGATCACCGCCCTCGACGACCCGGTACTGGTGGCGTCCACCGACGGTGTCGGAACCAAGGTCGAACTCGCCGCACGCCTCGGGATGGTGCGCGGCGTCGGCATGGACATCGTCAACCACTGCATCGACGACGTGCTCGTGCAATCGGCCAAGCCATTGTTCTTCCTCGACTACATCGCCGCCTCGGTGCTCGACGCTGACATGGTCGCCGACGTCGTGCGTGGGATGGCCGACGCCTGCCGTGCCGCTGGTTGTGCACTCCTGGGCGGCGAGACCGCCGAAATGCCTGGCGTCTATCAACCGGGAGCGTTCGACATCGCCGGCACGCTGGTCGGCGTGGCAGAGCGTTCCGAGCTGCTTCCGCGCCCCGATGTCGCCGCCGACGACGTGTTGATCGGGATCGGCTCCAGCGGTCCCCACACCAACGGCTACTCGCTGCTGCGCAAGGTGTTCGACTGGATCCCGATGGACGTGACACCCGACGGGTTCGATCGATCGCTCGGCGAGACGTTGCTCGAGCCGCATCGCTCGTACCTCGACGTCCTGCGACCGGCACTCGAGTCCGGCCACGTGAAGGCGCTCGCCCACATCACCGGCGGCGGGCTGCCGGAGAACCTGCCGCGGGTGCTCCCGAGCGATGTCGACGCCGCGATCGAATTGGGTTCGTGGCCGATGTCCGCCCTCTTCCGACTCACACGCGAGCTGACGCCCCAGATGTCCACCGAAGAGCTGTACCGGACCCTCAACATGGGCATCGGAATGGTCGTCGTCGTTGCCCAGGAGCAGGTCGACGCGCTTCGAGCCATCATCGACGAGCCGACGTGGGTGATCGGCCGGCTGACACCCGGCAACGGCCAGGTCCACCTGACCTGACACAACAGGGTCACGTGACTTTTCGTTCACGTTGCCGAGTGGCCGCCCGGCCGATCGGTAGGTTCGATGCATGGGAACCTCCGCCGCCCGCCGCAAGCGACTGGTGGTGTTGGTGTCCGGCTCTGGCTCGAACCTGCAGGCCATGATCGACGCCTGCACCGACGAGCGCCTCGCTGCCGAAGTCGTCGCCGTCGTGTCGAACAAGCCCGATGTCTTCGCCCTGCAGCGTGCCGACGCAGCGGGTGTCCCCGCAGTACACGTCGGCGTGCATCCTGGCGAGGAACGCTCCGACTACGACGCCCGACTCGCTGACGTCGTCGCCGGCTTCGACCCCGATCTGGTCGTGCTGGCCGGCTGGATGCGCATCCTCACGATGAGCTTCCTCGGATGGTTCCCGCAGCGGGTGGTCAACCTCCACCCGGCGCTTCCCGGCGAACTCCCCGGCACCGGCGCCATCGAGCGTGCGTGGGCCGAGGCGGTCGAGGGAAGTCGCTCGCACACCGGTGTGATGGTGCACCTCGTGCCGGACGAGGGCATCGACGACGGTCCCGTGCTCGGTACCGCCACCGTGCCGATCGACGTCGACGCCGGATTCGACGCCTTCGCCGCCGTCGTCCACGCCACCGAACACGAACTGCTCGTCGACACCCTCAGCCAACTGTGCTCCGCCGCACCCGCCCCAACGGAGGTCTCCGCATGAACCGCACCAATCCCAACGACGACTTCTTCGACCGCTTCGAGGCACTCACCTTCGACGACGTCGTCGTCATCCCCGGTTACTCCGAGACGCTGCCCGACGCCGTCGACACCTCCGCCACGTTCGCCCGCGACATCGAACTGGCCGTGCCGCTCGTGTCGGCTGCGATGGACAAGGTCACCGAGGGTCGCATGGCAGTGGCCATGGCACGCCACGGCGGTATCGGCGTGATCCATCGGAACATGTCGATCAGCGATCAGGCCTCGGAAGTCCAGAAGGTCAAGCGGTCGCAGTCCGGCATGATCACCGACCCCGTCACACTGCCGCCGACCGCACTGTTGCAGGATGCCGAAGACCTGATGCACCGGTTCAAGTTCTCCGGTGTTCCGATCACCGACCCGGACGGTCGCCTCGTCGGCATCCTGACCAACCGCGACATCCGGTTCTGCGAGGGGTCCGACTTCGAGCGTCCGATCACCGAGTTCATGACCGCCGACGGTCTGGTCACCGCCGAAGTCGGCACGTCGCTCGACCAGGCCAAGTCGATCCTGCAGCAGCATCGCATCGAGAAGCTGCCGCTCGTCGACGCCGAGGGCCGTCTTGCAGGTCTGATCACCGTCAAGGACATCCAGAAGCGGCTCGACTTCCCGAACGCCTCGCGCGACAGCGGCGGCCGATTGCGATGCGCCGCCGCCGTCGGTGTCGGCGACGATCTCGAGGAGCGCGTCGAAGCACTTGCGGCCATGGGCGTCGACGCGGTGTCGATCGACACAGCGCACGGCCACTCGGCAAACGTCGTCAAGGCGATTCAGCGAATCAAGGGGTCGTGGCCGGATCTCGCCGTCACCGCAGGCAACGTGGTCACCGAGGACGGCGTCGAAGCCCTTGCGACAGCCGGTGCAGACGCAGTCAAGGTCGGCGTCGGCGCCGGTTCGATCTGCACGACACGTGTGGTGTCCGGTGCCGGAATGCCGCAGCTGTCGGCGATCTGGTTCACCGCGAAGCGAGCACGTGAACTCGGCGTACCGGTCATCGCTGACGGCGGCATCACGTTCTCGGGCGACATCGTCAAGGCGATCGTTGCCGGCGCATCCACGGTGATGCTCGGTTCCCTGTTGGCCGGAACCGAGGAGAGCCCGGGCGACATGGAGCTGTTCGAAGGCCGCCGCTACAAGAGCTACCGCGGTATGGGCTCGATGGGAGCCATGACCGGCGACAGCCAGGATCGCTACGCGACCGGCCAGTCCTCCGGCGGTTCCACCGCTGTCGGTGCAGGGTCGAACAAGCTGGTGCCCGAGGGGATCGAGGGGCGCGTACCGTACGCCGGCCCGCTCGGCGAGGTCGCCTATCAGCTCGTCGGCGGCCTGCGCTCCGGCATGGGGTATGCGGGGGCTGCCACGCTCGAGGGGCTCCGAGGCGCTCGCTTGATGCGAGTGACCACCGCCGGCCGTGAGGAGAGCCACCCGCACGACGTGACGATCACCAAAGAAGCGCCGAACTACCAGCGTTCCTGACGCACCGGCGAGTTCCCCCACCAGCGGGCGCAGCACGTCGGCGACGACCTGCTCCAGTGCGGGCACGGCAGGGCCAACGCTCGAGATCGCTCGCCGACCTTGCGTCGGGGTGCGAAGAACTCGCAGAACAGGTCGACGTCTGGTATCGAACCGGCGAGTGGGCGCAGCAGTGGCACACTCTGATGCGTTGCGTGATCGCGCTCGGCAGCGATCGGTCCGCCACCTGCCGGGCAGCCGGCGCGTCGGTGACCAAAGTCGAAACACGGCCGGGCTCGGGAACGCGGGGCCCGACCGGCCGGTTACGACCTGAGAATGCTCGATGGACGACTGCGCCCGGCGAAGGATCGCCTGCTCGGACCGTTGACTCGCGGGCCGGTCGGCAGCATCTCACCCCTCACGATCTCGGTCGCGGCGCTGCTGCTCGCAGTCGGCGCAGCCATGGCTGCCTGGCAGCAGCTGGCCGTGATCGCCGTCGCCGCATGGCTGCTGAGTCGGCTCGCCGACGGTCTCGACGGCGCCGTCGCCCGTCAGCGGGGCATCTCCAGCGACCGCGGTGGGCTCGTCGACATGGTGGCGGACACCATCGGCTACGCAGCAATCCCGATCGGCATCGCGGCGGGCCTCGACACCCGGGCTGCGTGGATCACCGTTGCGGTGCTGCTTGCCACGTTCTACGTCAATGCCGTCTCGTGGACCTACCTCGCCGCACTGCTCGAGAAACGGTCGCAGGGCGCCGCTGCAACGGGCGCGACCACCAGCACAGTGATGCCTCGCGGGCTCGTCGAAGGGACCGAGACCATCGTGTTCTTCACGCTCGCGCTCGCCTGGTCCAGCGGTGCCGTCACGGTGCTGGCGGTGATGGCCGGCGCGGTCACGCTCACGATCGCCGAACGCCTGTGGTGGGCGAGGAAGGTGCTCACGTGAGCGCTGTCGACGTCGAGATCGACCGCCCACGATCGTCGCCAACGATGGTGTGGCTGCAACGAGGGGCCGTGGCGAGCATCTGGATCGCGGCGATCGCGGCGTGGCAGATCTACCAGTCGTCGAACGGGCTGACGACCACCGAGACGGCCCAACGATTCATCGACGCCGTCGGGGGATCGTGGTGGGGCATCTTCGCCTACGTCCTCGTCTACCTCGCTCGCCCGATCGTGCTGTTCCCGGCCTCGATCCTCACGATCGTGGGCGGCATCCTGTTCGGTCCGGTGCTCGGCGTGATCGTGGTCGTGATCGCCGCCAACGGTTCCGCGATGATCGCCTACGGCGTCGGCCGTCTCCTCGGGCGTGCGCCAGGTGACGACGACAGCACCACTGCAAACGACACAGCAACGTTCGTGCAGCGATGGTCCAACCGAATGCGCGACCACAGCTTCGAGACCGTGCTGATCATGCGGCTGCTGTTCCTCCCGTACGACCTGGTCAACTACGTCTCGGGAATGCTGCGGCTGCGCTGGACGGCGTTCCTCCTGGCGACGGCGATCGGATCGCTACCGGGTACGGTCTCGTTCGTGCTCCTCGGTGCCTCGATCGACCGTGTCGACGACGGCATCGGCGGCATCGACCCGGCAACCCTGGTGATCAGCCTCGTCATCTTCGTGATCAGCCTCGTCCTCGCCCGCCTGCTGCGACGGCGCCAGCCCGCAGGCGACTCGGCTCCCACCGGCACCACCAGCAAGGCGGCATCCACATGATCGGTCACGACCCAACCCGCACGTACCGAGCCGCCGTCATCGGTGCCGGATCCGGCGGGCTGACCCTGGCGATCGGTCTGGCCGGGTTCGGCCACGACGTCGTGCTGATCGAGGGCGGCACGATCGGTGGCGATTGCACGAACGTCGGCTGCATCCCCTCGAAGTCGCTGCTGCACGCCGCCCGGAACGGCATCGAGCACCCACTCGACTGGACCCGTGCCAAACGTGACGATCTGGCTGCCCGCGAAGACGTCGAGATCGCCGAGCACGAGCGGATCCACCTCGTTCGCGGCTGGGCGTCGCTCACGTCGTCCCGGGACCCACACGTGGTCCGGGTCGACGACGGGGCGATCGCCCAGTTCGTGCGAGCCGAGCACGTCGTGATCGCCGGCGGATCGCGGCCGCTCATCTTCGAGATCGACGGGCTCGACCCCGACCTGAGGGTCACCAACGATGAGCTCTTCGAGCTCGAGTCTCCGCCGAGTGCGCTGCTGATCGTCGGAGGCGGAGCGATCGCGATCGAGATGGCGACTGCGTTCGCGGCCCTCGGCACGCGCGTCGACCTCGTCGAACTCCAGGACCGTCTCCTGCCCACGGAGGACCCACTGATCACCGAGGTGGTCGAACGGTCACTACGGTCACAGGGCGTTCGACTGCACCTCGGCACCCCGGTCGAGCGGTTCGACGGCACCACCGCTCACCTCGCCGACGGCACCCTCGTCGAGGACATCGACCGGGTCCTGCTGGCGGTCGGCCGACGACCCCGCATCGACGGCTTGGAGCTCGCGAGGGCCGGTGTCGCCGCCAGCCCGGCAGGGATCGTGGCCGACGACTGGGGTCGCACGTCGGCCGAAGGCATCTGGGCCGTCGGCGACGTCACCGGCAACACCCTCACCACGCATGGGGCGGGCGCTGTCGGGCGTCGAGCGGTCAGGGCGATCGCCCTCCCGCGGCTGCCCAAGCTCGGCAGCGTTGGGGCGATCCCGAATGCCATCTACGGCGAGCCCGAGGTGGCGTCGGTCGGGATGACCCTCGACGAGCTCGCCGCCGTCCCCGCCCGCTCACGCCGCCGGATCGTCGTCGACCACACAGATGTCGACCGCGGCTACACCGACGACATCGCTGACGGTCGCCTCGTCGTCGATGTCGAACGGTTCACGGGCCGCATCCTGCGCGCCGCAATCGTCGGGCCGGGGGCCAGCGACCTGATCGGGATGTTCACGATCGCAATCGACAACGGCATCGGCCTCCGCAGGTTGTTCTCGATGGTGCACCCGTATCCGTCGCATGCCGAACTCATCCGCCAGGCCGCTGACGACTTCGCCCTGTCGACCCTTGCGCATCTGCCACGGGAGTGGGCGGCGATGGCACGGGGCCGGTCGGCGAGGCTGCGGCGGCGCCGTCGCCCGACGGCTGGCTGAGCTCGACCTCAGATGTCGAGGTGCGAGTGGTCGGGTTCGACCACCCCGTATCCGGCGTCGACCCACGCCCGGATACCGCCGATGAGGTCGCCGACGTCGGCGAAGCCGAGGTCGAGCAGGCTCTCCGCTGCCAGCGACGAGCTGTACCCGCCGTTGCAGACCAGCACGAGTGGCTGCTCGAACGACACGACCGACTCGTGCCGGTAGCCGTTGGCCGGGTCGAGATGCCATTCGACGAGCGTGCGCGGGACGTGGATCGAGCCGGCGATCACCCCGAAGCGGCCGCGATCGGTCGCCGTACGGGTGTCGACCACGGTGGGCGGGCGGTCACCGAGGAGACGCGCGGCGAGCTCGGTCGGCGTCATGCGACCGATGCGGGACCGAGCAGCGAACACCCTGTCGTGGATCGTCACACGCGTCGTGCGGCCGTACCGGACGACGGTTGCGCCTTCGACGGAGACACGGTCGAACTCGCGTAGATCGAAACGATCGGCGATGTCCGCGGTCGGTGCTGCCACCGCCACGAGCTCGCCGCCGGGGCTGACGTGTTGTGACGCACAGTGGACCATTGCGGCGACATCATCGGCCCGCTCGGGTGACTCGACGATCACGAGCGAGAACCGGCGTGGCAGCTGGATGCTCGGCCAGTCACCACGCACCGCCTCGATCTCGACCCCTCGACGCGCCGAGGCCCTCCGCAATCACCGACTGACCGGTGCCCAGCACCAGCGCATCATCGTGCCCGACGAGTGCCTCGAGCAGCGTGTCCAGCGGGGTCACGAGCCGAGCCTACGAGCGATGAGCGAACCCCGCAGATCTGGTGTGGTCGCTCATCGCTTCCGGCCAGGGGGCAGCGGACAGCTCAGGCGAGCTTCTCGACGAACGCTTCGAGCTGGCGCAGGTTGCGGCACTCGTAGACGCCATCGGTGTGGGTGCCGTACTCGCCGACGATCGAGTCGCCGGTGTTCCAGTAGCTGCGCGGCTCGGGGTTCAACCAGTAGACGTGGCGGGCCTTCTGGGCGATCTCCTTGACGACCCACGCCTGGCTGGCGTGGTAGTTGTTGCGCGCATCGCCGAGCAGGAGCACGGTCGACTTCGGTCCGATGTCCTTGCCGTAGCGTTCCCAGAACACCTCGAAGGCATGGCCGTAGTCGGAGTGGCCGTCGACCCACACGACGTCGGCTTCGGTATTGACCCGATGGATCGCCTCGGTGATGTCCTCGGTCGCCTTGAAGTAGTCGGTCACCTCGTCGATGCCGTCGATGAACACGAACGAACGGACCTTGCTGAACTGGTTCTGGATCGCATACACCAGCATCAGGGTGAACCGGGCGAACGCTGCGACCGACCCGGAGATGTCTGCGACGACGATCAACTCGGGCTTGGCCGGGCGCGGATACTTGAACTTCGGCTCTGCCGGCACGCCGCCGTAGCTCAGCGAGTGCCGCACGGTGTTGCGGAAGTCGAGCGGGCCCTTGCGGCCGTGCCGGCGTTTCCGGGCGAGGCGCGCCGCGAGTTTGCGGGTGAGCGGGTACAGCGACTTCTTCAGCGCCTGCATCTCGTCGCGAGAGGCGTGCATGAACTCGACGTCTTCGGGAAGCGGCTTGCGCAACGTCTTGGCCATCGCCTCAGCACCGCGGTCGGCAACCAGTCGGCGGCGGATCTCGGACTCGATCTCACCCTTGAACTTGTCGATCCGGTCCTCGAACTCTTCCTTCTCGAGGCGCTCCTCCAGCGACGTCAGTTCGCCGTCGGCCTCCTGGCGGGCCTGGTCCATCATCTTCTCGAGCATGCCGTCGAGGTCGAGATTGCGCAGTGTGCGGTACAGGTAGTACGTGCCACCGACCGGGCGACCCGGCTCCATCCCGGCGAATCGTTGGACGGACTGCTTGGCCATCGCCCGCATCATCCCCTGGTCGCCGTTCATCAACGCCGACATGAGCATCTGGGCGATCTCTTCGGGGGTGAGGTTGTCCATCCCCCCGGCGCCACCCTGGCCCTCTTGTTGCTGCTGTTCCTGCAGCTCGCGCCAGAGTTCGTCGATGTCGGTGTCGTCGTCGCCGTCCTGAACGAGCTTGTACTCGGGACCACGCAGGCTGAAGTACACCTCGAACACCGTCTCGAAACTGCGCCAATGGGCGTGGTTCTTGATCAGCGTGGCGCCGAGTGCGTACTTGAACGCCTCACGGTCCTCGATCGGGATGTGCTGCACGGCCTCCATGGCGTCGAGGTTCTCCGTGAGGCTGACGGGCAGCCCCGCATTGCGAAGTTCGACGACGAAGCCGTTGAGCAGGTCGAGCATTGGTCAGTCCGTCGGGGCGCTCAGTCGTCGACCGAGAGCTCTTTGGCGGCCTTGGCGATGTCGGTCTGGTACTTGAGCAGGACGTTGAGTGTGTCCTTGGCGGTCTGCTCGTCGATGTTGTCGATGTTGAGCAACATCAGCGTGCGAGCCCAGTCGAGCGTCTCGGAGACGCTCGGCGCCTTCTTCAAGTCGAGCTGGCGAATCGAGCGGACGATGCGAGCCACCTGGTCGGCGAGGTGCTCGGTGATGTCGGGCACCTTCGCCAGCACGATCTCCTTCTCGCGATCGAGGTGCGGATAGTCGACGTGCAGGTACAGGCAACGGCGCTTGAGCGCTTCGGACAGCTCACGGGTGTTGTTCGACGTGAGGAACACCAGCGGGATCTGCGTGGCGGTGATCGTGCCGAGCTCGGGGATCGACACCTGGTAGTCGGAGAGGATCTCGAGCAGCAACGCCTCGGTCTCGACCTCGACGCGGTCGACCTCGTCGATCAGCAACACGACCGGGTCGGTGGCCGTGATCGCCTCGAGCAGTGGACGGGTGAGCAGGAACTCGTCGGAGAAGATGTCGTCCTTGATCTCGGTCCAGTCCTCACCCTGCTCGCCGCGCTCGGTCTGGATGCGGAGCAGCTGCTTCTTGTAGTTCCATTCGTAGAGCGCTTTGCTCTCGTCGAGACCTTCGTAGCACTGCAAACGGATCAGCCGGGCGTCGGTGATCTCGGCGATCGACTTCGCGAGCTGCGTCTTGCCGGTGCCGGCCGGACCCTCGACGAGGACCGGCTTGGCGAGACGGTCAGCGAGGTACGCCACGCCGGCGATGCCCTCGTCTGCCAGGTAGTTGACGTCGCGGAGCGCGTCACGCACCGACTGCACGCTCTCGAAACGGTTGGTGGTGCTCCCGGGCGCCCCGGCATCCGTGGTGGTCATGGCATCGCACGCTACCCGCAGCCTTGACCCGCGGGTCAATTGGGATGTTCTACGGTGCGATTCCATGCCCGGAACATCGTTCGATCGAGTCGCCACCATCTACGACGAGACACGCGGCGGTGAGCGCCGTGGTGACCATTTCGCCGCCGAACTCGCTACGTGGGTCGACGGCCGGCGGGTCGTCGAGCTGGGTGTCGGAACCGGCGTGATCGCCGGCGGCCTCCGCAAGCACGGTGTCGACGTCGTCGGCGTCGACCTGAGCGACGCGATGATGCGCGCCGCCGTCGAGCGCATCGGTCCCCGCGTGGCGGTGGCGGACGTCGATCGCCTGCCCCTCGCCGACGCATCGGTCGACACGGCCCTCTTCGTCTGGGTACTCCAGCTGGTCCCCGATCCGATCTCGACACTGGCCGAGGCAGCTCGAGTGGTCCGACCAGGCGGCCGTGTGATCACGATCTTGTCCAATGGCGAGTACGCACCGGGCGACGAGATGTCGTCGATCTTCGACGGGCTGGCCGCGCTCCGCCCTGAGCGGCTTCCGAGAGATCGGCTGGCTGCCGCCGACGTGCCGGGCCTGACACTCGAGCACGACGGTTTCACGGGTTGGGACGAGTTCTCCAGCTCGGTCAGCGAACAGATCGCGGGCATCGAACAGCGCATCTACTCGTCGATGTTCGACATCGACGACGCAACGTGGGAACGAGTGGTCGACCCCGTACTCACCGAGCTTCGAGCCCTCCCGGATCCTGACCGCCCACGGCGGCGCCGCAACCGTCACCCACTCCTCGTGTGGACGGTCACGCCCGAGGGCTGAAGCGACACGGTGGCCCGGTGTGATCAGGGTGTGCCCGGTCCGACCGCACAGCAGCACTAGCGTTCGCCCGGATGAGTGGACTGCTGCGGAGCAACGTCGTCGTTGCCAGCGGCACGGCCATCTCTCGGCTCACCGGGCTGCTCCGCATCGTCGTACTGGGCTACGTGCTCGGCCAGACGGCGCTGACCGATGGGTACCTGATCGCCAACGAGACCCCGAACATCGTGTACGACCTCCTCCTCGGAGGGTTGCTGTCGGCCACCCTGGTGCCCCTGTTCTCCACCTTCGTCGAGCAGGACGACGACGAAGCGACCAACGTGGTGCTGACGGTGTCGGTCGTGCTGATGGGTGCGCTCACCGCTGTGGCGGTCATCGCCGCACCGTTGATCTTCGGGCTGTACTCGGTGAACGTGGCCGACGGCGTCGACGCGGACGTGTACCGCGAGGTCGGCACGACGCTCGCCCGGATCTTCCTGATCCAGATCTTCTTCTACGGACTCACCGGGCTCGCGAACGCGTTCCTCAACAGTCGGCGTCGCTTCTTCGCCGCGGCGTGGAGCCCGATCCTGCCGAACCTGGTGATCATCGCCTTCCTCTTGTCGCTGCCCAACCCCGGCTCGGCCGACTGGCAACTCGAGCAGGTGCTCACCGACGACCGCCTTCGGTGGACGCTCGGTCTGGGCGCCACGATCGGAATCGCGTCGATGGCCATCGTGCTCCTGCCTGCAATGGCACGCACCCGCTTTGCGTTCCGACCGAACTTCGACTTCAAGCATCCGGCGGTCCGCAAGTTGCTGTCGCTGTCGTTCTGGACGATCGGGTTCGTCGTCGCGAACCAGGTCGCGCTGCTGTTCGTGCGCAACCTGGCCGAGCCCGGATCGAGCGATGCCTCCGCCTACATCAATGCCTTCACGTTCTTCGTGCTCCCCCACGGCCTGCTGGCGGTGTCGATCGCCACCACGTTCCAGCCGGAGATGTCGCGATCGGTGGCCCGGCGCGACCGCACCGGCTTCGTCGATCAGGCATCGCTGGGATTGCGGATGACGGCGCTGTTCACGATCCCGGCCGGTGTCGCGATCTTCGTGCTGCGACAACCGATCATCGGAGCGCTCCTCCAGCGAGGGGAGTTCTCCGCCGAGGACGCTGACGCCGCCCAGCGCGCCCTCGCCGGGCTGGCGCTCGGCCTCGGAGCGTTCTCGATCTACATGTTCGTCCTCCGCGGCTTCTACGCCCACAAGGACACCAAGACGCCGTTCAAGGTCAACGTCGTCGAGAATGCCATCAACATCGTGCTGGCGTTCGTCCTCGTCGAGAGGTACGGCGTGCTCGGCCTCGGGTTGGCCTTCGCGCTCGCGTACGTGGTGTCGTCGGTCTGGGCGATGCAGATCCTGAGCTACAAAGTGCCCGGCTTCGAGGTCAAGGCCCTGTTGGCGAGCATCGCCCGCATGCTGCTGGCTGCGGTCCTGATGGCCGAAGCGATCTGGTTGGTCACCCAACAGGTCGGCGGCAACGCCGGTGCCGACGCGGTCGCACGCATCGCGGTCGGTGGTGTCGTGGGGGCCACGGTCTACGTCGGGGTGTTGACGCTGCTCCGGGCACCCGAGCTCGACGCCGTTCGCCGGCGTCTCCCTCTCCCCCGCTGACGCCTCCGCCGACTCCATTGCCGTTTGTGTTGCAGTTCGGGCGACCCGGGTCGCCCGAACTGCAACACAAACGGGAGATTCAGGTGGGGAGCACGACGAGGTCGTCGCGGTGGACGACCTCGTGGTTGACGCCGGTGGGCAGATTCGGCGTCCGTAGGCCAACCACGTTCCTGGCCACCTCCGAGCCCATCGCTGCGAGCCCGCGCGCAAACGCACGCCCATCGGGTCCGACGATGTCGACGGCGTCGCCTTCGCCGAACTCACCGCGCACCGCCGACACACCCGCCGGGAGCAGGCTGTTCGGGCGGTCGGTCAAGGCTCGCTCGGCGCCCGCGTCGACCTCGACGACGCCCATCGCCTCCGCTGCGAACGCAATCCACAGCTTGCGCGCCGACAGAGTTCTGTCGTGCGCCTCGAACGTCGTTCCGACCAGTTCGGCCGAAACGGCACCGGACAACACCTCGTCACGCGATGCCCGGGCGATCACGCTGCGCAGCCCCGACCACGACGCCATGCGCGCTGCGGTGAGTTTCGACGCCATCCCACCGCTCCCACGGCCGCTGCCACCCGACTCGGCCCGCACCGCCAACAGCGGATCGCCGACGCGAACGAGCGGGATCAGCGACGCCGACGGATCACGGCGGGGATCGGCGGTGTACACGCCGTCCATGTCGGTCAGCAGCACCAACACGTCGGCGTGCACGCTGTTCGCCAACAGCGCCGCCAAACGGTCGTTGTCGCCGTAGCGGAGTTCGTCGTTGGCGATCGCATCGTTCTCGTTGACCACCGGCACGCATCCGAGTTCGAGCAGCCGGTCGATCGTGCTGCGGGCATGCAGGTACTGCGTGCGGTCGACGAAGTCGTGGGGATCGAGCAGCACCTGGGCGCCGACGAGGCCGTGTCGGGCGAGTTCCTGGTTGTAGGCCTCGACCAGCCGGCTCTGGCCGGCTGCCGAGATCGCCTGGAGCGTCTGGATGTCGGTCGGACGCTCGGCCATTCCGAGCGCTGCAACACCGGCTGCGACGGCACCCGAGGACACGATGATCACCTCGTGGCCGCCCGAGCGGAGGGCGGCGACCTCGTCGGAGAGCTTCGCGACCGCTCGGATGTCGATCGCTCCACGATCGTCGGTGATCGACGCCGTTCCGATCTTGGCAACAACGCGCATCGTCAGAGATCCGGCGAGTACTCGAAGCTGAACTCGCCGATCCAGATCACGTCGCCCTCGCGGGCGCCCGCCTTCGACAGCATCTTCGGCACGCCGAGACGGTCGAGGCGATAGTCGATGTACGACAACGCCTCCGGTGTGGTGACGTCGTTGAGGGCGACCACGCGCTCGACGTCGCGCCCGAGCAACCGGAATTCACCGTCGCCGATGCGTTCCACCGCCGCACCGCTGGCCTCGGGCCGCAGCACCACGACGCCTTCTTCCCACTCGGTGGCCTGGCGGGCGTCGTGTACTTCGCGAGCCAGCTGCCCCACGACGTCGGAAACGCCTTGCCCGGTCACCGACGACATGATCGCCCCGTCCCACCCCAGTGCCTCGAGTTCGTCGGGCTGCACCGCGTCGGCTTTGGTTCCGACGACGACACGCGGCCGGTCGAGCAGGTCGGGTCGGTACGCACCCAGTTCGTGCAGGAGTATGCGCTCCTGTTCCTGCGGGCCGGCACCGTCCATCGGCGCAAGATCGACCAGGAGGCACAGCACGCGGGCGCGTTCGATGTGGCGAAGGAACTGATGCCCGAGGCCCTTTCCTTCGCTCGCACCCTCGATGAGCCCGGGGATGTCGGCGACGACGAACTCGGTGGCGTCGTCGACGCGAACCACACCCAGGTTGGGTTCGAGAGTGGTGAACGGGTAGTCGGCGATCTTCGGCTTCGCGGCCGAGACGACGCTGATGAACGTCGACTTGCCGGCGTTCGGGAAGCCGACGAGGGCCACGTCGGCCATCAAACGCAGTTCGAGACGGAGCCAGCGTTGCTCGCCGTGTTCGCCCTGCTCGGCGAAGCTCGGTGCACGACGCTTGTTCGACAGGAACTTGGCGTTGCCACGCCCTCCCCGACCGCCTGCGGCGGACAGCCACCGGTCGCCATGGTTGACCAACTCGGCCAGGACGTCGCCCGAGTACATGTCGAACACCACCGTGCCCATCGGCACCTTGATCTCGAGCGACTCGCCACGGCGACCGTGCATGTCCTTGCCCTTGCCGTGCACCCCGCTGTCGGCCCGACGGTGTGGATGGTCGCGAAAGGCGAGCAGCGACGACACGTTGTGGTCGGCAACCAGCCAGACGTCTCCCCCGTTGCCGCCGTCGCCGCCGTTGGGGCCACCCATTGCCTCGGGGCCCTCGCGTCGGAAGCTGATACAGCCGGCGCCGCCATCGCCACCACGCACGTTCAGTTGGCACTCGTCGACGAACTGGGACATTTCTCGAAGGCTAACGCCCCCGACGCGACGCCATCTCGTATCGTTTTGCCATGGTCGACCTCCCGTTCCCCGACGCGGCAGACGAACGGGCCGAGCGGTGGGCGGCCACGATGACCGGGCACGGCGCCGACGATGTGGTCGTGGCACACGCCGATTCCCACGCCACTGTCGGCGATGCGGCCGTACGCACCCGCGCTGCCCGAGAGGAACGTGAGGAAGCCACACTCGCCACGAACGCCACACGTTCGGGCGGTGCCGGTCACCGTGCCGTCGACGAGGCCCCTGATCCGTTCCGCACCTGTTTCGAACGCGACCGCGACCGCATCCTGCACGACTCTGCGTTTCGTCGGCTGTCCGGGAAGACGCAGGTGTTCGTCTTTCCCGACGACCATCAGCGCACCCGGATGACGCACGCCCTCGAGGTCGCCCAGGTCGCACGCTCGGTCGCCGAGTCGCTGAGCCTCAACGTACCCTTGGTCGAGGCGATGGCGATCGGCCACGACTGCGGGCACGGTCCCGGTGGGCACGCCAGCGAGGACGCGTTGTCGCCCTATCTCGACGGCGGGTTCGACCATGCGCCGTGGGGCGCGGACATCACCTTGGCGCCGCTCAACCTGTGCGCCGAGACCCTCGACGGCATCCGCAATCACTCGTGGAGCCTGCCGGCCCCGAGGACGCCGGAGGGTGAAGTGGTCTCGTGGGCAGACCGAATCGCCTATGTGTGCCACGACTTCGAAGATGCCGTCGCCGCAGGCATCGTCACCGCCGACATGCTGCCCCCGGTGGTCGCCGAGCGTTGCGGACGCGATCGATCGGGTCAGCTCGGCACCTTCGTCAGGGCGATGGTGGCTGCGACCACGGCAACCGGCCGGGTCGGCATGCTGCCCGACATCGCCGAGGCGCTCGCCGAGTTCCGCCGCTTCAACTACGAGTACGTGTATCTGCGTCCGGCCAGCCAACAGCAGGCAGCAGCGGTGGTGTCGCTGTTGCGTGCGCTCGTCGAGCACTACGCCGACCGGCCACATGCGATCCCCCACCAGACGACCGTCGCTGCGCTCGGCGAACGAGCCGATTACGTCGACGCCGGCGGCCCCGAAGCGCTACGCGCTGCGGTTGCCTACGTCGCCGGCATGACCGATCGTTTTGCCTGCCAGCAGGGCCTCGCCCACCTGTCGTGGGATCCTGCCAAGCTGCCACAGGGGATCGGCGTCTCCGGCTTCTGAATGCGCCGGCCGCAACCGACTCGCTACAGCGAGAAGGGTGAATGCGTGCCGAGGTACATCGCCCGGATTCCCAGGCCCATGATGAACAGGCTGCCGAGCCCGTAGAGCAGGTAGACCTTGTCCTTCACGAACGGGCTCCCCCGGTAGCTGTAGAGGATCCCGACCGCAACGATGCAGCTGAAGCCGTACAGCGCATGGAACTGGTCGAGTTCGAGGTCGTACCGATCGAGCATCAGCACTCCGACGATGGCGATGGCAAACGCGGACAGCTGCGCCACGATCACCGCCCACCACAACGGTCGGACACGCAGTCTCGGAACGAGGTGCGCTCCGAGCGCCCAGACGCCGACCGCGGCGTTCGACAGCACGAGGAACCATGCGAGGTCACGATGCAGGTCGTACAGCGCCACGGTGGGTCCGACGGTCCGCAGCGATCAGATACCGCAGTCGCCGCCACCGAGGATGGCGGTGACCGTTGCGTCGTCGGAAACGCCGGTGAGAAATCCTCGCAGGCTGTCGTTGACGAAGAAGAACGGCGGGGTGAAGTCGTCTTCGGGGTTGATGGTGGCGGCAGGGTAGGCCGCTGTCACGTCGATGACCCGAGAGCCGATCATCACGCCGCGCGTCGTCTGGAGGCCGACCGGAGCGCTGCCGATCTCGCCCTGCTCGCCGTAGCCGTAGCCGAAGAAGTGCCGACGTCCTTCGACGACTTCGGAGACATCCCCGAACAGCAGCGTGAGCACACCCCACGACACCTGTCGCAGCTCGTCGCCCGAGCAGAGCCCGATCGTGAGCGGGTCGATCCAGCCGGTGTCGTTGCTCGGCGGACCCAGGTACGAGTTGATGTACTCGACCACACCGTTGGGGTCGGCTCCGAAGCCGGCGGTGCCGATGCCGTCGCCGCTGAGCAGCAGTTCGCTGACCGCTGGATCGGCCGCCGTGGTACTCGGCGCCACGGTGGTGGCCGGCGCCACCGTGGTTGTGGTGGTCGTCGACGTCGTGGTCGTGGAGGTGGTCGTCGATGTGGTGGTGGTCGACGTCGAGGACGTTGGCACCACCAGGGTGAACTCGGTGGTCGAGGCGGTGTCGTCGTCGGACCCGCCACAGGCCGCAAGAATCATTCCGCTCGCGAGCAGCAGAGCACAGGTACGCCGAATCATGACCGACATCATGTCCGAGTCTGCCCGAAGATCGGCGGACCTCGGCGTCACGCCGGTCCGACGAGTCGACTCACCGGCACACGGAACGACCCGCAGCGTGCGTGCGACTCGACCAGACCGACCCCGGCAACCCGTTCAGGCCGGGAAGATCCAGCCGGTACGCACCGGTGGTCGCCCGTCGTGTTCGATGAACCATTCGATGCCGAAAGCCGCCGCGAACGCCTCGTCGGGCATCTGCAGGAAGAACGACGTGTCCTCGATCTGGCTGGCGTGACAACGCATGGCGTTGCGCTTGGCCTCGAGTTGAGCGGACACGTCGACCGACAGCGTCAGCTCGGCTTCGGGCGTTCCCATCGGATTCCCGTCGTCGGCCGGGCCGGTCGGATCGAATTCGTCCTGCTCGCTGTCCGTGCCGCCCATCGGCTCGCCGGCTTCTCGTGCCGCTTCGACCATGCGAACGAACGCGTCGCGGTTCATCGTCGCCTCGAGCACTCGCACGTCGGGTACCAGATGTGACGCCACCAACCCCACGCGGTGCACAGCGATGTGGTCGGGATGGCCGTAGTTGCCGTGCCAGTCGTAGATCGTGAGGACGTCGGCCTCCTCGGAGCGCAGCACCTCGGCGAGCCGGGCGCCGGCCTCGTCGGTGTCGGCGAGGTGGAAGCTGTTCGGGTGGCCGTTCTGCTCCCACCCGGTCATGCCCGAGTCGGTGTAGCCCAACCACACGACACGGTCGATGCCCAACACCTGCGCCGACGCCTCGGTTTCGGCTCGTCGCCGGTCGACCAGCGATTCACCCGCAGCCAGGTCGTCGGGGACTTCGCCGTGGTCGCCGTTCGTCGCAACGACGAGCACGACCCGGTGCCCCTCGGCGGCCGCACGCGGAATGGTGCCGCCGGTGCTGATGATCTCGTCGTCGGGATGGGCGTGGAAGCACACGAGCGTCGACATCCGACGCATCCAATCAGCCGGCTTGCCGAATCGCTCCGGAATCGGACCAGGCGTCGATCGATGACGGATCGACCCCCCACGCCTCGAACACCTCCCGTGTGTGTGCACCGGCGTGCGCCGGCGGCATCGCCACCTCGGGGTGGGTGCGGCTGAATCGTGGCGCAGGTGCGGGCTGCACGGTGCCGGCGACGTCGATGAACGTCTCGCGTTCCACGTTGTGCGGATGCTCGGCGGCCTCGCTCATCGTGAGCACGGGGGCGAAGCACACGTCGGTGGCCTCCATCAACTCACACCATTCGTCGCTGGTCTTCTGTGCGAACAGTTCGGTGAGTCGGTTCTTGAGGGCGGGCCACTCGGCTCTGTCCATCTGGTTGGCGAACTGCTCGTCACCTTCCAACCCCGTGAGCCGCAGCAGTTCGGCGTAGAACTGCGGCTCGATCGATCCGAGCGAGATGTAGCGGCCATCGCTGCATCGATACACGTCGTAGAAGTGGGCGCCCGTGTCCAGCAGGTTCGTCCCGGGCGAGTTCTCGTCGTGCATGCCGATCGACTTGAACGCCCAGAACATCGACATCAGCACTGCGGCACCGTCGACCATGGCGGTGTCGACCACCTGACCCTCGCCGCTGCGTTGCGCCTCGAGCAGGGCACACACCACCCCGTAGGCCAGGAACATGCCACCCCCGCCGAAGTCGCCGACCATGTTCAGCGGCGGCACCGGCGCCTCACCTGCCCGACCGAAGTGTGCAAGAGCACCTGCCAGCGAGATGTAGTTGATGTCGTGGCCCGCAGCCTGCGCGTACGGCCCCTCCTGCCCCCAGCCGGTCATCCGCCCAAAGACCAACTTCGGGTTTCGTTCGAGGCACACATCGGGGCCGACCCCGAGCCGCTCCATGACGCCGGGCCGGAACCCCTCGATGAGGGCATCGGCGGATTCGACGAGTGTCAGCAACGCCTCGACCCCCTCGGGGTTCTTGAGGTCGATCGCCACGTTCTTGCGGCCTCGAAGCAGCACGTCGTAGTGAGGGCCGTCCGGCACGGGCCCGCGTACGGCGCCGGCCCGCTCGACGCGGATCACCTCGGCGCCCATGTCGGCAAGCAGCATCGCGGCGAATGGTCCCGGGCCGATGCCCGCGATCTCGATGATCTTGTAGCCGTTGAGAGGTCCAGCCATTGGTGTCAACTCCGGTTCGTGGTCGGTTGGTGGATCGGGTGAATTCGTGTGTGGCCGCCGATCGCTTCGGCGAGGACGGGCCAGAGCGGCGCAGGGTGATCGTGGCCCATGTCGGACAGCAGCAGATAGCTCGATCCCGGGACGAGGTCGGCGGTGCGCTCACCACCGTCCGGTGTGATCAGCGTGTCGTCGCGACCGTGGATCACCAGCATCGGCACGTCGAGTTCGGCCAGGCGATCGCTGCGGTCGCCGGAGGCGTAGATCGCGGCGAGTTGGCGTGTCGCCCCCTCCGGGTAGAAGCACCGGTCGTACTGGGCCGCTGCGATCTCCTGGAGCCAGTCGGTGTCGCAGTATCGCTTCGATGCCCAGATCCTCGAGTTCAACGCTGCAGCGATGTACTCGTCGCGATCGGGCGGCGACGGGGCAAGCAGTGCCTCGCGGGCCTCCGCGGTGGGCTTGCCCACCCGGGGATCGCCGGTGCTGCTCATCACCGAGGTGACACTGGCGATGCGATCGGGATGCTCGATGGCCATGGTCTGCACGATCATCCCGCCCATCGAGTTGCCGACGATGTGCGCCCGAGCGATGTCGAGGTGATCGAGCAGACCGATCCCGTCTGCGGCCATGTCGGACAGTGTGTAGGGCACGGGAGGCACCACTTCACCAGCGAGGATCGCCGAGAGCACCTTCGCCGGGGCGACCTCTCGACCGTCGAGCTTGCTCGACAGCCCGACGTCGCGATTGTCGAATTGGATCACGAACAGACCCTGGGCGACGAGCTGTTCCACGTAGCCCTGCTGCCACGAGATCATCTGCGACGTGTAGCCGTTGACGACCAGGAGCGGCGGATGCGACGGGTCGCCGGTGGTGGTGAACTCGAGTTCGATCCCCGATGAGAGCGCTGCGCGTGGCATTCGGCTGAGTGTTGCAGAGCGCTTCGGCCGAACGACAAACGGAGCGTCTCGCTACGGTGCATCCGTGACGGAGAACGACAGGTGGACACACGCGGTGCACGCACCCGGCCGCGTGAACCTGATCGGTGATCACACCGACTACACCGGGGGCCTCGTCTTCCCGATGGCGATCGATCGCGGCACCACCATCGGGTACACCCCTGGCACCGATCGGGTCACCCTGACGTCGGACGCCGACCCCGACCCGATCGAGCTCAGCCTGCCGATCGACGTCGAGCCTGGCGCCGTGACTCCGCTGTGGGGTCGATACGTGGCGGCGATGGCGGCCGAGCTGGGCACATCGGTCGGCATCCACGGGTCGGTGAGCTCCGACATCCCCGCCGGTGCCGGTCTGTCGTCGAGTGCGGCACTCGAATGCGCCGTCGGGCTCGCACTCGGATTCGACGGCCTGCCCACCGATCTGGCGCGTGCGGCCCAGCGCGCCGAGCACGCCGCAACCGGGGTGCCGACGGGAATCATGGACCAACTCTGCATCGCTGCCGGCACCGCCGGCCATGCCACGATGATCGACTGCCACACACTCGACATCACCCAGGTGCCCGTCCCCGGAGATGTCGACGTGGTCGTCGAGTTCGTCGCACATCGCACGCTCGTCGGCTCCGCCTATGCCGATCGAGTCGCCGAGTGCGCCCGGGCGGAGTCGGTGATCGGCCCGTTGCGAGATGCCACACTCGACGATGTCGGCCGCGCCCGCCATCACCTCGACGACATCGCGTGGCGGCGCGCCCGCCACGTCGTGACCGAGAACGAGCGGGTCCGAGCATTTGCCTCAGCGCTCGCGGGTGGCGACTACGAACGAACGGGGCGCCTGATGGACGCCAGCCACACCAGCCTGCGCGACGACTTCGAGACCTCGACGCCCGACATGGATGCCACCGTCGAGCGGTTGTCGACCACCCCTGGCGTGTTCGGGGCCCGGATGACGGGCGGTGGATTCGGTGGTTGTGTCGTGGCGATGTGCCGGCCCGGTGCCCTCGAATCCGGCTGGATCGTGCACGCATCCCGAGGAGCCCACCGCCGCTGATCGATGCGATCCCCGACTCTCAAGCAAGGGCGACGGCGAGCCGGTCGAGCGCAGCTGGAGTGCGGATCCCCCACCAGAACACGTCCCGGCCGTCGACGCGTCGGATCGCTGCATCCGGCAGCTCGGCTGCGAGTTCGGCGATGTGGGTGTCGCTGAACTCGTAGGGTTCGCTCGGAACCAGCACCAGGTCGGGAGCCGACCGGGCCACCTGGTCGAGTTCCACGGCCGGGTACTCGTCGTCCGCGTCGGCGCCGACGAGCCCGACACCCAGCCTGCGCAGCAACGAACCGCCATAGGTTGCTCCGCTGATCGTCATCCATGGCCGACGCCAGATCGGTACGAACGCCACGGCACGAATCGACGGATCGGCGACCGGAATTCGGGGACGGTTCGGCGCAGCAACGCCTGCGGCTGCCGCGAGCTCCGCAACGACGTCGAGGCCGGCATCGACGTCGCGCACGTCGCTGACGAACACCTCCAGCCCGGCAGCGACGAGTTCATCGTGATCCTCGAGCCGATTCTCCTCCCGATCGAGCACCACCAGGTCGGGTGCCAACGCGACGATCGCGTCGACGTCCGGGTTCTTCGTGCCACCGACGTGAGTCAACTCGGGCCGCTCACAGAACTTCGTACAGGCAACGACGTCAGCACCCAGTGCGAGCAACGTCTCCGTGCTCGACGGCACGAGGCTGACCACCCGGGCGGCGGTGGTCCGGGCGGGTCCCGCCAGGGCGGTCACGGTCCGAGCAGCCGCCGCTTCTGGCGATCGAACTCCTCCGGCGTGAGCGTGCCACGCTGCAGCATCGACTCGAGCTTCTCGAGTTGGTCGGCAACGTCGACGACCGCGACGCCACCACCACCGGCCCCCCGCGCTTCCATCTCGGCATGGATCACCCGCTGCACCCGATCGGGCTGGCGGATGTCGGTGAACCGTTGCTGACCGGTCTCGCCACCCGATTCGATCAGCAGGTCTCCTGTGCCGACGATCCGTTCGAGCAGCCCCTGGCTGAAGTGGACGGTGTTGACACGATCGATCGGGATCTCGATACCTCGTTTGGTGAGCAGCCCGGTCCGAAAGATCACGCGACGATTGGTGATGACGAAGTGGGTCGTCAACCAGCGTCCGTATCGACTGATCAGCCACAGCGCGCTCAGCGCCATCGCTGCGATCGACGCCCAGGCAGCAATCGTTCGAGTCGTGGAGTCGGGGTCGGTGACGACCAGGGTGATCACCGCAGCGGCGATCGCGAGCGTCATCAGCATGATCGGACCGGTCAGGAACCACCAGTGAGGATGCAGATCGACGCTGACCGTTTCGTTGTCGTTGAGCAGACGATCGGGGTAGGCCATCGGGTCACTCCGCGGCGAGGGTTGCTGCTCCGCTCAACCGGATGTGCAGCGTCTCGATCGCGTAGCCGTCCATCTCGACGACCTCGAACTCACCGAGTCTCGTCGTGATCGACTCGCCTTGCTTGGGGATCTCGTCGAGGGCATCGATCACGTAGCCGGCAACAGTTTGCCAGTCGCCGTCGGGCAGCGGCACCCCGGTGCACTCCTCGAACAAGTCGACGCGCATCGTGCCCGGGATCCTCCACCGGCCGTCGCCGAGGAGTTCGGCGTCACCGAGGCGACGATCGGACTCGTCGTCGAAGTCGCCGATCAGCTCCTCGATGACGTCTTCCAGCGTGACCAGCCCCAGTACCGTGCCGTGCTCGTCGACGACCAGGGAGATGTGTTGACGCCGGGTCCGCATCTCGAGCAGCAGGTCCTCGAGGCCGTGGTGTTCGGGCGTCACCATGATCGGGCGGGTCACCGTGCCCGCTGCCGTGGACACCCACGTACCGTGTTCGAGCCGCAGGAGGTCCTTGACGTGCACGAACCCGCGCACGTGGTCGAGATCGCTTTCGTGAACGACGATTCGGGTGCGCCCGGTCCGGTGCGCCTCGGCTGCGACGATGTCGGCGGTCGCATCGGCGCCAACGGCGACGATGTCTCGACGAACGGTCATCGCATCGGCGGCGGTGAGACCGGAGAGTTCGAGTGACCGAGCGAGCAGTTCGTGCTCGTCGGCAGCGATGCCGCCGTGGTCGGCCGACTCTGCGATCAACAACAGCAGGTCGCTCGGCGAGTGTGCCATCGCCCGCTCGTCCTGTGGTTCGACGCCGAACGCCTTCACCGTGAGGTTCGCCAGCCCGTTCAGGAAGCGGATGAGTGGCCGGAACACGCTGACGAACAGGCGGAACGGTCGCGCCAGGAGCAGCGCCGACTTCTCGGGGTGGGCGATGGCCCACGACTTCGGTGCCATCTCGGCCACGACCATGTGCAGGAACACCACGATCGACAACGCGATCGAGAAGGCAATGATGTGGCGGGTCGTGTCCGACAGGGTGAAGGCCTCACCGAGCGCCCCTTCGATCACGCCGGCGACCGCTGGTTCGGCCACGGCACCGAGCCCGAGCGAACACATGGTGATACCGAGCTGCGCCCCGGCGAGCATGAGGGTGATCTCGCGGAGCCCGGCGAGGGCGTGGCGCGCCCGGCGGTCCCCCTCCGCAGCCAACTGCTCGATCCGCGACCGTCGCGAAGCGAGCAGAGCGAATTCGGCTGCGACGAAGAACCCGTTGAGGGTGAGCAGCACCACGGCCACGCCGATCCCGGCCCAGTTCACCTGAATGCCGTCGGTGGCGGCTTCCGCTGCGATCACGATGCCGCTCATCGCCGATCGTCCTCGCTGCTGTCGTCACCCTCGTCGGGCGTGTCCGCCTCGGAATGCTCGCCGTCGTTGACAGCTTCTTCGAGCGCCGTGGGGTCGACACGCAGTTCGACACGCTCGATGGCGAACCCGTCGACCTCGAGCACCTCGATTCGAACGCCGTCGACCGTGAAGGAGTCTCCGGACTCCGGGATTCGCTCGAGACGGTCGAGTACCAAACCGGCGACGGTGTCGTATTCGCCGTCCGGGAGATCGAGGCCGGTGATCCGTTCGATCTCGTCGGGACGCGACGAGGCCGCCACCGACCACACGCCCGGTTCGGTCTCGACGTGGTCACCAGGAGCGCTGGGGTCGTATTCGTCCTCGATGTCACCGACCAGTTCCTCGACGACGTCTTCGAGCGTGACGACGCCGGCCGGGCCGCCGTACTCGTCGATCACGATCGCCATCTCGGTCGACCGCGATCGCAACTCGGACAGCACGACATTGAGCCCCGCCGCCTCAGGAACCGCGAGGATCTCGTGGAGCAACTGCGACACCGGGGTGATCTCGTAGTCGGACCGGGCGACGCCGAGCAGATCCTTGGCGTGGACGATGCCCTGCACATGTCCCTCGACGTCGACCACGGGGAAACGCGAATGCGTCGACGCCATCAGGTCTCGGAGGTCGGCGGCCGTTGCGGTCGTCTCGATCATGACCACGCGATTCCACGGGACCATCGCGTCGGACGCTTCCAGCTCGCCGAAGTCGATCGCCCGCTCGAGCAACGCCGCCTGTCCTTCGGTGAGGTGGCCGCTCTCGGCCGACGAGTCGACGATCAGGTCGAGCTCCTCGGTCGACACCGCGCCATGAAGCTCCTCGACCGGCTCGACGCCGACGAGCCGGAGCAACCGGTTGGCCGCTCCGTCGAAGAGGCGCACGACGGGACCGGCGATTCGCAGGAAGAGCCACATCGACGGTGCGAGGGATCGGGCCACCGGCTCCGGCTTGGCGATCGCCAGGTTCTTCGGTGCGAGCTCTCCGAACACCATCTGGGCCATCGTGGCCAGGATCAATGCAACGGTGAGCGAGATCCCGAACGACGCCGATTCCGGTACTCCGACGGCGACGAGTGCCGGTTCGATGACCGTGGCGACCGCCGGCTCGGCGATGAAGCCCACCAGCAGTGTGGTCACGGTGATCCCGAGCTGCGCCCCCGACAGCATGAAGCTCAGCCGCTTGTGGACGTCGATTGCTCGCTTCGACCGGCGGTCGCCCTCGTCGGCCCGCTCCACGAATCGACTCCGTCGAGCCGCAACGAAAGCGAACTCGACGGCGACGAAGAACCCGTTGGCCGCGATCAGCGCAACCACACCGAGCAGCCCGAGAGCGGTCAGCACGGCGTCAACTTCGTTTTCGGTCGGCGGACATGGGTGGACAGATGTTATCGACCGCTACGGCCAGCCGTGGCGACCGGGACCCGACGCCCGTTCCGTCGCCGGCCCGCGCCCGACGTGTCGCCACCCCGATCTCCAACAGCCACGACCTCGGGCCACCCACTATGGTGAACCGGATGTCAACCTTCCACGACTTCGAGATGACCTCGATCACGGGCGACCAGGTGTCGTTCGATCGGTTCGAGGACCAGATCTGCCTCATCGTCAACGTCGCCAGCGCTTGAGGCCTCACGCCTCAGTACGCAGGTCTGCGTGCGCTCCATGAAGACAACGACGATGTCACCGTGCTCGGATTCCCGTGCAATCAGTTCGGCGCCCAGGAGCCCGGATCCGACGAGGAGATCCTCGAATTCGTCACCTCGAAGTTCGATGTCACGTTCCCGATGTTCCACAAGATCGACGTCAACGGCGATGGAGCTGCCCCCCTCTATCAGTGGCTCAAAGCAGAGCAGCCGGGCGACGGCGACAGCACCGACATCACATGGAACTTCGAGAAGTTCCTCGTCGACAAGCAGGGCAACGTGCTCGAGCGATTCTCGCCGATCATCACGCCCGAGCAGGTCGCCGAGGCCATCGAGACCTACCGCTGACAGCTCCGGACCGTTTGAGGGCGTGATGACGTGACCATCAACTTCACGCCGAACGCACGGCCCACCATCGGTGTCGAAATGGAGCTGCACCTCATCGACGCGACCACGGGCGAGCTCGCCTCGGCGGCCGGCGACATCCTCGCCGAGATGGGTGCCGGCCATCCCGACGGCGAGCACCCCAAGGCCAAGCACGAGCTGTTCCAGAGCACGGTGGAGATCATCACCGGCGTGTGCGAGAGCCCCACCGAGGCTGCCGCCGACCTCCGCGCCACCATGGCCGAACTCCGCGCCAGCGCCGATCGACGCGGGCTCACCCTGATGAGCGCTGGCACTCACCCGTTCGGTCTCGCCCGAGAGCAACTCGTCAGTCCCGACCAGCGCTACGTCGATCTCGTCGAGGATCTCCAGTGGCCTGCGCGGCGCCTGCTGATCTGCGGCATGCACGTCCACGTTGGGGTTCCAGACGGCGCTCGGGCGATCCGCATCATCGGTGAGCTGATGCGCCATCATCCGCTCTTCCTGGCGCTGTCGTCATCGAGCCCGTACTTCGAACAAGAGGACTCCGGGCTTGCGTCCGCGCGCACAAAACTGTTCGAAGGCCTGCCCACCGCCGGGCTCCCACCGACGCTGGCGGATTGGACCGACTTCGAAGCGTTCATGTCGACCCTGCTCGAGTCGGGCTGCATCTCGTCGATCCGGGAGGTGTGGTGGGACATCCGGCCCCACCCGGATTTCGGCACCGTCGAGTTCCGGATGTGCGACGCCACCCCGACGGTGCGCGAGACCATTGCCCTGGCGGCGCTCGCGCAGACCTTGGTCGCATGGGCCAATCGGCGCATCGACGAGGGCACCCTTCCCCCTCCACCCCGAGACTGGACCATCCGTGAGAATCGTTGGCTCGCTGCGCGCTACGGCATCGACGCCGAACTCATCGTCGAGCATCCCGACACGGGCCACCCCGAGCGTCGCAGCGTTCGCGATCTCGTCGCCGACCTGCTCACCGAACTCCACCCGATCGCAGACGAATTGGGCAACCTCGAGCACCTCGCCGATCTGACGGTGCTGCTCGATGTCGGGTCCGGGACCCAGCGTCAACGGCGGGTCGTCGAGGCCGGCGGTACGCTCGAAGACGTGGTCCAGCACCTCGCCGCCGAACTCGCTGCCGACTCGATCACCGGCGCTCCAGCGCCGCGATGACGTCGATGTCACCCGCGGTCGACGGCGACATCGGGCCGCACCCGATCGACCGGTGGCTGCACGAGCACGGCGAGGGTCTCGTGGCATTGCGCCGCAACCTGCATGCCCATCCCGAATTGAGCGGCGAGGAGCGAGCCACCACGGCGCTCGTCCACGAGCGCCTCGAACTCGCCGGCCTCGAACCGCGGCGCCTCTCGTCCGGTACCGGGCTCATCTGCGATCTGTTCCCCGACGATTCCACGCCGAGCCGGAACGGTGGACCCGACCGCCGACTGGCGCTGCGAGCCGACCTCGACGCACTGGCGATGGCCGACGAGAAGCACGTTGCGTACCGCAGCCAGGTACCCGGTGTGTCGCACGCATGCGGTCACGACGTCCACACCGCCATCGTGCTGGGAACGGCCCTCTACTTCGCTCACCACCGGTCGGAGCTCCCAGGGCCGCTGCGGTTCATCTTCCAACCGGCTGAGGAACGAGTGCCGGGTGGGGCGCTCGACGTGCTCGCCGATGACGGCCTCGGCCACGTCAGTGCGATCGTCGGCCTGCATTGCGAACCCAAGCTCGACGTCGGCACCGTGGGGTTGAGGCCGGGGGCCATCTCGTCCGCTGCCGACATGGCCGTGATCACGCTGAACGGCCCCGGCGGCCACACGGCACGTCCGGAGCTGACCGTCGACCTCGTCGCATTGGCTGCTCGGATCGTTTCCGACCTTCCCGGTCGGGTGTCGGCGCGGGTGGCGCACCTCGATCCCGACCATGCCACCCTGGTCAAGTTGGTCTTCGGATCGGTCCGTGCCGGCGACGCTGCCAACGTGATCCCCACCACTTGTGTCCTCAAGGCATCGATACGGACACCATCGCTACAGGTGTGGGACGAACTCCCCGGCGTGGTCGACCACGAACTCCGAGCGCTCGTCGAGGGAAGCGGGGCCGATCTCGACATCGACTACACCCACGGCGTTCCGCCCGTGGTCAACGACGCTGTCGTGACGGGCCTCGTCCGCGACGCTGCCGCCTCGGAGTTCGGCATCGATGCCATCGAGTCGGTGCAGCAGAGCTGGGGCGGCGACGACTTCGCCTGGTTCACCCGCGAAGTGCCGGGGACCTACGTGCGTCTGGGTGTGCGTGACCCGCAGGGACCCACCCTCGACCTGCACGCCGGACTCTTCGACGTCGACGAGCGAGCGATCGCCGTCGGCGTACGGCTGCTCACCGCCACCGTCGCACGGTTCTTCTCCGAGTCCGACGCCACCGGTTCGTGAGCGGCGACACCTGGGTCTTCGGCTACGGCTCGCTGGTCTCGCCCACGTCGATGGCCACCACGATCGGCCGAACCGTCGTCACCGACGATGTCGCGGTTGCACACCTCGATGGCTACGGCCGGCGCTGGAACTACGGCTCGATGCATCTGCGCGGTGATTGGCACATCGACGGGACGCACATCGTTCAGGGCCTGGTCGTGTCGCTCGGCCTCACTGCCGCCGACGACGAGTCGTGCAACGGCGTGATCGTCCGCGTCACAGCCGACGAACTCGCCCAGCTCGATTGGCGAGAACGCGACTACGAGCGCACCGACGTCACCGAGCAGATCCGCTTGGAGCACGGCGATCCACGCGGCCGGGTGATGACCTACGTACCCAGGTCGAGTGCGATCGAGCGCTACAGTCGGCCCGCGACGCCGGCTGCGCCGGCATACGCCAGTCGTACTGGGAACTCGTGGCCGCTGCCTTCCAGGACCTCGGCGGCGACCACCACGAGCGGTACACGGCGACCCCTTCGCCCGATGTACCGGTGGTCGACATGACGCTGTCGATGCTGACGTGAAACCGAGCGTTCGCTGTCGACTCAGTTGTCGGCCGGCGCAGCGTCGTCGTCGGTGCTCGCAGCAGGCAACTCGAGGAGCTGACCCCACAGCGAGTCGACCTGTGCGGTCAGCGAATCGCGGTCGCCGCCGTTGTCGACGACGTGGGTCGCCGAAGCGAGCCGTTCCTCACGGCTCAACTGGCTGCTGATCCGAGCTCGGGCATCGTTGTCGTCCATCCCGCGCTGGTCGACGAGGCGCTGTACCGCCACGTCAACGGGGATGTCGACGACGATCGTGGCCGCAAGGCCCTTGCGCGGGTTCTCGCCGAGCAGCGGAAAGTCGAGCACCACGACACGATCGGTGTCGCGCTGGGCGTCGATCTGGCGTTGGATCTCCGACTGCATCGCTGGGTGCACGATGCCGTTGAGGTCGTCGAGAGCCGCCTTGTCGTTGAAGACGATCTTGGCCACGGCGGCGCGGTCGAGCACACCACCTTCGGTGATGATCTCGGACCCGAATCGCTCAGCCATCTGCTCGAGGACCGGGCTCCCCGGCGACTGCAGCTCTCTCGCGATCTTGTCGGCGTCGACGATGACCGCGCCACGCTCGGCGAGCATCGCCGACACGGTGGACTTGCCGGCGCCGATGCCGCCGGTGAGCCCGACCAGGATCACCCGGCGGGCTCTTCCTCCACAGCGGGGGCCTCGGCGACCTCGGCAGGTGCCGGCTCGACCGGGGCCGACTCGACAGCTTCGGTGGCCTCGGCAACTTCGGTGACCTCGGCAACTTCGGTGGCCTCGGCAGCCGGCGCCTCGGCGGGCGCAGCCTCGGCGGCGCCTTCGCCACCTTCGCCGTAGTACTCGCTCCAGGCAGCCTCGGCCTCGGCCGACGCTTCGCCCTGCACGTAGTTGCCGGCGGAGTCGACCTCGAAGTGCTCGCGGTACTCAGCGGCGAGCTCGCCACCCTCGGCGGCCTGCTTGATCGACAACGAGATGCGGCGACGGGCGAGGTCGAGATCGATGATCTTGACCCACAGCTCTTCGCCGGGCGTGACGACCTGCTCGGGGCTGTCGACGTGATGCGCAGACATCTCCGAGATGTGCACGAGGCCCTCGATGCCTTCGCCGACCTGGACGAATGCACCGAACTGCACGAGCTTGGTGACCCGGCCGTAGACGAGCTGGTCGACCTGGTGGCCTTCGGCGAACTCCTGCCACGGATCCTGCTGCGTGGCCTTCAGCGAGAGGCTGATGCGCTCGCGGCTGAAGTCGACGTCGAGGACCTGGACCTTGACCGGGTCGCCGACAGCGACGACCGAGCCGGGATGGTCGACGTGCTTCCACGACAGCTCGCTGACGTGGATGAGGCCGTCCATGCCGCCGAGATCGACGAATGCGCCGAAGCTGACGACCGAGGAGATCGTGCCTTCGCGGACCTCGCCGACCTTGAGGTTGTTGAGGAACTGGTCGCGGGTCTCCTTCTGGTTCTCTTCCAGGTAGGCGCGACGGGACAGGACCACGTTGTTGCGGTTCTTGTCGAGTTCGATGATCTTGCAGTGCACGGTCTCGCCGATGTACGGGGCGAGGTCGCGGACACGGCGCAGCTCGACGAGCGATGCGGGCAGGAAGCCGCGCAGGCCGATGTCGACGATGAGGCCGCCCTTGACGACCTCGATGACCGGGCCGGAAACGACTTCGTCGGCTTCCTTCTTGGCCTCGATGTCGCCCCAGGCACGCTCGTACTGTGCGCGCTTCTTCGACAGCAGCAGCCGTCCTTCCTTGTCCTCGAGGGTGAGGACCAGGGCTTCGACCTGCTCGCCGAGCGAGACGACCTCGGAGGGGTCGACGTCGTTGCGGATGCTCAGCTCGCGGCTGAGGATGACGCCTTCGGACTTGTAGCCGATGTCGAGGAGAACTTCGTCCTTGTCGATCTTGACCACGGTGCCGTTGACCATCTGGCCATCTTCGACGGTGACCATGGTGCCGTCGATCGCATCGGCGAACGACATGCCGAGATCGTCGGACACGATCTCGCGGGGTGTGTAGTGACCCTCTTCGTCGAAGGTTCCCATCTGGTTGGTGGGAGACTCGGAGGTGGTTGCGGTATCGGACAAGGGACGAACTGCTTTCGAAACGGACGTGAGTAGATGGACAGACGCGCCACGTTGCGTGACGCAGCCGACCATGCTATCAGCGCCTCCCCCCATCGACTTCCCCGAAAA
>CAWKCN010000035.1:0-78034 GCA_963848145.1 Ilumatobacteraceae bacterium
ACCAGGACATCGCCTGGTTCCAGCCGTTCCATGGCCTCGTCGGCGGAATCTGCCACCACCGCTCGGCCCACGTAGCTCGACGACCCGATGCCGGCGCCGCTCAGCGGATCTCGGCCACCCGGCCCGCCCATGCCGGTGTACTCGAGGGAGACCTGCACCATCGCCACCGTCATCGCGAGCGGACCGGGAAGTGCGCTCAGTGGTGGATCGGCTTCGGGCTCGCCGAGTGTGGGCGGCGGGTGGAGCCGGGCGAGCTGCGCCCGCCGATCTGCACGTCGCCCGAGTTCGTCGGCGGCCGGTGTTCCGGCCCGGAAGAGCGAGCGGGCCTCGTCCGGGGTGAGCTCGACGACGTGCTCACCGACGCCGAGCCGACGCCCCGCTTCGAGCAGCGCCCGCCGGAGCAGACCGACGGGCCACTCGATCGTCATCGGCCCCTGGTCGTCGCGCATGTCCATCACGTTGCGAGCATCGTGCAGCGCCCGATCGAAGTCGTCGCGTGCGGAGCTCGGAACGCGCTCGCGCAGCGACGCAGCGACCGCATCGGCGCGGTAGGTGGGTGCCGCACTCGATGTGCGGATGGCAGCGAGCAGCACGTCGGGGAGTTCGCCCAGGGAGGACGCCGTCAGGTCGTAGCCCGTGGCGAGCACCTGGCCGTGCTCTCGAAGGTGCTCGTCGAGGAGTGTGGCCGCCTCGTCGGAGACGGCACGCACGTCGGCGAGGGAGGCGACGGGGACCGGCGATGCCTCGATCAGCGTGCGCAGACGGGCGAGTCGCACCCTCGGCGCCACCGTCGACGGTGACGCGCCCGCCAGCGCCTCGATCGCTTCGGCCGGATCGAGACCCCACTCCTGGCATTCGTAGAGGAAGCGGGCGATCGGACCCAGGTCGTGGCCGTGGAGCCAGAAGTGCAGTTCGAAGTTGTCCCGGAGCACGTCGAGGAGTTCTGCCACGTGTCGGCGCAAGCCGTCGTCGTCGAGCGTCGACGGCTCGGCGTCCTGGAATCGAAGGTTCGTTTCGCGCAGCGATGGGCGGATCTCGTCGCGCCAGCGGCGTACCACGCCGTTCGATGGCGACGTGGCGAGGGTGTGTTCGGCTGCCTTGGTTCGTCTGCGGAACTCAGGATGCGCGCGGGTGGCCACCCAGAGGATCGGCGTCGGCGGCGGTCTGCGCCGTGGCTTGTCCGCACCGATCAGCGGTCGAAGGCGGGTGTACATGAAGCCGTTGACGAACCCCGGCTCGATCGTGGCAGCAGGGACGCCCAGTTCGGCGAACACCTCCCGGAATCCGTTGGACATGCCCTCGGTCATCAACCACTGGCTGATCGCAGTGACGCCGCCCGGATAGTGCGAACGATCGAGTTGCCACTCGCCCGGCCCGGGTGCAGCGAACGTTTCCCCCATGGACGCATCCTCGCACACGTCGGAATTCGCTCCGACCGGCGCCACGTCGAGCGGATCGTGCGAATCCGGCGGGGTTCTCCACCTGCTGCGTAGCCTGGACGTTCGTGACCTCTCCTTCGCAGAGCGCCGGTGGTGCCCAGGAACCGGTCGCAGATCAAGCGCTCCGTCAGCGCCTGCTCGCCGCCACCGAACTGCTCCGCGAGGTCGCAGCGGCGCCAGACCTCCTCGCGCTCCTCACGCCGCAGCAGAAGATGGAACTGCTCAACGCGGCGGGCGACGTCTTTCATCCCGACCCGGAAGTACGCCGGCTCCGCACCAAGGCGCTGAAACGGCAGCGTCGTACCGATCGAGTGCGACACGACGAAGGCGTGCTCGGCGACACGGGCATCCGCACGCTTCGTGACCAGGCGGTGTTCACGACACCCAACGTGATCCCGCCGGCCGACTTCGTGCAACACGACATCGACGAGCCGACGTTTCGGGAGACGGTGGACGAACAGCACTGCTACGTCTGCAAGGAGAAGTACCGCCGGATCCACCACTTCTACGACCAGCTCTGCCCGACCTGTGCCGACTTCAACTACGAAAAGCGTGGCGAGCTTGCCGACCTGTCGGGCACCGTGGCCCTGCTCACCGGTGGCCGGGTGAAGATCGGCTACCAGGCAGGGATCAAGTTGCTGCGGTGCGGGGCATCGCTGATCGTCGTCACCCGCTTTCCCCGAGATGCGGCAGCTCGGTATGCCGCAGAGCCCGACTTCGCCGAGTGGGGCGACCGACTCGAGGTGTTCGGCCTCGACCTTCGGCACACACCCAGTGTCGAGGCGTTCGCACACCACGTCTCCACCACGCGTGATCGGCTCGACTTCATCGTCAACAACGCGTGCCAGACCGTGCGGCGACCGCCTGACTTCTACCGTCACATGATGCAGGACGAGGAGGCGGCGCTCGACACGTTGGCGCCCGAGGTGCTCCAGTTGGTCGGCTCGTACGAGGGCCTGCGCGGCTACCACCTGCTGCCGGGCAGCGCCGACACCGAGGTGGCGATCGAGAGCGGCGTCGAAGCGGTCGCGCCGACGGGGACTGCTCCACTTCCGGGCCTGACCAGGGCTGCTGCACTCTCCCAGACGCCGTTGCTGCCCGATGAGCTCGAGGCCCAGGGTGGGTTGTTTCCGGAGGGTCGCCTCGATCAGGACCTCCAACAGGTCGACCTGCGTGAACGGAACTCGTGGCGGCTGATGCTGCACGAGGTGTCATCGGTGGAGTTGCTCGAAACCCAGCTCGTCAACGCGGTGGCACCGTTCGTGTTGAACGCTCGGCTGAAGCCATTGATGGAGGCCACACCTGGCGGCCACAAGCACGTCGTGAACGTGTCGGCCGTCGAGGGGCAGTTCTACCGATTGGCGAAGACGACCCGCCATCCGCACACCAACATGGCCAAGGCGGCGTTGAACATGATGACGCGGACGTCGGCGACCGACTATCACGCCTCGGGCATTCACATGAACAGCGTCGACACCGGCTGGGTGAGCGACGAGGACCCGGTGGCGATCGCCGAGCAGAAGCAGGCCGAACACCGGTTTCATCCACCGCTCGACATCGTCGACGGAGCTGCCCGCATCGTCGACCCGATCATCGACGGCATCAACACCGGCACCCACGTGTGGGGCCAGTTCCTGAAGGACTACCGACCCACCGACTGGTGAGCCGGACAACGCGGGTCAGACCCCTGTCGTCTCCGGTGTTCGCTCCGGCGTCGATGCTGCCGGAGACCCGGTCGCACGGGAGAAGCGCATGACACCGTCGTCGACGGGCGCCCTGCGGAACATCTTCTTGTCCTTGGCGTAGTCCTGCGGGTTGATCCAGGGCTCGCGATCGCCCTGCTTCGGGAAGCGATCGGCGGCCCGTTGCATGTAGCCGGAGGTCAGGTGGCTGTTCAGCGGGCTCATCTCCATCGTTGCATCGGATGGCCGCAGGCGAGGCGTGCAGGTGTCGGTGCCGGTCTCGTCCATGTGGTTCAGGAGGCGGCACACGTAGCGGGCGATCAGGTCGGCACGCAGGGTCCACGACGCGTTGACGTAGCCGAACGTCGATGCGAGGTTCGGGACATCGGAGTAGGCGAACCCCTTGTAGGCGATCGTCTCGGAGAAGTCGACCGGCTCGCCGTCGACGACGAAGTCGACCTCGCCGAGCGTCACCATGTTGAGCCCGGTCGCGGTCACGATGATGTCGGCGTCGAGATGCTCGCCCGATTGCAGTGTGATGCCGGTCTCGTCGAAGGTGTCGATGTGGTCGGTGACCACCGAGGCGGAACCGTCCGTGATCGCCTCGAACAGGTCACCGTTGGGCACGAGGCACAACCGTTGGTCCCACGGCGCATAGGTGGGGGTGAAATGGGTGTCGACGTCGTAGTCGGGGCCGAGTGCCTCGCTGACCTGATTGACGATGAAGTCCCTCGCCTTGTCCGGATTCTTTCGCATCCGTTTGTACATCACCTGCTGCAGGACCGTGTTCTTGGTGCGGGTGACGCCGTAGGCCACCTTGTCCGGCAGCACGTTGCGCAGCCGGTTGGCGATCGCGTCGACGTCGGGTCGAGCGACGACGTAGGTCGGTGACCGCTGCAGCATGGTGACGTGCCCGGCGGTCGATGCCATCGCCGGCACGAGGGTCATGGCGGTGGCACCTGAACCGATCACGACGACCCGCTTGTCGGCGTAGTCCAAGTCCTCCGGCCAGGCCTGAGGATGAACGATCTGTCCGCCGAAACGATCTCGACCGGCGAACTCGGGGGTGTAGCCCTCCTTGTAGGAGTAGTAGCCCGAACACATCGAGAGGTAGTTGCAGGTGTAGGTGGCCGTGCCGCCGCCGACGTCGTCGGTCAGGTCGACCTCGACGGTCCACGTCGCTGTGTCGCTCGACCATTCGGCCCGGCGGACGAGGTGGCCGAAGCGGATGTGGCGATCGATGCCGTACTCGGCGATCGTCTCGCGCAGATACGCCATGATCGACGGCGCATCTGCGATCGACTTCTCGGCGTTCCACGGCTTGAACTCGAAGCCCAGCGTGTGCATGTCACTGTCGGAGCGAATGCCCGGGTACCGGAAGAGGTCCCAGGTTCCGCCGATGTCGGCGCGTCCTTCGAGGATCAGATACGTGCGATTCGGCGACTCCACCTGGAGGTGATACGCGGCGCCGATGCCGGAGAGGCCGGCGCCGATCACGAGGACATCGACGTGCTGAACGCTCATGCGGCGACGGTAGCTGCGCCGGCTCGCAGCGCAGAAGTCTTGACGCCACCCTGACGTGACCCGGCGTGCGCAGCGCCGTACCCTGGAACCATGACTTCGACCTTCGCACCGCCGACCGGGCCCCCGGCGACCGCATCGTCCCCAGCGCCCCTGCCCGACTTCGAACCGATCACGCCGGCTGGCGCTCCCGGCGGCGATCGACGTCGCCCGTTCGCGCTCGTCGCCGCTCTCGTCGCGGTCGTCGCCTTGGGGATTGGCGCCTTCGTCGCAGTCGCGGGCGAACGTTCGGAATCCGATGTCGCCGAGCCGTACTCGCTGGCCGCTGCCGCCGAGCGCACCGTCGAGGCCCGCTCGGTCGAATTCGACCTCACGGTGTCCATGTCGGACCTCGCAGACGTCACCGTGTCCGGCGCCGTCGACAACGACGCCGAGCTGGTCTCGGTGACCACCGATCTCTCGTCGCTGCTGGCACTGGGTGATACGCCGATGCCGCTCGGTGATGGTGCGATGACCGTGCTGCTCGATGGTGCGAACGGTGTCGTCTACCTCGATGCAGGTGCGCTGGGTGGGTTCCTTCCCGACGGCGCTGCCTGGGTCTCGATCGACCTCGCGACCTTGGCCGAGCAGAGCGGACAGCCGCTCGATGATCTCGAAGAGGAACTCGCCTTCGATCCCACGGACATCGCCGAGTCGTTGCTCGCCACCGAGGACGCGGTCGAGATCGGTACCGAGACCATCGACGGCGTCGAGACGAGGCGTTTCGAGGTCACCGTCGACATCGCGGCGGCGATCGCCGCCCTGCCGCAAGCGGAGCTGGACGATGCCCTCGGTGGTCTGGAGGTGCCCGACGTCGACATTCCGGACACGCTGGTCTACGACGTGTGGGTCACCGCCGACAACGAACTGCGCCGAGTGGCTTTCGACACCGAGATCGCCGGTCAGACCATTGCGATGCAGCTCGACATGGCCGCAAGCGACGAGCCGCTCGGTCTCGAGGTACCCACGGACGCATTCGACCTCACGGGTCTGCTCGGTTTCTGAGCAGCTCGGCGGCGGCCCGATGGCCGGCGCTGCATGCGGCACCCGGCTCGTCGAGCCAACCGTCGAAGCCGAGAAAGCCGGCAGCGAAGGCGTCACCGGCCCCCGTGGTGTCGTTCACGCCGGGTACCGCGATCGCGGGGACCTCGGTGGTCGAGCCGTCGACGCGGTGGACGAGCGCCGAATGGGCGCCTCGTTTGACCACGGTGAGCGCGCCGACCAGGGGCCCGTCGATCCGCAATGCAGCGGCCTCGTCGCTGTTGGCGAGCACCACGCCGGGGCGTGCTGCGCCGAGCCGCCTGATCACCTCCTCGATCCCGACCTCGCGCATGATCGCCGTCGACGACACGTCGACCGAGACGGCCACGCGCCGTTCGTGTGCCCACTCGATGATCGTCGTGGCGGTCGCGGCAATCCGACCGGTCGCGAGCGAATAGAACGGCACGTGCAGGGTGCTCACCCCGTCGAGCCATGACGGGTCGGGATGGTCGAGGTCGAGGCACGCCCGCCGATCGGTCAACATCGAACGCTCGCCGGCGTGGTCGACGAGGGCGACGATCGTGCCGGTCGAGCCGCTGCGTCTGACCATGGCCGTGTCGACACCGTCGTCGCGCAGGTCGGCGATCAGCGCCGTGCCGATTGCGTCCGTTCCGACCTGGCCGAGGAATCGAGCTGGATGGCCGAGGGCGGCTGCTCGGGCAGCGACGTTGGCGGCGCTCCCACCTCGTCGACGGGAGATGGTTGCGTGGGTGTCGGACGCGATGTTGACGGGGCCATCGAGACGCACGATGACGTCTTCGACCAGGTCACCCAGACAAGCGAGCATCACCGCCGGGTTCAGCCGCCGTCCACATCGTCCACGACGGCCATGACGTCGAGGCCGGACATCTGCCCCGATGGGTCGGCGACCTCGACGACCGGATCGTCGGCGTCGTCGTACTCGAGCCGCAGTGCCCGGCTCATCGTGGCGTGCATGGCGTAGGTGCACGTGATGTAGGTGAACTCGAGGATCTCCTCGTCGGACAGGTGCCGTTGCAGCTCGGTGAAGAGCGAGTTCGGCACCCTGCCCAACTGCAGTACCAGGCAGTCGGTGTAGGCGAGCACCGCCCGTTCTGCGGGACTCCAACAGTTCGCCACCGACCAGGCGGGAATCGCCGCGACCTGTTCGTCGGAGAATCCCACGTCGCGCATGGCCTTGCAGTGCTGACTGAAGACGAACTTGCTGCCGACGGCGAACCCGGCGCGTGTCTGACCGAGTTCGCGGAGTTTCGCGCTGATGTGGCGGCCGGGGTCGCGGTAGAACTGGAATCCAGCGGTGGTGTGGTCGAATGCATCGGGCACCAGTGCGAACACGGTCCACCAGTTGCCCGGCGTGCCCGAGGCGGTGCCCGGTTCCGCGACCGGATCACGGTCGCCGAAGATCATGCTGTAGACGGCCTGGGCAACCGGGTGGGCATCGTCTCTGGAGACTTCGGACAGGCGTGGCACGTCAGACCTCCGCTGCCGCGGACACAGCCTCGACCAGTGGATCGACGCTCAGGAGCCGGTGTGCTTCGGTCGGGTCGGGCTCGAAACCAGGCGTGTCACGGCAGAGTTCGACCATGATGCCGTTCGGGTCGAGGTAGTACAGCGAGTGGCACCAGCCGTGGTCCTGCTCCATGGCCGGCTCGATGCCCTCGGCGGTCATGCGGGCCCGCACTGTCTCCTGCTGTTCGGCGGTGGCACGGAACGCACAGTGGTTCACCCAGAACGGCAGGCCCACACCGTCGGAGACATCGGTGGTCCACCCCGGTTGCTCGCCGACCCGGTCGAACTGGAAGAACGCAATGCACTCCGTCTCGTCGGTGGAGGCCTGGTCGTCGGTGGTGATCTCGTAGAAGACGTGGCGGATCCAGCTCTCGCCGAGCGCCTGTACCTCGGTGTGGATCAGGGGAAATCCCATCAGGTCTTCGTAGAAGTGGGTCGTCGCATCGACGTCCCGGGTGGCGTAGGCAACGTGGTGCAGCGGCATACGCCGAGCGTAGAACTCCCGACGATGAGCGAACGCACCGCATGGGCGTGATTCGCTCATCGCCTGCGTGGTGGGGGAGGATCGGTGGGTGCCAGTCGCAAGCGTGAACGGGATCGACGTCTACTTCGAGCTCCACGGTGAGGGTCCACCGTTGCTGAACATCAGCGGGTCGGGCAACGACCTGCGGCGCTCGCCGGCAGCGCTCAACCCGGTCAACCGATCGTTCGAGACACTCCACTACGACCAGCGAGGGTTGGGGCAGACGTCGAAACCCGACGGTGAGTACACGATGGCCGACTACGCCGACGATGCCGCTGCACTGATCCACTCGATGGGGTGGGCGCGCTGCCACGTCCTCGGCACCAGCTTCGGTGGAATGGTCGCCCTCAACCTGGCGATCCGGCACCCCGACGTCGTCGACCGCTTGGTGCTGTGTTGCACGTCCCCGGGCGGCGAAGCGCCCAGCTACCCGCTGCACGAGCTCGCCCGGATGGACCCCGACGAGGCGTTCGCCACGCGAATGCGGCTGACCGACCGGCGTTGGGACCCCGCCGCCGACGAGCCGATACCCGGGCTCGGCAAGATGTACGCCCAGATCGCCGATCGCCCCGCACCCGAGGGCCAGGAACTGGCCGGGCTCGGACGTCAGATGATGGCTCGGCTCGGTCACGACGTCGTCAGCGAGCTGGGCTCGATCACGGCACCGACACTCGTCTGCGCTGGTCTCCACGACGACATCGCGCCGGTGGCGAACTCGGAGCTGATCGTCGACCGCGTGCCGAACGCAGGGCTCCGGGTGTTCGACGGCGGGCACTACTTCATGGTTCAGGACCGATCGGCGTTCCCAGCCATCATCGAGTTCCTCGGGGGAGCGGCGTGATCCGGCTCCGCCAGGTGGCGATGATCGCGCCCGACCTCGACCCCGTGGTCGACGAGCTCTGCTCGACGTTCGGTCTGCGCGTGTGCTTCCACGATCCCGGCGTGGCCGAATTCGGACTGCACAACGCGCTCATGTTGGTGGGTGACCAGTTCATCGAAGTGTTGTCGCCCACGAGGGAAGGGACGACGGTGCAACGGTTGCTCGACAAGCGTGGCGGTGCCGGCGGGTACATGACGATCTTCGAAGTCGACGACCTCGACGACCGTGTCGACCGCCTCGCAGCACACGACGTCCGGGTGGTGTGGGCGGGCGACCTGCCGGACATTCGAGGTCGTCACCTCCACCCGCGCGACGTCGGGGGAACACTCGTGTCGATCGACCAGCCCGTACCGACAGGCGCGTGGCGATGGGGCGGGCCCGACTGGCATCAGCGATCCGGCGAGTTGCTCGCCGATGCAGCCGTGACGGCGATCGGTGGTGCAGTGGTGGCAGCCGAGGATCCGACCGCGATGGAGGCCCGTTGGACCCGCCTGGGCCTCGACAACGACGTCCGGTTCGTGCCTGCCGGTCCGCGTGGAGACGGTCTCGACGAGGTCGAACTCGTTGCGGCCGATCGCGCTCGGGCGGGCGATTCACACGAGATCGGCGGCGTCACGTTCACGTTGGTCTGACGCCGGTCGCCGCGGCGACGGGCGAATTGCGCTTGGATCACACCGAGGTGGTTGTCTCGCTCACCACTCGTGGGCGTCCGCTGTGCGCCGCATGCCGCGGTGCTCGACGGTGGGTGAGCCGGTAGATCGTCGCCACCATCACCGCGACGATCGTCGCGACGGCGGTGCCCTGGTAGAGCCAGTGGGCGGTGTCGGTGCCGGCAAAGGCGGCGTGGAGACTCGTGAGCAGGAACACGCCGTAGCTCGACAGGTGGATCCAGCGCCAGTACCTGCGAGGGATCCGCCTCATCGCCAGCGAGGTCGCCTCCACGGCAACGAGGAGCCACACGGCGACGACGCCCAGAGCGACAGCGCCGGTGCGCCACGGTGATGCGAACGGGATCAGGAGTTCGGCGGCGCCGAAGTGGACGTAGTTGTCCGCAACGAGAGCGCCCAGGTGGAGCGCGGTGAACGCGACGGCCAAACCGCCGAGCCAGCGGTGCAGGTCGAGCAGCCAGGCTGGTCGACGGTGCTCGGGGAACGCCTTGGTTGCGAGCACGATGCCCCAGATGACCGATGCCGTGAGCATCAGCCAGGCAACGATGCCGGATGCTCGGGTGAGATACCACCAGATCTGCGGATTCATCGGACCGCGCCTGCCGTCGAGGCTGACAGAGACTCGGACCGCAGTTCGGCGAGGTCGTCGGTGGTGAGCACCCGGTGGTCGTCGGCGACCGCCAGTCCGCTGAGCTCGTGCCGGTCGAGGTACTCGACCACCTGCGACCTCCCGGCGAGGATCGCCGCCGTTGCGTGTACCTCTGCGAGCCACCCGGAGCGGGCGAGCACGGTGACCGACGAGAGATCCGTCGTGGATGGCTCACCCGTCCACGGGTCGATCACGTGATGACGTGGTCGACCGAATCGTTGCCACCGACGCGACCGGGTGCTCGACGTGGCGACGCCGCCGCCCGGCACGGCGACGCTACCGAGGGTGCCTCGTTCGAGCTCTGGCTGCTCGATCGCGACGATCCAGCCGCCGTCGGGTGGCCGACCTCCCATCGAGAGGTCGCCCCCGATGCTCACCAGGACACCTTCGGCGCCCGATCGGAGTGCATCCGCCACTGCCAGATCGGCCGCCAGCCCCTTGCCGATCCCGCCGGCGTCGACGGACAATCCGGCCGGGAGGCGGACGGTGCAGCTGTGGGGGTCGATCTCGACGTGGTCCAGCGTCGGGCCACCGCTGACGTGCCCGACGTGCGGCCCGGCGAGGAGGGCGCCGCCGGGGGGCAGGAGGGTCACACGGCGAGGATCGTCGATGCTGGAGCGGTAGCCGGCGGCCATCAACGCCCGGAGCGTGGACGGATCGAACCGTTGCTCGGTGGCATGCCAGGCCTCGGTCATGGCGGTGAGCAGGGTGATCGTGGTCGGGTCGACCTGCACCGGGTGTCCGGCGGCGACGTTCAGGCGGGAGATGTCGCTGTCGGGGAGGAATCGGCTCCACCGCGCCTCGAGATGGTCGAGCAGGTCGACGGTGCTCCGCCACCATGCCGGGCCAGGGGGTTCGCCGACCAGGGCGAGCTGCAACTCGCTCGCCATGACGCGACCGCGATGCTCAGCGACTACCACTGGTGGTCGCCACGGGAGCTGGAGCAGGAGCCGCAGCGGGAGCAGGAGCCGCAGCGGGAGCAGTGGCAGGTGACGGGGTCCGGGCTGCGGGCGGAGCGACGACGCGAATCTCGGCGCGAGCCGTCAGCGTCACCGGGGCGAGGGCCGTCGTCGTCGGAGACGTCGCGACGGGAGTGCTCGCCGGCGCAGTGCTCGCCGGCGCGGTGCCCGCCGGTGTCACCGTCGTCGACGGGATGACCGCCGGTGTCAGCGGCGCCGAGGGTGACGACGGAGTGGCAACCGGCGGGGTGGCGGTCGAAGCGCCGTCGCTGATCGCGCTTGCGGCGCCCATCGACGCAACGAGACCGAGCATCGTGGAGACACCGAGGCCTGCAGCGGCTATTCGGGCGCCCTTGGCGGGGTGGCGACGTCGGCGACGTGACCTCGCCACGGTGGGCTGGGTCGTTCGACGTGACGTCGCCGTCGGATCGGTCGGAGGTGGGAGTGTCCGACGAGCGAGGCGAGGATCGAGGTCAGTCATCGTCGTCGGCGCCTTCGTGCTCGTCGTCCTCGTGGTCCTCGTCGTCTTCGTCGTCCTCGTGGTCCTCGTGATCTTCCTCGTCCTCGTGGTCCTCGTAGTCGTCGTAGTCGTCGTGGTCGTCGTAGTCGTCGTGTGTGGCCCTCGTCGAGCCGGTGGCGTCCTGAGATGCCGGGGATGCTGGAGCGAGCGGTGCCGCTGGTGTGGTCGATGCGCCTGCCGGTGCTGCACCGACGACCGTGGTGGGTTCGGTGACGTCGACGTCGATCGAACCGTCGTCTCCGAGCGCGGCGGTGAACACGATCGTGCGGTCGTCGTTGGTGAGGTCGACTTGGAGTGCTCGGGGATCGCTCTGCGACAGCGTCGAGGTCCAGCCCTGCTCGACGACCACGTGGTCGAGGGCGATGCCGCTCCGGGTCGCGAGCACCCAGACCGAACCCGCCTCGGTGATGTCGTACTGCTGGGCGGCGCCGGCGGGAACCGTCGTCGTGGCAGCGGTCGTCTCCGGCGCCTCCACGTCCGCAACCGTCACCGTCGGTGTTTCCTCGGTGGGAGTGGCGAGCAGTTCGTCGGTCGCGGCGAGGTCACCGATCGCACTGCTGTCGGCAGCGTTGAGGATGCCGATGTTGGCAGCGACAGCGGCGGTGCCGGCGATGAGGACGCCGGCGATGGCCGCTGCGGTCACCAGAGACGTGCGGCTCGTCAACGATCGCATCGACCGTGGTCGTTCGGTGGGATCAACCGATGGTGTCGAGGTCATGTGAACGACCGTACGTATCTCCGCCCCAGCAGGCGGCAAGCCCAAGGCAAACGTTGGGTAAGCAATCCCGAGCGGCGAGCTCCCGTGCGCGAACCTGAACCGGTGCGACTGCTGCTCGTCGAGGACGACCGAACGATCTCCGATCCGTTGCTCGAGGGGCTTCGGCGTGAAGGGTTCGAGGTCGAACTGGCGACGACCGGTGCAGCAGCCCTCGCCGCGCCGCCGGTCGATCTGGTGCTCCTCGACCTCGGACTTCCCGACCTCGAGGGTCGTGTGGTGTGCCAGCAGTTGCGTGAGGCGAGCAACGTGCCCATCATCGTGGTCACCGCCCGCAGCGACGAGATCGATCGGGTGGTGCTCCTGGAACTGGGTGCGGATGACTACGTCGTGAAGCCGTTCGGGTTCCGGGAACTGGTCGCACGAATTCGTGCCGTGCTCCGTCGGGTTGGCCGGCCCCAGGGGTCCGACGGCGAGACCGAGCCGGTCGAGGTAGGTGCACTCTTCGTCGACCGGCGATCTCACGCTGTGACGTTCGATGGTGAGCCGATTGCGCTCACTCCGAAGGAATACGACCTGCTCCTGCATCTGGCCCTCGACGCCGGGGCGGTGAAGACGCGAGAACAGCTCATGCGCGAGGTGTGGGACGAGCACTGGTGGGGGTCGACCAAGACGCTCGACGTGCACATCGCCTCGCTGCGGCGCAAGCTGAACGCCGACGTGATCGAGACGGTCCGATCGGTTGGCTATCGCTATGTGGCGCTTGCCGACCCGGGAACGCCCGAAGCATGACCCGTCGGCTGCTGGCCAGCTACCTGACGATCACCCTGATCGTGCTCGTGTTGTTGATGGTGCCCCTCGGGGTGTTCTACTCGCAGCGGGAACGAGAGCGGCTCGCGTCCGATGTCGAGCACGATGCGAACGTGATCGCCACGCTGTACGAGGACGATCTCGAGGCGGGTGTAGCGCTCGACGCCGGTCCGGGTGACACCTATGAGGACCGCACGGGTGCCCGGGTCGTGGTCGTCGATCGTTCCGGAATCTCCTTGGTCGACACCGGTGACGTCATCGACCGTGACTTCTCGACCCGCCCCGAGATTGCCGCTGCACTCGAGGGTGTCCGAACGTCGGGGACGCGCCGCTCCGACACGCTCGGCACCGACCTGCTCTACGTTGCTGTCCCCGTGGCGTCGGGTGGCACCGTGCACGGCGCTCTGCGGGTCACGCTGGACACAGCGGACGTCGACCAGCGGGTCCGTACGTTCTGGTGGTCGCTCGGTGCGATCGCCGTGGTGGTGCTCGCCGCCGTTGCGGCCATCGGCTGGGTGATCGCCCGCTCCGTCACGCGACCCCTGCGCGAACTCACGGCATCAGCGTCACGGTTCGCGAGCGGCGATCTGTCGGTGGCCGCACACGAGCCCGAAGGCCCAGCGGAGATTCGGGTGCTCGACGAGACCATGTCGACGATGGCAAACCGCCTCGATGGCGTGCTGCGTGATCAGCGGCGTTTCGTGGCCGATGCCTCCCATCAGCTGCGCACACCGTTGACAGCGTTGCGCCTGCGACTCGAGAATCTGCAGAGCGACCTCGCTGCGGCCGACGACGGTGACTCCGACCGGGCCGCCGTCGACAGCCTCGAGCGGGCGATTGTCGAAACCGAGCGGCTGACCGAGTTGGTGTCGAGTCTGCTCCGACTCGCCCGCGCCGACGACCTCCCGGCCACCGAGGTTGCCGACCTCGGCGCGCTCGTGGCCGACCGGGTGGACACCTGGACCGCAAGTGCCGAGGAACGGGGTGTCGATCTTCGACACCAGCCGTCCGATGTGGCGATGCTCGTGCGTTGTGTGCCCGGGGCGATCGAGCAGATCCTCGACAATCTCCTCGACAACGCGCTGGCCGTTGCGCCGTCGGGGAGTCGCGTCGACATCGAGGTCGCAGTGTCCGCTGGTGCGATGCCCGAGCTGCGCGTCATCGATCACGGCCCGGGCCTCACCGACAGCGCAAAGGTCGATGCGGTGCGTCGGTTCTGGCGCGGTGACACCAGCCGTCCCGGGACCGGGTTGGGGCTCGCGATCGTCGATACGCTCGCCACGGCATCGGGTGGTCGGGTGAGGTTGTCGGACACGCCTGGCGGTGGGCTCACGGTGGTCGTCGAGTTCTCCCGGTTGGAGGAACCGTGACTGCATGATACCCTCGGGGGTATGTGTAGACAGACGACCTGCAGGAAATGTGGCAAGCCGGGCTGGGCTGGATGTGGTGCTCACGTCGAGCAGGTGCTCGGTCACGTCGAGCCCTCGGAGCGCTGCCAGTGCTCCGCCGCAGCTGCGTCCTCGGGAGGGCGCGGCGGCTGGTTCCGTCGCTGACACGTCAGTGGAGCGCCGAGTGCGCTGAACAGTGAGGAGCCGCAGGGACTCGCTCGAATCCGAAGCGTCCGCTCGATCGATCGCCGTGTCGCGCGTACCGTTGCCGAAATGGCGCATCCGCAGATGTTCGACGACGACGATCCGTTCCTCGCCCGCGTGCGCGAGTTGGCGGAGCAACTCCCGGGCACGGAGATGAAGGTCTCCCACGGGCGCCCGGCGCTGTTCACCAAGAAGATCTTCGCCTACTACGGCGGGTCGGTGAAGGTCGACGGGGTCTACGAGCAACACGAACGGTCGGTGATGATCCTTCCCGACCCGGGCGACCGCCAGGCGCTCCTGGAGGACGAGCGCACCTTCGTGCCCGCCTATCTCGGCCCGTACGGCTGGATCGGTCTCGACCTCGACGAGGCGACCGATTGGGCCGAGGTCGCCGAACTCCTGGATGCCTCGTATCGCCTCACCGCACCGAAGAAGCTGATCGCCGAGCTCGACGCCAGGCAGTGAGCCTCAGTCGGTGTGCGGGCAGATCGCACGGCGTTGCGCCGTCGCTCACACAGATTCAGGAGTGGCGCTTCTCGAACCACCGCTGGGCGAACGGGTTGTCGTTGTAGCGCTCGATCGACCGGTACCCGGCCGAGGTGTACATCGCGATCGCCTCGTCGAGCACGCCGTTCGTGTCGAGTCGCAGGGTGTGATGTCCGAGCCGACGACTGCGGCCCTCGAGGTCGGCGAGAAGCCGTCGGCCGAGGCCCTGGCCTCGCGCACCGGGGGCGACCCACATTCGCTTGATCTCTCCGATGCCGTCGCTGATCGTGAGGAGTCCGCCGCATGCGACCGTGGCGCCTCCGGCCGGGTCGGTGGCGATCACGAACGCACCGGTCGGCGGGCGCATCGTGTGGGCGTCGGCGACGAGCGTGTCGCCCGGGTCGAAACCGGTGGGGAAGCGGTCGTCGAGTTCGGCGAAGTAGGTGGTCATCGCCTCGGTGGCGGCGTCACTCTCCGGATCGACGACGGCGAAGCGGTGCACGGCGTCGAACGTAGTCGGCAGCGGTTCGCCGTCGGCTCTACGCTGGCACGATGGATCTTCGCATCGTCGAGGATGACCTGTCGTCGGCGGCGATGGTGGAACTGCTCGAGCTGCATGCAGCCGGAATGCGCGCCAACTCGCCCGACGGTGCATGCCACTTCCTGCCGATCGACCAGCTTCGCCGCCCCGCCGTCACCGTGTGTGCCGCCTGGGACGGCGAGCTCCTCGTCGGGTGCGGCGCCCTCCAGGAACTCGACGAACGCCACGGTGAGGTCAAGTCGATGCGGACGGCCCCCGCTCACCTCGGGCGCGGTGTCGGACGGGCGGTACTCGATCACCTCGTCGAGGTTGCTCGACGGCGGGGCTACGAGCAGCTCAGCCTCGAGACCGGCAGTGGCGACTCGTTTGCCGCAGCGGTCCGGCTCTACGAGCGCTTCGGGTTCGTGGGCTGCGGCCCGTTCGGGGAGTACGTCGACAACGGCTTCAGTCGGTTCTTCGTGCTCCGACTCTGACGACCTCGCCCCGGCGACTATTGCGAATGGTGCTCTCAATTGATTAGGGTGAGGTCGTGGGGGAACACGAGGTGCCGATCGACGGGCGACGGGCGCGCCGGGAACGCAGCCGGAATGCGGTGATCGACGCCGCGTTCGCGCTCGCCGAGGAGGGCAAGCTGCCGCTGACGACCGAGCTGGTCGCCGAGCGGTCCGGGGTGTCTGCGGCATCGATCTTCCGATACTTCGACGGCCTCGACGACCTGCAGTACCAGGCCTACGGGCGATTCCGTGACCGGTACGCGCCGCTCGTGCAGACGATCGCCGGGGGCGCTCGCACCGAGCGCATCGAGGCATTCGTCGGCTCGCGCCTCGACCTGTTCGAGCAGGCGGGAGCGATCATGGCGCTCGGTCGGCTGCGGGCACTGGAGCACCAGCCGCTGCTCGAGGCGTCGACCGAGGTCAAAGCAGCACTGGCGGAACAGGTGCGAGGCACATTCGCGGCCGAGACCGCAGGCGCATCGCCGGCACGGTCCGCCGAACTGGTGGCGATCATCGACGCAATCACCTCACCCGAGGCCTGGGACGTGCTGCGCCGCAGCCACTCACGATCGCGAACCCAAATTGCTCGCACCTGGCGACGCGTCGTCGCCGTCCTGATCGACGACTGGAACGAAGGAGCCGACCGATGACACGACCATCACGATTCGAAGGCACGATCGGACGAACCGTCGCCGACTCGACGCCCTACTTCGACGAGCCGCCACACCCCGGCGACGACGCACCCGACGTCGTCGTCGTCCTGCTGGACGACACCGGCTTTGCCCAGTTCGGTTGCTACGGCTCCGACATCGACACACCCAACGTCGACGCCCTCGCCGCCGGTGGGTTGCAGTTCACGAACTTCCATGTCACGCCGCTGTGCTCGCCGACCCGGGCCTCGCTGCTCACCGGGCGCTCGCAACATGCGGTCGGGATGCGGGCGGTGTCGAACTTCCGTACGGGCTTCCCGAACATGCTCGGTCACATCTCCAACCATGCAGCGACGATGGCCGAGGTGCTCGGCGACGCCGGCTACGCCACGTTCGCCGTGGGCAAGTGGCACCTCGCCCCGATGGAACAGTGCTCGGCGGCCGGACCGTTCGACCAGTGGCCGCTCGCCCGTGGGTTCGATCGGTTCTACGGATTCCTCGAAGGCGAGACCGACCAGTTCCACCCCGAGTTGGTGATCGACAACCACATCGTCGGCCCGCCCAACGGGCAGCCGGACTACCACCTGTCCGAGGACCTCGTCGACCAGGCGTTGCGGATGCTGTCGGACAGCGTCGGGGTTCGTCCCGACCGACCATGCTTCACCTACCTCGCCTTCGGCGCCACCCACGCCCCACACCAGGCACCACCCGAGTACCTCGACAAGTACCGGGGAGCCTTCGACGACGGCTGGGATGTCGTCCGTCGACGGTGGTTCGAACGCCAACTCGAACTCGGCGTCGTGCCGGCCGGCACCGACCTCGCGCCCCGGAACCCCGGCGTCGACGCCTGGGACGATCTCCCCGAGAACCAACAGCGTCTCGCCTGCAGGCTGCAGGAGGCGTTCGCGGCATTCCTGGATCACACCGATGCCCAGATCGGCCGGCTGGTCGACGGGCTGCGACGGCTCGGTCGCCTCGACAACACGGTGCTGATGGTGCTCGCCGACAACGGTGCATCGCAGGAGGGCGGACCGTTCGGGGTGATGCACGAGATGAAGTTCTTCAACGGGATCCTCGAGACGCCCGACGAGGCCATCGAGCGTGTCGACGACATCGGCGGCCCCCACAGCCACACGAACTACCCATGGGGGTGGGCGCAGTGCGGCAACACGCCGTTCAAGTGGTACAAGCAGAACACCCACGAAGGTGGCGTGCACGTGCCCCTGGTCCTGCACTGGCCGGAGCGAATCGGCGCCGACGCCGCCGGCACCCGGCGCGATCAGTTCACGTTCGTCGCCGACATCGCGCCGACGATCTACGACCTGATCGGCGTCACCGCGCCCGAGGTCCACCGCGGTGTCGAGCAACTCCCGGTCACCGGCCACTCGTTCGCGGCGGCGATCGACGATCCGGCGGGTGCTGCCACCAATCAACTCCAGTACTTCGAGATGGGCGGAAGCCGAGCCCTGGTGGCGGGGGAGTGGAAGGCGGTCAGCAAGCACACCGCCGGCGCGGACTACGACTCGGAGCCGTGGGAGCTGTACCACCTCGCCGCCGACTTCTCCGAGTGCCACGATCTCGCCGCGGAACAGCCCGAGAAGCTCGCCGAGCTGCAGACACTGTGGTGGGACGAGGCCGAGCGCCACGGTGTACTGCCACTCGACGACCGCATGTTCGAGCTGTTCGGCGTTCGCTTCCGCCCCCGTTCTCCGCACCCGGTCGACCGTCGATACCTGTACCGGCCACCGATGTCGCCGTTGCCCGGTCAGGCGTCCGCAGCGATCGCCGGTCGCAGCTTCGACCTGACCGCCAGGGCGACGATCGCGTCGGGCGACGAAGGGGTGCTGTACGCCACAGGTACGGAGAACAGCGGCCTGTCGTTGTTCGTGCAGAACGGCCGGCTGGTCGCCGACTACAACGCCTTCGACGACCACGTGGTCGTCGAGTCCGACGATGCGTTGCCCGAGGGGGACGTCGAGCTGACCCTGTCGGTGCGTCGAGGTCCGAGTCGGACGGGGACCATGCGGCTCGCCGTCGACGGTGCGAACGTCGCATCGGGTGAGCTGGCGCTGTTCATGTCGATGATGTCGTCGGTCGGTCCGAGCATCGGCGAGGACCACGGCTCACCGGTGTCGACGCGCTACGCAGCCCCGTTTCCGTTCACGGGGGTGCTCCACGAGATCGAGATCCAACTCCTGTCCCGAGAGGACGCCGAAGCTCGCGACGCGACCGCCCGTGCAGAGATGAGCAGACAGTGAGCACCGACATCACCCTGCTCGGCACCGGGGGCCCGATTCCCGACCCGCATCGGGCAGGACCCGCAACGTTGATCTCAGCCGGCGACGAGCACCTCCTCGTCGATGCCGGACGCGGGGTGCTGATGCGGCTCGCCGCCGCCGGCGTCGGGCCATTGCAGCTGTCCGCCGTGCTGTTGACGCACCTGCACAGCGACCACATCACCGACCTCAACGACGTGATCACCACGCGCTGGATCATGACGTTCGATCCCGAACCGGAGCCGCTGCGCATCGTCGGCCCGGTCGGCACACGGACGGTGGTCGACCATCTGATGGCCTCGCTCGAGCCGGACGTCGCCTATCGCATCGCGCACCACGACGATCTCGATGCACCGCCGGCCGTCGACGTGATCGAGGTCGCCGAGGGCTCCGTCGAGCTCGGAACCGCCATCACGATCACCGCAGGGCCGACCGACCACAAACCGGTCGAGCCGAGTGTCGGCTATCGATTCGACGCCGGCGACAGCTCCGACCGGGTCGGCGTGGTCGTGGCCGGCGACACGGTGCCGTGCGACGGACTCGACGCGCTGTGCGCCGGAGCCCACGCACTCGTCCACACCGTGATCCGCAAGGACATCATCGCCAACGTGCCGATCCCGCGGATGCAGGACACGCTCGACTACCACTCGTCGCCCGAGGAGGCCGCACAGACCGCTGCTCGCGCCGGGGTGGGCACGCTGGTGCTCACCCACTACGTCCCGACGTTCCCGTCGGGCGGCGGCGACGACTGGCGTGAACTCGCCGCCCGACACTTCTCCGGTCGCGTCGAGCTCGGCGACGACCTCCACCGCATCACGATCAGCAACTGACGCCACCACAGGAGACAGAGCATGCAGACACTGCGTACACCCGACGACCGATTCGATGGCCTCGAGGGCTACCCGTTCGAGCCGCACTACGCCGAGATCGCCGACGGCGATGGCGGCGCCCTGCGAGTTCACTATCTCGACGAGGGGCCGGGCGACGCGGCGCCTGTGCTGCTGATGCACGGTGAACCGTCGTGGAGCTATCTGTACCGCCACATGATCCCGCCACTGGTCGATGCCGGGCACCGAGTGATCGCACCCGACCTGGTCGGATTCGGTCGCAGCGACAAGCCGACCGAGATGAGCGACTACAGCTACGCGCGCCACGTCGAATGGATGCGTGAGCTGCTGTTCGATCGGCTCGATCTCCGTGACATCGCCTACTTCGGCCAGGACTGGGGCGGGTTGATCGGACTCCGTCTCGTTGCGCTCGACCCGGGCCGCTACGCGCGAGTTGCCGTCGGCAACACCGGCCTGCCGACCGGACACGGCCCCGCCAGCGAGGCATTCCTCGCGTGGCAGAAGTTCTCGCAGGAGTCACCGGAGTTCCCGATCGGTCAGATCATCAACGGTGGATCGGCGACCGATCTGACCGCCGAGGTGATCGCCGCCTACGACGCGCCGTTCCCCGACGACTCCTACAAGGCGGGCGCCCGAATCTTCCCGAGCCACGTCCCCACCAGCCCGGACGACCCGGCCAGTGCCGACAACATCGCGGCCTGGGAGGTGCTCAGTCGGTTCGAGAAGCCGTTCCTGACGTGCTTCAGCGATCAGGACGCCGTGACCAAGGGCGGCGACGCTCCGTTCCTGGCGAAGGTGCCGGGAGCGGCGGGGCAGCCCCACGTGACGATCGAGGGCGGCGGCCACTTCCTCCAGGAGGACCGGGGCCCGGAACTCGCCGACGTGCTGATCAGCTTCATCCGATCCTGATGCCGACCCCAGAAGCGATGAGCGGAACCCGCAGATGTGGTGTGGTCGCTCACCCGTGCGCGGTGGCGCTGTGACCCTCGTTGAACGAACCCGCACGATCGGGTCGCCGGTCGCCGCCGTGTGGGGCGTGCTCGCCGACTTCGATCGGCTCGCCGAGTGGGCCGACAACGCCGACCACACCGCATGGCTCGACGATCCTGCACCCGACGGACACATGGTCGGCCGGGCACGACGCGTCCAGGCCGGGCGGGTGGTCCTCGTCGAGACGATCACGGTGTGGGAACCGATGACCCGTCTCGCCTACGACCTGGGCGGGCTCCCGCCCATCGTGAAGTCGGCCACCAACGAGTGGCAACTCGTCGCCGATTCATCCGATGCCGACTCGACGATCGTCACGCTGGCGACCAACGTCGACTGCGGCCCCCGTCCGCCGCAACAGCTGATCGCCCGCATCGTGGCCGGACGGCTCGCCAAGGCGTCCGACGTGATGCTCGCCGGACTCGCCCACCACCTCGAAACGACAGGAGCACACCAGTGACCCGACCCGACGTGATCGTGATCATGACCGACCAGGAACGTGCGGCACCACCATACGAATCCGACGCGCTCCGGCAGTGGCGCGACGAGACCCTGACCGGTCGGAAGTGGTTCGCCGACCACGGTGTGTCGTTCGAGCGTCACTACACCGGCTCGCTCGCCTGTGTGCCGAGCCGACCGACACTGTTCACCGGTCAGTACCCCGACCTCCACGGCGTCACGCAGACCGACGGGCTCGGCAAGCTGCACGACGACTCGCGCCTGCGCTGGCTCCCCGAGGGCGAAGTTCCGACGCTCGGGAACTGGTTTCGTGCGGCCGGCTACGACACCCACTACGACGGCAAGTGGCACATCAGTCACGCCGATCTGACCGATCCGGTCACCGGCGAGGTCGTCGCAACCAACGACGACGACGGCAACGTCGACGAACTCGCGGTGCGGCGCTACCTCGACGCCGACCCGCTCGGTCCGTTCGGGTTCTCGGGTTGGGTCGGTCCCGAGCCGCACGGGGCGCCGCTCGCGAACGCCGGCGTGCGGCGTGACCCCTTGATCGCTGCGCGGGTGGTCGCCTGGCTCGAGGACCGCTACGCCCGTCGCCTCGCGGGTGACACCGAGGCGCTTCGACCCTTCCTGTTGGTGGCGAGCTTCGTCAACCCGCACGACATCGTGCTCTTCCCGGCCTGGGTCCGGCAGGGTTCGCCGGTCGACGCAGGCCCGCTCGATCCGCCGCACGTGCCGCCGTCGCCAACCGACGACGAGGATCTCTCGACCAAGCCGGCCGCACAGATCGCCTACCGCGAGTCGTACCCGACGGGTTATGGGCCGGTCGCCCTCGTCGCCAAGTCGTATCGCGACAACGCCCAGCAGTACCGCGACCTCTACTACCGGCTCCACGCCGACGTCGACGCGCCGATCGACCAGGTGCGTGCCGCGATCACCGCCGGACACGAGCAGGGTGCGTTCGACGAGGCGGTGATCGTGCGCACGGTCGATCACGGGGAGCTGCTCGGCGCCCACGGCGGGTTGCACCAGAAGTGGTTCAACCTGTACGACGAGGCCACCCGCGTGCCGTTCGAGGTGGTCCGTCTCGGAGCGAACCCGACCGGGTCCCGCGTGATCGACGACGCACCCACCTCGCACGTCGACCTCGTGCCGACGCTGCTCGGCGCTGCGGGGATCGACGAGGCCGCCACCGCAGAGGTGCTCCGCCACGACTTCAGCGAGGTGCACCCGCTGCCGGGGCGGAACCTGATGCCGGTCGTCGACGGGGCGTCGGAACCGGACCGGAACCGCCCGGTGTATGTCCTGACCAGGGACAACATGCTCGAGGGCGATACCGGTGCGTCCGGGTTCGCTCGTCGGCTGGGGCGCACGGCCAAACCGCCGGCGCCGCTGCGGATCAAGGTGCCGGCTCACGTCGGCGCCAACTTCGAAGGCATCGTCGTACGGGTCGACGACGCCGATGCCCCAGGTGGAGGAGGTCACCTCTGGAAGCTGGTGCGCACCTTCGACGACCCGGCAACGTGGACCGAACCCGGGGTGCGCCAGCTGGCCGCGAACGGTCTTCGCGGCGAGGAGTATCGAACCGAACCGTTGGCCGACCAGTGGGAGCTCTACGACCTGACCGCCGACTCCGTCGAACACGTCAACCGATGGCGTGACGACTCGGCTGCAGCGGTGTTCGATCATCTCCGGGTGGTGCTCGAGGAGGAGCGCGCACGGTCGGTGCCCGAACGCAACGTGCCCTGGCCGTACGCCCGACGGCGGCCGACCGCCCCAGCGACCAAGCGGGTACCGCCACCGGCGAGGCTGCTGCGCAAGGGCCTGCAGAAGCTGGGCCTCCATCCCGACGACCCCGACGCTCGCGACTTCGAGTTGCTCGGCAAGCGGGCACTGATCGTGTGCACCAACCACGGTGTGCTCGACATCGGCAAAGCCACTGGTGTGTTCGCGAGCGAGATGACCGTGCCCTACTACGCCTTCCTCGATGCCGGCATGTTCGTCGACCTCGCCAGCCCGAACGGGGGAGTGATCCCTGTCGACCCGCAGAGCATCAAGCCGGTGATCCGCAGCGCCGAGGACGACCGCTTCCTCGTCGACGACGACCTCCGCGAAAAGGTCGGCAACTCGTTGGCGATCGGCGAGGTCGACATCTCGTCGTATGACGTGGTGTTCCTCGCCGGCGGGTGGGGAGCGTCATTCGACCTCGGCACCTCCGACGCCCTCGGGGCGAAGATCACCGAGGCCAATGTGCTCGACAAGGTGATCGGTGGGGTGTGCCACGGCCCGCTCGGGCTGCTCAAGGCGACCGCATCCGACGGGCGGCCGCTCGTCGAGGGTCGACGGATCTCGGCGGTCACCGACAAACAGGTGCACGAGCTCGGCATCGGATCGACGCCGCAACATCCCGAGACCGAGCTGCGAGGCGCTGGCGCGCTGTTCGAGAGCGAGTCGGCTCGTCGCGACCCGCTCGCCAACCACTGGGTCGTCGACGGCAACCTCGTCACCGGCCAGAACCAGAACGCCGGGCCGATGGTGGCCCGCGAGATGATGCAGATCCTCACGGATCGAGAGGGAGCGACCGCATGAGCGACAACCCGAGCAACCCCCGGTACGGCAGCGTCGACCACGAGTACGGCATGCGGTTGGCAACCACGCCGCCCGAGGATGACGGCCCGGTGTGGATGGTCAACTTGATGAAGTACCGAGACGTCGCGGACTATGCCGACGGTCGCGAGTCGACGATCAGCGGTCGCGAAGCCGATGATCTCTACACGCCACTCGGACCGCTGGCCGCCGTCGGCGCCGAGCTCGTGTTCGCCGGCGACGTCGACCAGCAGCTGCTCGGTGATGCCCCGGTCTGGGACCGCGTCGGTGTCGTGAAGTACCCGACCAGGCGTTCGTTCATCGAGATGCAGTCGCGTCCCGACTTCCAGAAGCAGCATGCTCACAAGGACGCCGGCATGGCCGAGACGATCGTGATCGGCTGCCAGCCGATCGACGTGCCGACCGCGCCCGAGGGCTCCCCACGGGTCGAGTGGGACGACGTGCCACACCCGCCGACCGACGACGACGGCCCGGTGATGGTGATCCACGTGCTCAAGTACCACGAGGCGGTCACGGCGTCGATCACACCGGACGACATGGCTGCCTACCAGCGCGCCGCAGGTGAGGTTGCCGTGCCGCACGGTGTGCGGATCTCGGGCTGGTTCGCCGCCGAGGGCACGATTCTCGGCGACGGGCGCACCTGGGATCAGGTGCGTTTCAACCTGTTCCCGAGCAAGGCCGCGTTCATGGCGGTCGTGATGGACCCGGCTCGCCTCGAGGCGCAGGCGAAGAGCCGTGAACCGGCGATCGCCGACACCTACACGATGATCGTTCGCCCCACGATCGACAACTTGTAGCCAGCCTGGTTCCGTAGCCCGGACCGCAAGCGATGAGTCTCCGCGCCGACAGGTGTCGCGAAGACTCATCGCCTGGGTGTGGCGGATGGGTGTGGCAGAGTCGACGGGTGCACGACGACCGGTACTTCGCGTTCCTGCGGGCGATCAACACGGGGGGTCGGCGGCTGACGAACGAGCAGCTGTTGGCGCCGTTCGAGGCGATGGGGCTCAGCGACGTGGCGGCCTACCAGGCGGCCGGCAACGTCACGTTCCGGTCCGACGCTCCCCCCGACGAACGCACCATCGAGGTTGCGCTTGCGAGGTCGTACGGCTTCGAGACGCCGACGTTCGTTCGTTCGGCGGCCGACGTTGCGTCGATCGTCGCTGCCGAGCCGTTCCCGCCTGATTCGGTCGCAGCGACTGCGGGCAGGGTCCAGGTCGCGTTCCTTCGGTCGGCGCCGTCCGAAGGGCAACGTCACGCAGTCGCTGAGCTGGTGCCCGACGAGGACCAGGTTCGCCTGATCGGTCGGGAGTGGTACTGGCTGCCGGTGGAGGGGATCAGCGCCTCGAAGCTGCCCGTCGGCCAGATCGAGGGGGTGCTCGGTGAGATGACCATACGCACGCTGGGAACAGTGCAACGGATGTCGGCCAAGTTCGCAGACTGACACGCCACGAACGACTGCGAGACTGGTCTGGTGGAGACCCGCGACTGGTATCTCGCATTCGCCGACTACGAGGCGAAGGGGTCGTCGCCGACGTACGAGGCGGTCACCCGAGCCGTTGCCGAGAGCCCCGTGCTGCTCGGTCTGCTCGACGAACTGCCGCAGGGCAAGCGCCAACCGAATCTGTTGCTGGCGGCGGCTCGACTGAGCGGTGTGCAGATCGAGGACCCGTTGGAGTTCGTTGACCTCGTCGTCCGCAACTGGGACGCCGTCTCGGCGGTGGTGATCAGCCGCGCGACGCAGACCAACGAGGCCGCACGGACGGCGACGTTCCTGCCGATCCTCGCTCGGATCGACGGACCGATCGCGCTGATCGAGGTGGGCTGTTCGGCCGGCCTGTGTCTGTACCCCGATCGCTACGGCATCACCTACGACGGCGCGACGCCGCTGGTGTCCGACTCGCCGGCGAGGATCGCGGTGGCCACAACCGGACCGTTCCCGATCCCGCAACGGGTGCCCGAGGTGGTGGCGCGAGTCGGCATCGATCTCAATCCGCTCGACGTGGCCGATCCCGGTGCGCGCACCTGGCTCGAGGCGCTCGTCTGGCCCGAGCACAGCGAACGGCTCGCACGGCTGCGCGCTGCGATCGAGGTGGTGGCGGAGGATCCGCCGTCGTTGCTCGCCGGCGATCTGGTCGACCTGCTCGATGAGGCACTCGCACTCGTGCCGGCGGGCGCCACGCCCGTGGTGTTCCACTCGGCGGTGCTCAACTACGTGGGTCGTGGCGAACGCCGGCGATTCGCTGAACGGCTCGCCGCGCATCGTGACATCGTGTGGATCTCCAACGAGGGTCCCGGTGTGCTCGACGGTGTCGAGACCGACCTGTCCGTCCCCGACGGTGCTCGCAGCGCGGCGCACTTCCTTTTGGTGCTCGGCGGACGCGAGGTCGTCGCGATCAGTGACCCGCACGGGTCATGGATCCGCTGGGCATGACGGCGTCCTACGATACGGCAATGGGTGCGAGGTGGTCACGCGGTGACGTCATCGTGCGGCGCGAAGAGCTCGGGTTGCAGCCCGACGAAGTTGCCGAGCGGACCTCGGCGACGGGGGTGTGGCTGGAAGCGCCGGTCTTCGTCGTCGACGACAGCGCAGCGCAACTGGTGAGCTTCATGGCGCCCGGAGCGCCTTTCCGATTCCCCGATGGGCGGTGGCCGACACCTGACGGTCGACATCCGTGGAGCGACCGTGCCGGCTGGTCCGGCCACGGCTGTCTGATGGTGCAGCGCCCCGATGACCACGTTGCGGTGTGGCACTTCTGGGATGGACCCGACCGAGACTTCGTGTGCTGGTACCTCAATCTCCAGACCGCCTTCGTGCGAACACCCGACGGCTACAGCACCCAGGACCTCGAACTCGACATCATCGTGTTTCCCGATGGCACGCATGTCGTGAAGGACGACGAGGTGCTCGATGATCGCGTGGCCGAGGGCAGGTACTCCTCCGAACTGGTGGCGTGGGTTCGCTCCTACGGGCAGCAGCTCACCGATCGGCTCGATGCGTCGGGGCCGTGGTGGGATCGCTCGTGGGCCGAGTGGACCGCACCGACGCACTGGATCGACCCCGAGCTGCCGACCGCCTGAGTTCCGCCCGAATCGATTGGCGAACGCTCGGTGATACCGACGAGGATTCGGTTGTGCCATCGATGAGTTCTCTGGCGGCATTCGCCGCGTTGTCGTTCGCGATCATCGTCATCCCGGGGCCGAGCGTGATGTTCGTCGTGGGCCGCGCCCTGTCGCTCGGACGCAGGGCTGCGCTCGTGACCGTGGCAGGAAACGCGGCGGGGTTCTATGTGCAGGTCGCGCTGGTTGCGATTGGTCTGGGCGCGATCGTGGAACGGTCGGTGGCCGCGTTCACCGCGATCAAACTGGTCGGAGCGATGTACCTCGTGTGGGTCGGCGTGCAGGCCGTGGTCCATCGTCGGCGCAACGCCCGAATGGCCGTCGAGGTCGACGGGGCTGATGTCGTCGCTCACCGGTCGTTGTTCGCAGATGGCTTCGTGGTCGGCATTGCGAATCCGAAGACGATCGTGTTCTTCGCCGCCATCCTGCCGCAGTTCGTCGAGACCGGTGGAGCGCCGGCCGGTGTGCAGATGTTGGTGCTGGGTGTCGTCTTCGCGGTGATCGCGTTGGCATCCGACAGCGTGTGGGGCCTGGCCGCCGGCAGTGTGCGCCAGTGGTTCGTCGGTTCGCCACGACGGCTCGAATTCGTCGGTGCGGCCGGGGGACTGGCGATCGTCGGCCTCGGCGTACGGCTCGCGTTCACCCGACGCGGCGAATGAAGCGCTGCGTCACACCCCGATGTCGCCGCGTGGAGTTCGTGGCACGTGGAGCGAACGTATATTCGACAACGAGTTGACAAACAAACGCATGTTCTGTATGATCGACACATGTCGATGGCAATCGCCGAGCACCTCTCCGACTTGGATGACGGGCTCCTCGACCAGCGGGTCCGCGAGCTCGAGGTCCATCGACGGCGTGTGATCGCTGAACAGGCGGTGGCGATCGCCGCTGCCGAAGCCCGCCAATTGCATGTCGTCGACGGACACCACTCGATGAACTCGTATCTACGAGCCACGCTGAACTGTTCCACGGCCGAAGCGTCGCAGTGGCGGCGACTGGCGAAGCTGCTCGACACGGCGCCCGGCGTGTCCGACGCGCTCGTGGCTGGCCGGGTCGGTGTTGCTCAAGCACACGAACTCGCCCGGATCCGTGCGAACCCCCGATGCGGTGATCGCCTCGTCGAGGTCATTGCAGTGCTGCTGGAGCAGGCCGAAACGCTCGAGTTCGACGACTTTCGCACCTGTGCTCGTCGTTGGGAGATGCTCGCCGACGAAGACGGCGCCCACCGGGAACGGGAGCGTTCCGTCGAGTCCCGAAACGCCTCAGCGGTTCCGTTGGGTGCAGGCATCGACGTGCGAGCAAACGGTGGCGATGCCGTCACCGCCGCGGAGCTGATCGCCATCTTCAACGCGTTCATCCAAGCCGAATTCGACAAGGACCAAGCTGCCCGTCTCGCCGAGTTCGGCGACGACGCTGCCGGGCAACCGTTCGCTCGCACCGGAGCGCAACGGCGATTCGATGCGCTCACCGAGATCTTTCGGCGGGCGGCCAACGCCGCCGACGAGTCCGGCAAACGGGCCAATGTCACGGTCAACCTGCTCGTCGACGAACGCACCTACACCGAGACGCTCGTGGCCCACGGCCTGGCACCGGCATCAGCGCTCGACGACGTCGTCGATCCGGGCACCGCACGGCGGCGCAGCGAGACGTCGGCGGGCGCACCGGTGCACCCCGACGACGTGCTTGCGGCAACCATCCACGGGCACATCCGCCGGGTCGTACTCGATGGCGTGGGCGTCGTCACCAACATGGGGCGTCGCCGCCGGTTGTTCACCGGGGCCGCCCGAGAGGCAGCGCAGCTGTCGGCCCGACGCTGCTCACGGCGTGGCTGCACCGTTCCGGCCGAACTCTGCGACATCGATCACGTCCACGACCACGCCAAGGGTGGTCCAACCGACACGGTCAACGGCGATCCCGAGTGCGGCGGCCACAACCGCCAGAAGAACCGGGGCTACACGACCATCCGCGACCCCCGAACGGGTCGGGTCGTCCACTACCGGCCCGACGGCACCCCGATGACCCCTGCCGGTCAACCTCCGCCGGTCGCCGGAAGTGCGAGCCGACCACGCCCCGGGTTCACCGACGATCCCTTGCCGCTCGATCTCGACAGCTTCGACTCCGACTCGGACCCGCCCTGATCCGGGGTGAGTCGGGGGAGTGAGTTCAGTCGGACGTCAGGTGGTGTCGGTCGACGCCCGCTGACGTTGCGCACGGGCGCGTCGCTCGACGAACTCACTCGCTGCGAGCATCACCGCTGCCGCCACGAGCCCCGCCACGATGCCGATGGTCAGCCAGGCGATCACACCGACAGCCACGACTGCGACCAGCCAGATCATGTTGCGTTTCGACACCGTGCGCTCCTCTCGTCTCGGCGCACGGATGATGTCACGGGCAGCGCACCCCTTCGGGGATGGTCAGTTGCCCGGCTCGAGCTCGAACCACGACAGGAGATCGATCACCGCAGCGTCGTCGGTTGCTGATGCGCCATCGCCTGCCAGGGCATCAGTGATCGTCCGACGCCCGTTGAGCACGTCACCCCAGCCGCTGCGCTCGATGGTCAGGGTCACGTCTGAACCGACACCGTCGGTCGGGGCGGCGATGCCGTTGCGAACATGCAAGCCGGCCGCCCCATCCGGGAACTCGACGCGCAGGTGCCGTTCGTCATCACCGCACCGGTTCGGGTCGAGCATCACCCGCAGGATGTGCACCAACTCGGTTGCATCGGCGGTGGCCACCTGCTCTCGGGAGAACCGGTGGCGACGGAACCGTGACGTGTCGAGCTCGCCGTCGAGCTCCCGGGCTTGCGTGAGGCACCAATTGCGAACGTTCGCTGCCGTGGTTCGCCGGCCGATCGTGCGCAGCGCGGAGGCGAGCCGTTGGCGATCGCCGAGATCGCTGGGCTCAGCGTCGGTTGGCTCGGCCCTGACGAGCCAGGTCGACAACTCGAGCGCCCAACGAACGTCGTCGTCGGCCAGCGCGTCATCGGCCTGCCGGCGAACCTCGTCGGCGCCGCCGAACCCGTCGATCAGCCGCCGGGCCCGTTCGACGGGTGGAACGGGGAACAGCTGCGCGGTGTCGCCATCGAACCAACCGCGCAGCCCGGTGTGGATCTGACGAACGTGATGTTCGACGAGCCCGTACAGCTGCGACTGGAAGTACGAGTCGCCGTACCTGGCGGGCAGCTGGACGAACTCGGTCAGCTCGCCGTGGGTGAGGCCCTTGTTCACGCCACGCACGGTCTGGTCCCACATGAACTGGATCGCGTCGCGGCTGCGCGTCAGCTCAGCACGGATTCGGTCGGCGCCACTGATCGGCGGGCCGTGCGCACCGACGAGATGGGTCGCACCGAGGCCGATCATGTGGTCGAGTCCCGAGAGCAGGACCCGTGGGTCGCGGTACTCCTCGCCTCGGATCGCGAACACGTTGAACAGCGCCGGCCAGGCGAGATTGTTCACGCACACGCCGAGCTCGGGGAACCAGATCGTGATCGAGTCGGTCGCATCCGACTCGGCCGGGGTCAGCTCGAGGGTGAGCCCGGCCAGCGAGATCGTGATCGGTTCGTCGAAGGTGTCGGTCGGCGGCAGGAACCCGTCGGTGAACGGTGCGTTCTCCGGAATCCGGAATGCCGGACCGATACCGGCGCTCACCAGGGCGTCGGGGCCGTCCGATGGCAGGAGCAGCCCGAACTGGTGCACCAACCCGTACTGCGACACGGGCCCGACCTCACCGGCTTGGCGGCTGCGGTTGCCCATCACCCCCGCATGCGACCAGATCGGCAACGAACCCGCCGCGCCGGCGTCGACGAGCGCCTGTGTTCCGCCGACGTAGTGGAAGTGGCTGTAGACGACACCGACGACGTCAGCGTCGGTGTGTTCGCGTACCTGTGCCAGGGCCCACGCCATCTCCTCGACCGAGTCGCCGGTGTCGATCGCGATCAGACCTTCGGGACCCTCGACGAAGGTCTGGTTCGACAGTCCGTTGCCGACGACACACCACACACCGGGGGCCACCGTGTGGAGTCGACGTTCGAAACGTTCCCGGTGCTCGATCATCTCGATGCGGGCGAGCCCGCCGTTGTCGGCGGTGCCGACGAGGCCGTCGTCCAGGTCGAAGCTGGCAGGGACGACCGGTGTGCGAGGTGTCATCGCGAGATCCTTGCAGACCCTCCAGGTCGGTCCTGCCGCTGGATCATCGGTACGGTCCGCCCATGCCATCGACCCAGCAGCCGTTGACCTCTGGCTTCGGCCGCGACACCGTGCCCTCCGACGTCCTGGCCGGGCGAGACCTCGCCGGTTCGGTCGCCGTGGTCACAGGTGGGTACTCGGGTCTCGGGCTGGAGACCACCCGTGCGCTGGCGGCAGCCGGCGCCGTCGTCGTCGTGCCGGCCCGCCGTCCCGACCACGCCCGAACGGTGCTCGCTGAGGTCGGCGACGTGCTCGGCGGCGACGTGGCGACCGCCCTCGCTGGCGCAGCGCCCGGCCAGGTCGTCGTCGACGAGCTCGACCTCGGTGATCTCGGGAGTGTCGAGGCATTCGCACACCGGCTGCTCGGCACTGGCGTGTCGCTCGACATCGTGATCGACAACGCAGCGATCATGGCGTGCCCGGAGACGAGGATCGGTCCGGGCTGGGAGGCCCAGTTCGCCACCAATCACCTGGGCCACTTCGCGCTGGTCAACCGGCTGTGGCCGGCGATCGCAGCCGACGGCGGGGGGCGCGTCGTGTCGGTGTCGTCGACGGGTCACAAGCTGTCGCCGATCCGTTGGGACGATCCGCAGTTCGACACCGGCTACGACAAGTGGGTCGCCTACGGCCAGGCCAAGACGGCGAACGCGCTGTTCGCGGTGCATCTCGACACGCTCGGCGAGGCTCAGGGTGTGCGGGCGTTCGCCGTGCACCCCGGCGGGATCATGACCGAGCTGCAGCGTCACCTCCCGCAGGACGAGATGATCAACATGGGCTGGGTCGACGCCGACGGCAACGTCAACGAGCTGTTCAAGTCGCCCGAGCAGGGCGCATCCACATCGGTGTGGGCGGCCACGTCACCGCAGCTCGACGGCATGGGCGGTGTCTACTGCGAGGACTGCGACGTCTCGGCGCCGACCGACGTCGACAGCCCGTTTGCCCGCTACCTCGGCGTCGACGCGCACGCCATCGACCCCGAGTCTGCAGCACGGCTGTGGGCGCTGTCGGCCGAACTCACCGGCGTCGACGCCTTCGCCTGACGGGCGCTCAGAGCGTCGAGATGCCGCCGTCGACCGGGACGACGGTGCCGGTGGTGTAGGCGCCGGCCCGGCTGGCGAGAAAGATCACGGTGCCGGCGATGTCCTCGGGCGAACCGAGCCGCTTGCGGGGAACGCTCGCTTCGACCATCTTCCGGCTGTCGGGGTCGTCGAGGCGGTACGCCATCATCTTCGACTCGAACGGGCCCGGCGCGATCGAGTTGATCGTGATGTGCTCGCCGACCAGGTGCGATGCCATGTGCCGCGCCATCATGTGGATGCCGGCCTTCGACGCCGAGTACGAGTAGTTGTTGCCGACCGGGACGCGAATGCCGTCGATCGATCCGATCATGATCACCCGGGCCGGGTCATCGGCCGTGGCTCCGGCCTTCAGTTGGGGCAGGAGCGCCTGCGTGAGCATGAACGGCGCCTTCACGTTGAGGTCGAGCACCTTGTCGAATCCGATCTCGGGGAACTCGCCGAGATCGGCGCCCCAGGCAGCGCCGGCGTTGTTGACCAGGATGTCGAGTCGGTCCTCGCGCTCGGTCAACGATGCCACGAACGACGCCACACCCTCCTCGGTCGACAGGTCGGCCGGGAAGGACACGCAGTCGCCGCCGCCCGAGCCGAGCTGCGAGAGCTCGGCTGCGGCGGCGTCGCAGGCCTCGGCGTTGCGAGCGGTGATGTAGACCCGCACACCGTTGGCGACGAGCCCCGAGGCGATCATGAACCCGATCCCGCGGGACCCGCCGGTGACGACGGCGACCTTGCCGTCCAGTCCGAAGAGCGTTCCGAGCGAGAGCGGACCGGGTGCGGATGCAGCAGTGGAATCAGCCATGCTGGGAGTATGGCTGACAGCAATCACGTCCTGGAGATCCGACGCTCGTCGATCGGGGAAGCCGAAGTGCTCACCGAGCCCGTCGCGGAATTGGCGGACGGCCAGATCCGTCTCCGAATCGACCGGTTCGCAGTGACGGCGAACAACGTCAGCTATGCCGGCGCCGGCGACATGCTGGGCTACTGGGACTTCTTCCCGTCGAGCGATCCGGCAGTGTGGGGTCGTGTGCCCGCGGTCGGCTACGCCGAGATCGTCGAATCGCGCAATTCGGACCTGGCCGTGGGAGGCCGCTATCACGGTTGGTTCCCGATGGCCGAGTACGTCACGTTCACCGCCACAGCGACACGCGACGGATTTCGCGACGACGGCGATCACCGCCAGGCCCACGCCCCGATCTACCGGTCCTACACACGCACCGACGCCGATCCGATGCACGACGATGCGCCGGACGGTGAAGATCGTTCAGCGCTGCTCCGGGTGCTGTTCCTGACCGGCTACCTCGCCGACGAGTTCTTCGCCGACTCGGGTGGTGCCACCGACGCCGGTGCACCGCCGTTCTTCGGCGCCCAGCAGGTGGTCGTGCTCTCGGCGTCGTCGAAGACAGCGATCGGGTTCAGCCAGCGAGCGGCCAAGCGCGAGGGCTGGTCGGTGGTCGGGCTCACATCTGCCGGCAATGCCGACTTCGTGCGCTCGCTCGGGATCTACGACGCGGTGGTCACCTACGACCAGATCGCCGATGCCGAGCACGGCGTTGCGCTGCTCGACAGCGTGGTCATCGACATGGCCGGCAATCCGAACGTCCTCGCCGAGGTGCATCGGCACCTTGGCGAGCGGGTGAAGCACTCGATGCTCATCGGCAGGAGCCATCACGACGCCGTACCCACCTCGCCGACTGGTGAGCTTCCCGGAGCGGCACCGCAGTTCTTCTTCGCACCGACGGCTCTCGATCGCCTCGTCGAGAACTGGGGAGGAGCCGAATACCGCAGGCGCACGGCGGAGGCCACCCACGAATTCATCGACGGGAGCCGGGTGTGGATGTCGCTCGACCAGCGGCGTGGCCCCGACGGGCCCGGGTCTGCGTGGGCCTCGATCTACGGCGGCGGGGTCGCCCCCGACGTCGGCGTCGTGGCGTCGTTCCATCCGTGACCCGTCACCCGCTGCATCAACGTCTCCTGCGCGTGCCCCGCCCTGGCGAGAAGCGCCTGGCGGTCCGCGTGACCCCTGACGCACTCCGCCACATACGGTCGGGGCACCCCTGGGTGTTCGAGGAGTCGGTCACCTCGATCAGTCACGAGGCGGCCGCAGGCGATCTCGCCGTGATCTTCGACAACGATCGCAAGTTCGTGGCGCTGGGGTTGTACGACCCCGACTCGCCCATCCAGTTCCGAATCCTCCACGTCGGCAAACCGACACCGATCGACGAGGACTGGTGGCACACGACGATCCGTGCCGCCCTCGACATCCGCGTTGCGTTCACGTCCGACTCGGATGCAGCACACCTCGCGTATCGGATCCTCAACGGCGAGAACGACGGGGTCTCCGGGCTCGTCGTCGATCGCTACGCCGACGTGCTCGTCGTCAAGCTCTACTCCGCGGTCTGGTTCCCACACCTCGTGACGGTCGTCAAGGCGCTGCTCGACACCACCGGTTGCTCGGGAGTGGTGCTGCGTCTCGCACGCAATCTGCAGACACGGGAGACCTTCGGTCTGCAGGACGGCGACGTGATCGCCGGCCGCGTTCCCGACGGCCCCGTGCGTTTCCTGGAGGCCGGACTGCAGTTCGACGCCGACGTCCGTGCGGGCCAGAAGACCGGCCACTTCCTCGATCAGCGAGCGAACCGCATCCGCGTGGGTGAGATGGCGGCCGGCCGTGACGTCCTCGACGTCTTCGCATCCACGGGTGGGTTCAGTGTGCACGCCGCTGCCGGGGGAGCGAGGTCGGTGCATGCTGTCGACCTGTCCGCACCGACACTCGCCGCAGCGGAACACAACATGGCGCTCAACAACGGAGTCGACGCCGTCAGGGCGTGTTCGTTCACCACGGAGGTCGGCGACGCCTTCGAGGTCATGGTCAGCATCGCACGAGCCGGCACCACCTTCGACCTGGTGGTCGTCGACCCGCCGTCGTTCGCGCAGCGGCAGGCCAACGTCGAGGGTGCGCTCCGCGCCTACACCCGTCTGACGCACCTGGCGCTGCGCCTGGTTCGTCCCGGCGGCACGCTGATGCAGGCGTCGTGTTCGAGCAGAGTCGGCGCCGAGCAGTTCTTCGACACCGTGCTCGATGCAGCCGAGGCTGCTGGACGACGACTGACGCCGATCGAGCGCACCGGGCACGATGTCGACCACCCGGTTGCGTTCCGTGAAGGCGCGTACCTGAAGGCGGGTTTCTGGCGGGTGCGGTGACCCGACCGGACCGGGATCTACTCGACGAGAACGTGACCGACTGGGCTCGCCCGCCGGATGTGGCCGAGCGCCGGGGTCGCGACGACCGTTGCCCGAGCGCCCTGGGGTATGGCATGGCGTTCCCCCGTCTTCCACGCCACGACCGTGTCGGAGCTGCCGTCGTCGACAGCGAGATAGACGTGGTACCGATCACGTTCGACCAACCGCTGGAGCCGGCGCGGCAGGGGTGACACCTCGGCGGGGCGACGGGTGCGGATCACGGCGCCGGTCCGTTCGAGCGAGGTGAACCCGTCGTACGCACCGGCCAGCGCCATCCAGAGCCCCACCAGGATCGGCACGAACGCAACGAACGTCACGCCCGTGGCAACATCGGCGATCAGCCAGTCCTGGGACGGGAACTGCTCGTAGGCCCAGTCGAACGCAGTGCCTCTGGCGACGTCACTGGCCCACGAGCGCAGGCGGAGACCGAGGAAGCAGACAACCAGCCCCACACCGATGGCGACGAACGGCGCCGTGCCGTAGGCGATGCGGGCGGGGTACTTGACGCGCACGAGGCGGGCGCGGCCGCCGACGGCGCTCCAGGCCCGGTGGTGGTCTTCGCGTGCGAGTGGGAGTTCGACGGCGGCTCCATCGGCCAGACACATGGCAGTGGCATAGGCGAGGCGGCGGTCGCCCGTTTCACCAGCGCTCGGAGCGAGGTCGCCGAAACCGGACTCGGCGAGGCGCTCTCGAACAGCGAGCCACCGCCTCGTTGCGGCGATGCCGTCGTCGGTGTGGGTGAAGGTCGGCCGGAGCTGGATCCGCACGATTTCCACGACACCGGCAATCAGTGCTGCGGCGACTGCCCATCCGGCGATTCGTACGCCGACCGAGTCGATCACCGCGACCTGATCGTCAGCCGTCGACCGCGCCAGGAGCCAGCACAACGCACCGCCGGCCCACAACGCAGCTGGCACCACCAGATCCCTGGCGGTCCAGCGGCGACGCACCAGGCCGGCCTGAACGGCGTCGTCGACGACGAGGCTGCTGAACCGTTTCCACCATGGACCGCGGATGTCGACCGCGAGATACCTCGCAGGGATCGCCCGGTCGGTCGTGAACCTGGCCATGACGTGCTGCAGCACCAGCCGCTCGTGCGGGCGCAGTGCGTCGCCCTGATAGGCGGTGGCCGCCGGCCGCACGCGCGCCAGCTCCTCGAGGTCGTCCTCGGGTGGAAGGATGCGCAGCCATCCTCGCGCCGCCAGGTCGATCATGGTCGCCCTGAACCCCGCCGCGGTGACGTGGGCATCGTTCGTAAGCAGATTGACGACCGCAGGGGTGTCCGCTCGCAACGCGCCGGCTCTGCCGTCGGCGTGCGGGCGTGGAGGCATCAGCCGGTCCCGCGTGCGCAGGAAGACGAGCCAGGCGCTCGCGGTGAACAGCGCACCGAGCCAGAGCCACCCGAGCGTGAACGAGGGCGCGAAGAACCCTGTTCCCACCAACGCGAGCGTCATGGAGTCATCATGGCATCACGTTGCGGTTCGAAAGGGATCGTCCGGCGCCACATCGTCCGTGCCGTCGGCATCGTCGTCGGTGTCGGCGCCATCTCGGCGCAGCCAGACGGTGCGTTGCGGGAAGGGGATCTCGATCTCGGCATCGTCGAGCGCGGCCTTGAGGGCCTCGCGAAGCGCTCGTTGCAGGGCCCACTGTGTGCCGGGCTCGACCTTGACCGTCATCCGCAGTGTGATGCCATCCGCACCGAGCGCCTCCACCCCGAGGAGTTTCGGTGGTTCGATCACCGAGGTGGCCCACTCCTCGTCGGCGACGACGTCGGTCGCGCAATCGAGGATCACCTGCCGGGCTGTCGGGAGATCGCAGTCATAGGCCACGTCGACGTCGACGAGCGCGACCGACCACAACTGCGACCGGTTGCCGACCCTGCTCACCTCGCCGTTGGGGACGTGCCAGACCGTGCCGTCGAGGCCGCGGAGCACTGTGGTCCGCAACGAGATCTTCTCGACCACCCCTGCTGCCTCGTCGAGGTCGACGATGTCACCGACGCCGTACTGATCCTCGAGCAACATGAACAACCCGGCGATGCAGTCCTTGACCAGACTCTGTGCACCGAACCCGAGCGCAACGCCGGCGATGCCGGCGCCGGCGATGAGCGGCGCGAGATCCACACCCGTCTCTCCGAGGGCCATGATGATCGCGATCGACCAGATGATCACCGAGGTGGTGCTGCCGACGACCAGCGAGATCGACCGCAAACGAGCCTCGCGTCGCGGGTCGACCTCGTTCATGCCGATGGGGTCGGCGACCAGTGCGGTCGCACGGTCTCCGCCCAACTTCTGGAGCTGACGAGCGGCAACGGTGGTGTCGGGTGCGACGACTCGGGCGATCATGCGCCCCAGGTACCGCTTGGCGATCTGCGACACGATCCAAGCGACGACCAGGATCAGCAGAATCGAGACCAGCGTGTCGGCGGTCTGGGAGAGCACGTGGTTGCCGTTGGTGAGATCGAAGACGGACTCGCAGATCCAGCTCGGGGTCGCTCCGCAGGTGTCTTCCAGTTCGGGATCCACGACAGCGAAGGTACCCAAGGCGACCACGACCAAACGGGATACCGAGGCGGTCGCCGAACGAAGTTGAGCAAGGCTTGCCGAAACCCCGATCGGGCCTTGACGTGCCAGGGGATAGCGTCTGATGGATGTCGAATGCACCGGTCCGTCTCGCCGTCGTCGGCACCGGCTACGTCGGACTGACGACCGGTGCGTGTTTCGCCCACGTCGGACACCAGGTGGTGTGTGGCGACATCGACGAGCGCAAGGTCTCACTGTTGAACGACGGGCACATCCCGATCGTCGAAGAGGGCCTCGAGGCGATCGTCAACGAGTCGCGGGCAGCAGGCCGCCTCGAGTTCGTCCTGGGATCGCAGGCGGCGGCGGCCGGCGCGGACATCGTGTTCCTGTGCGTACCGACCCCTCAGGGTGACGACGGCAGCGCCGATCTCTCGTACATCGAGCAGGCAGCCGCCGAGATCGCCCCGGTGTTGAAACCGGGTGCGGTGGTCGTCAACAAGTCGACCGTGCCGGTCGGGTCGACAATTGCGGTCGAGCGGGTGCTGCAGCGCGACGACGTGTTCGTCGTCTCGAATCCGGAGTTCCTCCGCGAGGGCACTGCGGTGTTCGACTTCCTGCATCCGGATCGTGTGGTGATCGGCAGTGCTGATCGTGAGGCAGCCGAGCGGGTGGCGGAGCTGTACGCCACGATCGACACGGCCATCCTGATCACGGACCCGGCCTCGGCGGAAACGATCAAGTACGCAGCGAACGGTTTTCTCGCAATGAAGATCAGCTTCGTGAACGCCGTGGCGGCAATGTGCGAGGCGGTGGGTGCCGACGTTGCCGCGGTCGTCGATGGAATCGGCTCGGATCAACGCATCGGTGGCCAGTTCCTGCGGCCGGGACCCGGCTGGGGAGGCAGTTGTTTCCCGAAGGACTCGCGTGCGCTGGTGAAGATCGCCGAGGACCACGGCTACAACTTCACGATGATGCGCGGCGTGATCGACGTCAACGACGAACAGCTCGATCGCATGGTCGCGAAGATCGTTGCAGCGGCGGGCCGCTCCGACAGCGACCTGTCCGGCGTGACCGTCGGGGCGTTGGGGCTGACGTTCAAGGCCGGCACCGACGACCTGCGCGAGTCGCCGGCGCTGGCGATCATTGCCGAGCTGCGCCGCCTCGGTGCGACCGTGCGTGCCTACGACCCGACGACGGTTGGCGAACTCACACCGCACCAGGGCGTGGTGCTCGACGGCATCGAGTTGGTGGGCGAAGCGCTCGACATCGCCGAGGGCGCCGACGTGGTCGCACTGTTCACCGAGTGGCCGGAGTTCTCCAAGCTCGACCTGACCGAGCTCGCCTCCCGTCTGGGTCGCCCGGTCACCATCGTCGACACTCGGAACCTGCTCGACCCCGTTCTGGTGCGTGAGGCCGGGTTCGACTACGACGGCGTCGGGCGCCGCTGAGCACCGTCGGACGCCGTCTCAGGCGAGCAGTGCCTCGAAGTACTCGGCGGTGCGCTCCAGCCCTTCCCGAAGCTGCACCGTCGGTTCCCAACCGAGCAGCGTGCGAGCCTTGGTCAACTCGGGCTTGCGCTGCATGGGATCGTCGACCGGCAGCGGCTGGTGCACCAGTTCCGAAGCGGAGCCGGTGACGTCGATGATCAGCTCGGCGAGCTGTGCGATGGTGAACTCGTTGTCGTTGCCGATGTTGATCGGTGTGTTCAGGTCCGAGTCGAGCAGGGCGAGGAAGCCGCGAATCTCGTCGTCGACGTAGGTGAACGATCTCGACTGCGCGCCGTCACCGAAGATCGTGATCGGCTCACCTCGCAGGGCCTGCACCATGAAGTTCGACACCGCTCGGCCGTCATCGGGGCGCATCCGGGGTCCGTAGGTGTTGAAGATCCGCACGATGCGCACATCCACACCGTGGTGGCGGTGGTAGGCCATCGTCATCGCTTCGGCGTAGCGTTTCGCCTCGTCGTAGACACCCCGCGGTCCGATGGGATTGACGTTGCCCCAGTACTCCTCTGGTTGCGGGTGCACGAGCGGGTCGCCGTACACCTCGGAGGTCGACGCCAGGAAGAACTTGGCGCTCTTGGCGAGCGCGAGGCCGAGGGTGTTGTGGGTGCCGAGTGCGCCGACCTTGAGGATCTGGATCGGAATCCGCTCGAAGTCGGCGGGGCTGGCCGGACTCGCCAGATGCATGACGACGTCGACGTCGCCAGGCACCCAGACGTAGTTGCTGACGTCGTGCTCGACGAAGGTGAACCCCACCCCGAACAGCTCCTCGACGTTGTCGATCGATCCGGTGATCAGGTTGTCGAGTGCCACGACCTGGTCGCCACGCTCGAGCAGCGCACGGCACAGATGTGACCCGAGGAACCCTGCACCGCCGGTAACGACCACTCGCGCCATGCAGGCATCGTACGCCCTCGCCGCCGGTGAGCATTCGGATCTCGAAGCGGTAGCGGTCGCTCAGCGCGGCAGTGCCTACACTGAGCCGTCGTGTGGAGCAACAAGGTGACGATGGGATGGCGCCCGTCCACCTTCGACATCCGCACGGGGGAGTTCCGCGATCTGGTGCGTCGGTCGCGAGAGGTCGTCCTGCTCGCCGCCATCACCGGTGCCGTGACCGGGCTGTTCGTCCGGTTCTTCGAGTACGTCGTCGTCGAGGTCGTCTTCGAGCGGATCATTCACGGTCCGCTCTGGGTTGGTGCCGTCGCCCCAGGGATCGGCCTGGTCCTCACGGCGATCCTGTTGCACACCGTCGGCAACGGCGCGTCCCCCGCCACGTCGGACGAGTACCTGCGCGCCTTCCACGACCCCGAATACCCACTACGGCTCCGTGCGTTCGTTGCTCGGATGGCCGCGTCGATCACCACGCTGGGCTCGGGTGGAGCGATGGGTCTCGAAGGCCCGTCGATGTACGGCGGATCGGCGCTCGGCGCCATGATCCAGCGTCGGCTCCCCAAGGCGTTCCAGGGCGTCGACCACCGCACGCTGCTGGTCGCCGGAGCAGCGGCCGGCGTCGCGGCGATCTTCAAGGCGCCGGCCACAGGAGCGATCTTTGCGCTCGAGGTGCCGTTCCGCGACCAGATGGCGCGCCGGATGCTCCTCCCCGCACTGGTGGCGAGTGCCTCCGGCTATCTGGTGTTCGTGGCGCTGAGCACCACTGATCCGATCTTCTCGTTCCAGACCGATCGGGCGGCGTCGTTCGAGTACAAGGACCTCGCCGGGGCGGTCCTCATCGGCATCTTCTGTGCTGTCGGGGCTCGGGCCTTCTCCCGGCTCATTCGTTCGGCCAAGGCATTCACACTGCGGCCGACCGTGATTCGGGTCCCGTTGGCGGGCGTCGCACTGGCGGTGCTGTTCGTGATCAGCCGGGCACTCACCGGCGAGAGCCTCACGATCGGGACCGGCTACGAGGTGATCCGGTGGCTGGCGGAGGAACACGCCCTGTGGTTGCTGGCGGCGGTGTTCGCCTTGCGATGTCTCGCCACAGCCGTGACGCTCGGCGGTGGAGGCGTGGGCGGGCTGTTCGTGCCGCTCGTGGTCGGTGGGGCCATCGTCGGTCGCTTCGTCGGTGACATCGTCAACCCGCTCGATCCAACCCTCTACGTGCTGCTCGGCATTGCGGCGTTCCTGGGTGCGGGTTACCGGGTCCCCCTTGCTGCGGTGATGTTCGTGGCCGAGACCACGGGACAGCCCGGCTTCATCGTGCCGGCACTCTTCGCGGCGGTGGCGGCCGAGCTCGTGATGGGTGAGCAATCGATCACGACGTTCCAACGCTCGCCCGGCCGGGCCGGCTAGCGCTAGACCAGGGGGATGTCGATGACCAGCAACGTCACCGTGTCCGCTCAGCTGCAGGGCACCATCGTGGGGCTGTTCGTCGAGATCGGCACGCAGGTGCGAGCCGGCGACGTCCTCGGGTTGGTCGAGTCGATGAAGATGCACCACGAGGTCGTGGCACCTGTCGACGGAACGGTCGACGCGGTCGTCGTGCAGCAGGGATCGACGGTCGTGATCGGCGAGGAGCTGGTCACGATCGCCGAAGGCATCGCAGCCCCCTCGGGCCCTGCGGTCGCTGCCGTCGAAGGCGCGGGCCCGGTCGGACTCGAGCGGGACGACCTGCGAGAGGTCATCGATCGTCACGACGTGGGCCTCGACCAGCAGCGACCCGACGCCGTCGAGCGACGGCGAGCGAAGGGTCGCCGGACCACACGCGAGAACATCGGGGACCTGGTCGACGACGGGACGTTCGTCGAGTACGGGCCGCTGGTGATCGCTGCCCAACGGCGACGGCGCGAGCTCGCCGATCTGATCGCGTCGACCCCGGCCGACGGGTTGGTCGGTGGCATCGGCGACGTCAACGGTGAGTTGTTCGGCCCCGAGAAGGTCGAACGGGCCACCAAGGTGGTCGCGGTGTCCTACGACTACACGGTCCTTGCTGGTACGCAAGGCACCCAGAACCACCGCAAGAAGGACCGCCTGTTCGAAGTCGCCGAGCAGCTACGCGTGCCGGTCGTGTTCTTCACCGAGGGTGGCGGTGGTCGGCCGGGTGACACCGATGGCATCGGGGTGAGCGGGCTCGACTGCCTGGCATTCCGGTGGTTCGCCGAGTTGTCGGGCACCGTGCCGCTCGTGGGCATCAACTCGGGCTATTGCTTCGCCGGCAACGCAGCCATCCTCGGTTGCTGCGACGTCGTGATCGCCACTGCGGACTCCAACATCGGAATGGGTGGGCCGGCGATGATCGAAGGCGGCGGGCTCGGGGTGTTCGCACCCACCGAGATCGGCCCGATCGACGTACAGGGCCGCAACGGGGTCGTCGACATCGTCGTGGCGGACGAGGCCGGCGCCGTGCAGGTGGCCAAGCAGTACCTCTCGTACTTCCAGGGGCGGGCGCCGTCGTGGGAGGCACCGGACCAGGCGGCGCTTCGCGACGTGGTGCCGGTCGACCGGCTGCGGGCCTACGACATCCGACGGGCGATCGATGGCCTGTTCGACGTCGGTTCGGTGTTGGAGCTGCGTCGTGAGTTCGGCGTGGGCATGGTCACGGCGCTGGCCCGCATCGAGGGTCGACCGGTCGGTGTGATCGCGAACGATCCGGGTCACCTGGCCGGGGCGATCGACTCCGACGGCGCCGACAAGGCCGCCCGGTTCATGCAGCTGTGTGACGCGTTCGGACTCCCGATCGTGACTCTGGTCGACACGCCCGGCATGATGGTCGGCCCGGACGTCGAGGCAACGGCGCTGGTGCGCCACTGCAGTCGTCTCTTCGTGACCGGCGCAAACCTCTCGGTGCCGATGGTGTCGGTGGTGACCCGCAAGGCATACGGGCTGGGCGCGCAGGCGATGATGGGTGGAACGACCAAGGCGCCGGTCGCATGCCTCTCGTGGCCGACGGGCGAGTTCGGAGGGATGGGGCTCGAGGGAGCCGTCCGGCTCGGCTACCGAAAGGAGCTCGCCGCGATCACCGACGATGCCGAGCGTGAGGTGCTGTTCCGAGAGATGGTCGACCGGATGTACGCGCATGGCAAGGCGGTCAGCGTGGCGTCGTTCTTCGAGATCGATGACGTGATCGACCCGATCGACACCCGGCGCTGGATCACCACCATCTTCGATTCGGCGCCCGAAACCCATCGGGCACACACGGATCCGGCCGCACCACCACGTCGACCCAACATCGACACGTGGTGACCTGCGGCGCAGCCCGGGGGAGCGGCTTCAGGCGCCGCAGCCGGCGGCGAGAACCCGAGTGAGCTCGGTGCCGTCGTAGGTGTACGCCAGTACCGATGCGCCCTCGTAGTACCAGGCGTGGATGAGCACTTCCATGCGCCCGTCACCGTTGAGGTCGGCGACGTCGAGCACCCGAAACCGCTCGATGAGGGGGAACGTGTTCTCGTCGAGTTCCTGATCGACCAGTGACTGCAGCACGGTCGACGTGTCGCGGCTGTCGACGTCGACGAGGAGGATCGTTGCGAGGTCGCCGGGTGCGCCCGGTCCGGCACTCGGCTGCACGAACTCGAATGCGACCAGCGCTTCGTCGTCGCCGTCGTTGTCGAGGTCGGCGACGACGAGCTGTCCGACCTCACCCTGGGTCGCGTCGACCGGCTCGCCGTCGAACGACGCTTCACCGAGCGCCTGATACGCCTCAGGGGCGGTGGCGGTGACTGCGACCGGCCGAGGTTTCAGGGGCCACGGTGAGGTGAGCACGGCAACGGCGTTGTAGCCGAATCCCGGCGGCTCGGGCGCCGACACGTCGACGTCGATCGTCGGTCCGACCTGATCGTCGAAACACGCCTCGGTGTTCTCACCGAGCTCGACCTCCGTTTCGCCGTCGAGGTTGCTGACGGTGAACGGAGTTCCTGCTGCGATCCCGGGTCGGATCGGGATCCCGCTCGGGTCACTCGATTCCTGCCAGTCGTCTCGTTGCCAGGCGCCGAGGAACAGCCACCCGGCAGAGTCGGCGCCGCCGACCAGCAGCGGGACGAGCGCATCGGCGGGACCGGACGGCAGCGTGGTGGTCGTGGTCTCCGCGGTGGTGGGCGCAACGGTGCTGGTGGTCGTGGTTTGCGCAGTTGTCGCCGGCGGCGTCGTGGTGGACGTGGAAGTGGTGCTCGTCAGCGTCGGCTGCGGTGACGACTCCTGCTCGCTGGTGCACGCGGTTCCGAGTGCCACCAGTGATGCCGCAACTGCGATGGCGACCCGGTTCGTGTGCGATCTCACGGCACGCTCACCGACTCTCCGGGTTCGAGGAGTTGGAGCCGGTCGTGGAGCGACGCATCCGAGAGTGCCTGCTCGAACAGTTCGGGGGGTTGGCCGAACCAGGTGGGCAGCTGTCGTCGGCCATCCTCGGGAGAGTAGGTGCCCCAGTGGATCGGGACGACCATGCTCGGGCGGATCAGCCCGGTTGCGGTTGCTGCGCGTGTCGGGTTCAGATGCCCGACACCCAACGTCGACCCCCACCCCCAGATCGGCAACAACGCAACATCGATGTCGACGAGGTCGGCCATCGCGTCGAAGAGGTCGGTGTCACCGGGGAAGTAGACGCGCCGTCCGGCGCCGTCGACCACGTAGCCGACGGGCCTGGCACTCACTCTCGAGTGCGGGCCCCGACCATGCTTGTGGGCGGCGGGCACGACCTCGACCGTGACGGGACCGGTGGAGATGCGGTCGCCGACGTCGACCTCGTGAACACGGTCGAACCCCGCCTTGCGCAGCAGCAGGCCGGAGCCACGAGGAGTCAGCACTTCGACGGTGGGCCGGAGTCGCTTGAGCGAGGGGACATGGAGGTGGTCGAGGTGCACGTGCGAGAGCAGGATGAGGTCGGCTTCGTGCAGGTCGGCCGATGGCAGCGGCCTGCGGCGGCGGAGGTGGGCGACCCGCTTGGTCATCAGCGGGTCGGTGATGACCCGGTACCCGCCGACATCGACGAGTGTGGTCGCGTGGCCGACCCAGGTCAGCTCCATCGGACTCGGCATCAGACCACGGTCGCCGGGATCGGGGCGTTCGCCGGTCGCTCGGGCACGGTCCACGGGGCGGGTGCGGTGCCGTCGTTGATCGTCGCCATCCACCCCTTGAAGAGGTGGTGGATGGTGGCTGCGCCGACCATCTGCTCGTCGGGCACAGCGAAACCCGACGGGAACAGGAGGAACGGGTGCGTCTGGTTTCCGCCCATGCCACCGTGGAAGCCGATCAGCTCCTCGAAGGCTGCGCCCTCGTCGGCGTGTGGGTCGTAGAAGCTGTTGACGAGGATGTCGGGCGCATTCACGAACGAGTGCGTGCGGCGGAGGTGGTCGGCGGCATTCGGTCCGAACCCGATCAGCGGATCCCGACCTTCGATCCGGTCGTCGGAGAGGTAGCGGATCCCGTCATGGCCGATGACGACCCCGCCGAGGGTCTCGGAGTTCACGAGGATGAAGCCGACCCCCGGATGCTCGGCGAGCCCGCCGAGCAGGCCGGGAAAGCGGCGGCCCAACTGCTCCATGGAGGCGCGGCCCTCGATGTCGGTGAACGAGATCAGCCCGAGGTTGCCGGACGCCAGGACCACCACGTCCGACTCGGCGGTCGTGTCGGTTCCGGTGGCCTGCGCCTTCTCGTCGGCGAACGCCGGGCCGAGCACCACATCGCCATCGACGACGTGATTGCGGGTGGCGGCGGCGACGACCTTGCCGATTCGACTGTCCTTGTCGCGGACAGCTTCGGTGAGCGCGCCGTTGAGGTTGCCCCAGCCCTCCGACGACATCTCGGGCACCGCGATGTCGACGTCGGCGTCGATCAGCGAGCCGACGAGGTCCTTCAGTGTCAGGTCGTACCGCTGCAGGAACGTCGAGCCCTGGGTCTGACCGTGGTCGGACAGGATCACCACGTGGTAGGGGCGCGGTGCTTCGGCGATTGCGTACTCGAGCCGTGCGAACTGCGCATCGAGTCGCTGCAGTGTGTCGAGCGCAGTGGGTGCGAACAGCCCGGAGTGGTGCGCGACTTCGTCATAGCCGACGAAGTCGGCGTAGGCCGACGGCACGCCGCGGTAGACGTCGCTCATCAAGGTGTAGATCGTGAGGTCCCTGAGCGCGGTCGTGGTGGCAGCTCGCAGCAGCGGGTAGATGCCACCCCGCTTCAGCCGCGGCTCGATGCCAGCTCGGCGTGTCCTGCGCCGGTCGACGACCTCGCGCCACGCGTCGGCGAAGGTCAGCGCCAACAGCCGACTCACGGCGTAGGGGTCCGACAGGAAGTAGTTGGCGGCGTGGTCGCTGTGCTTCGACTTGTCGAGCAGGGTGCTGAACGTGATCGCCGAGTCGGTGCTGTCACCCGAGAAGACGTTCGACCTCGAGACGCCCCCGTCGACGAGCAGGCCGTGGCCGTCGGACTGCCGACGCTCGATCTCGGCTGCATCGCGCGGTCGGTTCGAGGTGAAGACCTTGCCTGCCTCCTTGTCGTACCAACGGAACGCCGGCATGTTGTGGTTGTTGCCGTGGAGGATGCCGGCCTGGCTCGCACCGGTCTGCGACGACAGGTCGCATTCCCATCCGGTGATGCGGTGCGTTCCCGAGCGGACCCATCTTGCAAGGGTCGGCGCGTGGCCGTCGGCCAGCGCCTGGCGGAGCACCGGTTCGGCGAGACCGTCGATCTGGATGAACAGGATCCCCGGGACGTCGGTCGGCGTGGGCGGCTCGAGTCGGTTGACCATCCGGCGAACGGTCTGTCGTTGCCAGACCGCGTCGTCGTCGATCGACAGCCACGTACTGACGACGATGCCGACGACGGTCATCAAGAACGCGGCGAGGATGGCCTCCCAGGCCGTGTCGATCGTCAGCCCATCGAACGCCTCCGAGGCGAGCAACAGCAACAGCCCGTTGGCGACCAGGCCGAGGAGGCCGGCAGTCCACAGAATCACGCGCGCGAAGTACCGCGAGATGATCGGCCAGAGCACGGCGTTGAGGACCGAGAGGATGGCGGCGGTGCCGAGTGCGGTGCCGAAGTCGGCGATCTTGATGCCGGGCAGGATCGAGCGCGACGAGCCAGAAGCTCACCGAGGTGACGAGATACTCGATGAGGTGACGTCGCAGTGGGACTCGGCCCGGGGTGCGAGAAGGCAGGGTTGCGGTCGGCACGATGCCCAGGATAGGTGCCCCGGTGTCAGCCGAGGTCGGGCCAACGACGCTGCTGGCGGCGACGTAGACCGGCGGTGCCGAGCTTGCGGCGCTCGGCGAGCGCCCAGTCGCGGCGCCAGCCGGTGTGGTCCGGGCCGGAGAGCGCTGGGCTCGTGCCCGCAGCCGAGCGCTGGCGTGCGGTCCAGAAGTCGGTGATCGCTTCGTCGCCGAGCGTGGTCACAGCGGCCTCGATGCGAGCACTGAACCGGCGGGTCGACTCGGAATCGTCCGGACGCATCGGGGCGCCGAAGACGACCTTCGTTCGGCCGGGTTTCGGACGCTTCATGCCCTTGCCGAAGATCGCGCCCGTGCCATCGATGAACACCGGCACCACCGGTGCGCCGGTGCGGGCCGACAGGTAGGCCGCGCCGCCCTTGAAGTCCTGGCCCCATCCGTCGGGAGAGCGGCCACCCTCGGGATAGATCACGAGGCTGTAGCCGTCGTCGACGAGTCCCGTGATCAGGTCGGCCGACTTGCGTCCCGTGAGCTCCCGATCGATCGGAATCGCGTTGAGTGACAGCGCCGACAGCACCGCCTTCCACTTCTTGTCGAAGAAGTAGTCGGCTGCGGCGGCGACCACGAGCTTGTGTCGCCAGGTGCTCGGGACCGAACGGATCATCAGGCCGGTGTCGAGATGGCTGTGGTGGTTCGGCGCGAAGATCACCGCCGGTGCGTCCTCGAGTGAGGTGAGATCCGCCAGGCGGTCGGTGCCGACGATCTCGGGAGACGCCAACACCCGGGCGGCGAGCCGAACCGGACCTTCGACCATCGCGGTGCGAACCGACGATGCAAGCGGGCGCCGAGCCCAATCGGTGTCGTAGTGAGCACCGAGGCCCGATGCTTCGGGCGGCACCTCGACGCCGTTGGGAACGGTCGGCGCCCGGTACGGGAATCCGAAGTTCCGTAGCGGTGTCGTGGCGCGTCGCACCGCGTTCTCCGCTGCGCCTGCGGCGCGCTGGGCCCGCTGGAGATTTCGGTCGACCATCTCGGTGTCGCTCCAGACCTACTTGACGTCCGCGATCATCAGCGGCGGAGTCTTGATGTGGGTGATCGTGGGGGAGCGGCCGACGGTGTCCGAGGCGATCTCGAGGGCGTCGTTCATGGTTGACGCAGGAGTGAAGCCGAGCTTGCGAATGGTCGGTGCATCGCCTCCGACGATGATGACCTTGCCGACGTGTTTCATCCCGTGGCTGCCCCAGTACCACATGTAGAACGGGTGCACGCCGTGATAGGCGTTGGTCGTTCGGTAGAGGTGGCGGTACCAGTCGTCCTCGGCGTACTGCTGCTCCCACTTCTGCGACATCACGTGGGGGTCCTTGGTGTCCGCGAGCACTTCTTCGAAGAAGTCGATGTAGCTCGGGTGGTGGACCGGGTGGAACTCGTTGGTGGTCGGATGCGTCAGGATCACCACCCCGCCCTCGCGGACGAGCGGCTTGCCCCGGTAGAGGTTGAAGAAGTAGCCGAGGCCGGTGCACATCACCAGGATCGGGTTCATGATCGAGTGCACGTTGTAGGGACAGATGTACGGGATGCCCATCGTGAGGATGTCGGTCTGGCCCTCGACCTCGACCAGCTGCTGGTCGTAGACGTTCTGGGTCGTCACCTTGTGCACCGCCTCGACCTCACCACACTGGATGCTGGTCATCTGGTGCGGGGCTTCGATGCCGTGGAAGATCTTGCGGGCCAGGCGAGGAGGTGTCTTGGCGAGCGATTTCGCTGCGCCGAGGTACAGGCCACGATCCTTTGCGTTCCATTCCCACTCGCGCTTCGACAGGAACTCGAACGGTTGCGGGAACGTGTCGGTGTTGAGCGTGGTCTCGATCTGGAACACCTTGGGGCCGCTGTCGCGCATCACCTTGCCCATGCGCCACGTGCTCTTGTGGAGCTCCGAAGCGTGCTGGTCCATGAACGAGTGCGACGCCTCCATCGTGGTCGGATTGTGATGGTGACGCAGCGAGCGGTAGCTGGCGAGGCCGACCGCCGTCGACTTCCAGCCGCCGTCCATCGCGACCAGGTTGATGTTGACGTAGACAAGCAGGTCCGACTCGGCGGCCCGCTTGTTGATCTCGATCTCTTCGCCCTGGTCGGTGGTGCCGAGGAACGCAAGGTTGTCCGGATCCTCCGCGTCGTGTTGGTACAACAGCCCGCGCGGCTCGAAGGCGTCGTAGACCCTGTCGCCGAGCGCGTGCCGGAGCTCGAATTCGTGCATCCGCCGATGGAGTGCGAGCGCTGCGATGAGGTGGACGTCGTCGACACCGGCGTCGGCGGCCATCGTGAGCACTTGTTCGATGATCCGTTGACGCAGGTCCGGCCGGCGCATCTTCGGCAGCGGCAGGCTCACGTCGTCGAACGCGATCGTGAGCTTCATGCCGGGGAACAGCAGGGAAGGCAACGGGTCCATGTCGATCGGATCGAGCAGGGCGGCACGAATGGCACCGTCGATGTCGTCGATCGCTTCGTGAGGTTCGGGCGCGTAGATCACCCTGCTGCGGTCGGCAGGCAGTTTCTCGAGTCGGAATCCCTCGCCGTGCCAGAACAGGGTGGGCGGGGTGGACTTGTCGACGTCCAGTACGAATCCAGGGCGGGGCATCAGGAGTCTTCCTTGCGCAGGTCGAATGCGATCTTCGTGGCGCCGCGGCGGCCGGCAGTGGCGGCGTGGGCGATGGCGTCGACGTGGTCGGACAGGGGATAGGTGGCCGAGAGCAGGCGCTCGGCGCGCAGCTCGTTGGCGGTCTCGATGGCGAGCTCGAACGTGCGGGCCGTGCGGCCGTCGGGCAGTTGTTCGGTGCCGTAGGTGTATGCGCCCTTCAGCTCGGTTTCGCGGTGCCAGAGCCCGGTGAGGTCGAGCGTCACATCGGCGGGCATGCCGAGCAGCACCACTCGACCGCGTGGGCGGGTGATGCGCAGGCAGTCGGTGACCGTGGCGCTGGTTCCGACAGCGTCGATCGTGGCGTGGGCCCCGGACGACAGATGATCGCCGACCATGTGGCAGCCGGCGGCACGTCGAACCGCTCGCGGGAGCTCGTCGGGGGCGACGACGGCGTCGGCGCCGAACGCCGTGGCGAACTGGCGTTGGTGCGGGTAGCGGGCGCCGACGATGATCCGCACGTCGGGCACGTAGCGACGCAGACCTGCGATTGCCGCGAGGCCCATCGTGCCGGCACCGAGCACGGCGACGATCGCCGGCGTCGATGGATCCTGCCGTGCAGCGACGACGGGCGCCGTGAGCAGCGCGGCGTGGATGCCGCCTGCGAAGGGTTCGACGAGGACGGCACGTTCGTCGGGCACGTCGTCGTCGAGACGATGGAGCTGCGACTCGTGCGCGACGAACTCGGGTGCCCAGCCGCCGCCGGTCGAACAGCAGAAGCCGGTCTGGATGCCGGGTTCGAGGTCGCCGGTCGCGAGGTGGGCGTAGTCGTCGCCGTCGCCGGGCGCTGCACCGTCGAACGGGGGAGCGAAACCTCGGGCTTCGTGGCCGAGTACGGGTTCGAGGATCACGCGGGTGCCGTCGTCGAGTCGGCCGACGACCTCGTGGCCGGGGACGAACGGGAACGAGACCCAGTCCTCGAAGTAGAGCGACGCGTGACCCTCGACGAGCGAGAGGTCGGACCCACAGATCCCGGCGAGCCGGGTGTGCACCCGATGCCAACCGGGTCCAGGCAGCTCGGGCGGGTCGACGCTGGAGTACTCGAGCGGCCCGAGCCGTGTTGCGGTCACCGGAGAGATCGCGGAGGCGATGCGCGCGATGCCGAGTCGGGGTACCGAGCGTGAGACCTGGAGGGCCTTCATGCTCGGGCTCCGAACCTCTGGCGGCGCTGGCGTTCGGAGAGCAACGGCCCGATCGGGAGTCGTGGACGGGGGCCGCCGGGCGCCTTGCTCCAGTGCTCGACCAGCCAGCCGCGTTTGCGGGCGATCGCCGCGAGCCGAGTCTCGGGGTTGACAGCAACCGGGAAACCGACCGCTTCGAACAGGGGCAGGTCGGACGACGAGTCGGCGTAGGCGACGCACTCGTCCAGGTCGAAGCCCTCGGCGTCGCAGTAGTCGGAGAGGATCTGCGCACGTGCCTCCCCGGTCGGCGGAACCGTGTGCATCTCGCCGGAGTAGGTGTTGTTCGGAAGCGTCGTCATCTCCGCAGCGACGATCTCGTCGAACAGCGGTCGCAATCCCTCGACATTGAAGCTCAGCGCACCGGTGATCAGGATCGTTCGGTGCCCGAGGGCTCGATGCCGGCGGACCCGCCGCATCCCCTCCGGGAACGACTTGGTCATGATGATCTGGCCGAACATCTCTCGGGCGTCGGCCTCGATCTGCTCGACCGGCGCACCTTCGTAGCGGCGGTAGAAGTAGCGGAGGAAGTCACTGCGGTCGGTGCGGTCGAGCTTCAACAGCCCCGGCCCCTCCGCGAGTGTGCGCAGGACGTAGCGGATGCGCTCTGGTGTGTCGAGGCGACGCGTGGCGAGCCAGGAGTAACTCTCGACGACATTCGACGAGATCAGCGTGTTCTCGAGGTCGAAGGCAACCACCTGGCGCTTCGGATCGAGCACTTGCTTGCGCAGCCGGCCCATCCGATCGGTCGACGGCGACGCACCTGGCGTCGTCTTGACGCGGGCGTGCTTGACGATCGAGGGCAGGTGGATCGTGCGGATGTAGGTCGGCCAGTCGACCGAACGCGGGTCGAAGTTGAAGATGGCGCGGTCGTCGTCGTCGAGCTCACCCCACGTGAGCATGAGGTTGTCGACCTGGTAGATCGCCTCGCACTCGGTGTAGAGGCCGTACAACTCGACGTAGGTCAATGCGCGGTCGACCTCGGCGCGCTTGGTCTCGATCTGAGCCGACCACTCCGCCTGGCGGCCACGCAGCGGAAGGTTCTGGAGGAGCTTCTCGCCGGCGCCGAGCACCGTCTTGGCACGATTGAGCTGGCCCTGCACTCGCCCGCGCCCAGGGAAGCGAAACTCGGGGACGACGATCGGCTGGCCCTTGCTGTCGTAGATCGGGTTCTCGAGGAACCAGCCGCTGACGTTGTCGACGAGTGCCTGATACTTCAACGGGTTGATGCCACCCGAGGCCACCTGGGTGATCTCGGGTGCGCGTTCGGGGCCGAGTGCGGCCACGGTGATGATTGCAGCCACCACGATGTCGACCGGGATGACGTCAACGGTCCCTTCGGGGACGCCGGGGAACTCGTTGAGGAGGCCGCGGGCGTAGGAGATCAGCACGGGCTCGGCCATGCGGAATCCGCGAATCCAGCCGGGCTTGGGTTCGGCGAGAGCGGACTCGATGATCGAAGGCCGCACGATCGACACGGGCACGTCGCCCTTGACGTCGGTGAGCGCCTGCTCGCCCAGCGCCTTGGTGAAGGCATATGCGTCGGGCCAGCCGACGCTGGCGGCGCGGGCACGGCCGGCTTCGACCAGTTGGTCCTTCACCCACTTCTCGCGGAGCTGTTCGGTCTTCGATGCGAGGGCAGGCGCGCCGGCGGCGCCGAGTTCGGTGCGTGCCTCCTTGCGGAAGCGCTCGAGGTTCTCGGTGCTGCGGCTGGCGGCGTCGGCGTCGGAACGCAGTCGCCGGCTCGAGGCCACCTCACGGCGCCAATCGATACCGATGTCGAAGGGGCCATCGCTGACCAGCTTCTCGGGGGCGTTGCCGCGACGGTTGCCCGCCACATAGCACGTCGAGACGGACACGAGATGTGGTGTGATCCCCATCTCGTTGCAGAGGTCCGCGATGCGAGACGGGCCGAGCAGGTTGATCTCGACAGCGGAGTCGAGGGGCGAGTCGAACGAGACCGCCGCCGCCGAGTGGATCACGGTGTCGCAGCTGGCAAGGATCGCGCGGTCGGCATCGCTCAGACCGAGGCCGTCGCGGGTGACGTCACCGGCGATCGTCGTCACCCGCTCGGTGACGTCGGCGAAGTCGGTGCCGTGGTCCTTGCACGCTGCTCGCAGTCGGTCGAATGCGTCGTTCTTGAAGATCTCGCGTTCGGTGCGCCGCGCGGCCTTGGTCCGTTGGCCGTCACGCACGAGGAGCACGATCTCGCAGCCGGGGACCGATCGCAGGAGTCGTTCGACCAGGGCGGTGCCGACGAATCCCGTTGCGCCGGTGATGGCGATCCGTTTCCCCGCGAGTTCTTCGGCGATCACGGTTGACCTTTCTAGCACGATCGTCTACCAATTGGTAGAGAGATGCGCCGCCCGCCCCGAACCCTTCCCGTTCTCGTGAACAAGTTCGCCGCTCAGAGGTGGAACTGTTCACGAGAAGGCCGGCGAGGTCGTCGTGGGTGAGCGGTCGACTCGCGACCGGATCCTCACCACGGCGCTCGACCTCTTCGGCACACGCGGTGTCGATGCGGTGTCGCTCGACGAGATCGCTCGAACCGTCGGCGTGCGCAAGCAGACGGTGCTGTACTGGTTCGAGTCGAAAGACGTTCTCGTCGACGAGGTGCTGGCGGTCGCGGCGGACGAACTGGTCGTCGTGATCGACGCCGCCCTCCGTGCGGCACCCGACGACCCGCTCGACCGGATCGATGCGGTCGTGCGTGCGGTCTTCCGACCTGCGGTGCGCCGGCCGGCCCTCCTTGGGCTCATTCGCGAGGTGAGCCGCCTCGACACCGATCACGCCGAACGCCTTCGCCGGCGTCTCGCTCCGCTCGTCGAACGAGCCGTTGGGTATCTCTCCTCCGAGATGGACGCTGGACGTCTTCGTCGAGGCGACCCGCGCCTCGTTGCGGCGTTGGGCTATGCCACGGTGACCGGCATCGCCACCGAACCCGAAGCGCTCAGAGCGGTGGGGTGGCAACCCGACGCGATCGGCCTCCGCAGCCTTCGCGACGAGCTCCGCTCGTTCCTGAGCGCCGCACTGGCGCCGTAGTCGTTGCGCGAGCGCTCGGCTCGATCGCAATCAACCGGCGAGGATCTTCGCCTTCTCGGTGTCGAACTCGGCGTCGGTCAGCACGCCATCGGCATGGAGCGAGGCGAGCTGCGTCAGCTGTTCGACAGTCGTCATCGCCGGGGCAGCCGCCGGTGGTGGCGCCGGTGCCGGTGCCGGCTGGGCGTACTGCTGCTGAGGCGCGTACTGCTGCTGCTCGTAGGCCTCGGCCTCGGCCTGGCCCTGGTACCTGCGGTCCTGCCGGCGCCGGACGCGGCCCGAAACGGCCGTTGCCGTGCCGGCCACGACGGCAGTGCCGACTGCAGCTCGCATGATGGGTCGTCGTCGCAACATGATGTCCTCGCTCTCTCAGCCGGCGTCTGCCAGCAGGGATTCCACTTCACCGGCGATCTCGTTCGGGATTCGCCCGCCTTCGATCAGTACCCCACCCGCTCGCTGCACCGCATCGCCGAACGGTGCCGCCCAGAGGTCCTCCCACACGATGAGAAGGACCGATGAACCGTCGGCGATCGACTCTGCGGCATGGTCGATGTCGTCGGGGCCGATCACCCCACCGACGCTGCCCTGGATCGCCGCGAAGCCGCCGAGGTGTTCGTGCTCGTCGACTTCGAGCACGAGGGCACTGCCGTCGTCACCCTTGGCGACGAACACCAGATCGACGATGCGGATGAGTCCTGCATCGACCAACGACGCAAGCCCAGGGGCGATCTCGCCCGAGAAGTCGTTGTCGGGGAAGCCGACGATGATGTATTCCAGCGACGCAGTCATGGATCCTCCGGGTGAAGGGCGTTGGGGGTCGGTGTCGCCGTCGACGACGGCGACCGACGCCAGAGTAGGACACTTCGATCGGTTGGACCTCCCCCACAGTGGACGATTCGGCGTCCCGGCGAATCGATCGACGAGTCTCGCTCGGAGATCTCGTACATATCGGAGATCTCGTACATAGTGGACGATGACGGAGCCGCTCGCGAGGTACACGATGGCTACCAACAGCCCAATCGGCGACCAGAGCGCCAGACGTGCACAGGAGGAACAATGAGCGAGAGCGAACTCGACGAGATGGGACCGGTCGACTACCTCGTCGTCGAATTCCCGTCCGGTCAGGCCAACTTCACAGGTGAGATGGCAGCTGAACTCGCCGTCCTGAACGAGGCGGGGATCATCCGGATCCTCGACCTGCTGATCCTGGTCAAGGACCTCGACGGCACGATCGAGGCCCACGAGGTCGACGACGCGGACGACGCCAACGAAGTCGTCCAGCTCGAGACGGAGATCGCAGAGATCCTCGCCGCCGACGACGTCGCCCATCTCGCAGCTTCGATGGAACCGGGCACCGTCGCCGGCGTCATCGTGTGGGAGAACCTCTGGGCAGCCCCGTTCGCCTCTGCGGCCCGTCGCGCAGGCGGTCAACTGGTTGCCACCGGCCGCATCCCGATCCAAGCCATCGTTGCCTCGCTCGAGGCCGACGAACTCAACGAAGGAGAATGACCATGCCACTTCGACCCGCACGCAGAGCACGACGAGGCGTCGTCGGCGCCCCGGTTGCCCGCACAGCCGCTGTGGTCGGCACTGCCGCAGTAGTGTCGAACGGCGTCAACCGCCGACAAGGCCGCCGACAGAATCGGCGCTGACGAGTCCAGTCTCACCAGAACCGAGAATCACGTCGCCGCATCACCGTGGCACGATCGAGAATTGAAGGAACGACATGACCGCTGAACCAGCCCCCTCGGGCAAGGATGCAACCATCGGCCCGCGCTGGCTCCCCGGACTGCTCGTCGTCCTCGCGACGCTGCTGGCGGTCGCGACCACGTTGACGACGTGGACGCGGACGCAGGCCCTCGACACCGATCAGTGGGTCGAGACCAGCGGTGACCTTCTCAACGAACCCGAGATCCAGGAGGCGCTCGCGATCTTCCTCGCGGACGAGTTGTACAGCGCCGTCGACGTCACCGGTGAACTCGAGTCGCTCCTCCCGGACGACCTCTCAGGGCTCGCCGGTCCGCTCGCCGGAGCCCTGCGCGGACCGACCACCGATGGCATCGAGAAGATCATCGCGTCGAGTGCGTTCCAAACGATCTGGCAGGAAGCGAACCGGACCGCCCACGAGGCGGCGGTTCGCATCCTTCGTGACGAGTCGACCCTCGACAGCGTGTCGACCTCGGACGGTGCCATCGTCCTCAACCTGAGCACCGCGGTGCGAAATCTCGGCGAAGCGGTGGGCATCCCCGAGTCGGCGCTCGACCAGCTCCCCGACGATGTCGGACAGATCACCATCCTCCAGTCCGACGAGCTCGGCGCTGCGCAGAACGCCGTCAAAGTCCTCGATTTCACGTCGTGGTTCCTCTTCGTGGTGGTCGTCGCGATGTACGCCGGAGCTGTCTACCTCGCCGTTGGCCGACGGCGCCGGATGCTCCAGAGCGTCGGTGTTGGGCTGGTCGTCGGCGGTGTCATCCTGTTGCTCATCCGTCAGGTCGGCATCCGGACCTCGGTGAACACGTTCGTCGAAGACGCGACCAACAAACCACTCGCCGAACTCGTCGGCTCGGTGCTGACCGAGTTGCTCCGACAGATGGCCTGGACAGGGGTCGTCTACGGACTGCTGATCATCGGTTTCTCCATCCTGATCGGACCGTACGGCTGGGCGGTCGCGTTCCGCCGCTGGGCCGCCGGGATCGCCGACTCGACCGCCGCGCTCGTGGGCGTCAGCTTCGGAGCCGTGCTGCTGCTCCTCTGGTGGAGCCCCGGTCGTGCGTTCGATCGCTGGACGACCGCATTCGTGCTGGTCGGCCTCGTGATCGGTGCGATCTACACCCTGGTGTTGACCGGCCGCCAGGAGTTGTTGGCTGCTGACGCCGGGCTGTCCGAACCCGAACCGCAAGCCGACGACGCGGAGCCGGTGAGCGAACCGGCGTCGTGACCGCCCGGCGCACGATCAGTCGTGCGCCAGGGAGTCGACGGCGACCGTGACAGCAAGTAGCAACACCGTGTCCGCGTCGGCCTGCATCTCGACCCCGTAGGTGTCACGCACGCGAAACCACTTCTTCGACACGTTGGCGACACGGTCGCCGTGGCATTCGATCTCGTACTCGTGGTCGACGATGTTGCCGTGGACCTTCAGATCGTCGCCGTGTTCCACTTCGACGTGGAACCGGTCGCGGATCCCGACGACGGCCTTCTTGACTGTGGCTTCGCGTCCACCGACGTCGATCTTGATGGCGTCACGAATCGAGAGCTTGCGTTCCCGGATGGTGGCGACCCTGCTGCCGTGCGGGTCCTCGAGCACCCACGTGTCTCGTGCTCGGGCCACCTTGCCGTTGACCTTGAACTGTCGCTCGCCGGACTCGTCCTCGATCCAGTAGTCGTCGCCGATCGCCACCACCCGCTGACGCATCTTGAATCGTTTCGGCTCGTCATGATGGTGCCGTCGCAGTCCCATGTGTTCATCTTTCCAGGTGGCAGGGCAGTGCCGTCGTGGCGGTGCTCAACCACCCGTTGTGGGCGATGCGAGCCGCGCCCGGCGGCTCGTAGGGTTCGTGCGTCGCTCACCTCGACCTCTCGAAGGAGATCATCCATGCTTGCGTACGACTACCCCATCCTCGGCGTGTTCTGGTCGATGTTCATCTTCTTTCTGTTCTTCGCCTGGCTCGTGCTGTTGTTCCGGGTCTTCGCCGACATCTTCCGGTCCGACATGCGGGGAGCGGCCAAGGCGATCTGGTCGATCTTCGTCATCGTGGTCCCGTTCCTGGGCGTGCTGATCTACATCATCGTTCACGGCGACGGGATGCGAGGCCGCGACATCGCCGACGCCCAACGGAGCGAAGCCGCCTTCCGCTCCTACGTGCAGCAGACCGCCGGCTCCGGCGGCGTCGCCAGTGAGCTGAGCCAGTTGTCGGCCCTCCGCGATTCCGGAGCGTTGACCCAGGACGAATTCGACGCGCAGAAGGCGAAGCTGCTCGCCGGCTGAGCTTCGGTCTAGATTCAGGTCCAGGCCTGCCGCAACCAACCGAAAGACGTTTCCACCATGGTCCACAAGCACGTGTCCAACGACGAATCGCTCGACCCGGCCTACGCCGGACGGTTCGCATCTGCGCCGATTCCGAAGAACCGGATGCCCGACGACGAGTCGATCCCGGGCGCGGTGTACCGGATGATCCACGACGAGCTGCTGCTCGACGGCAGCTCGCGTCTCAACATGGCCACGTTCGTCACCACGTGGATGGAGCCGGAGGCCGAGAAGCTGATGGCCGAGACGTTCGACAAGAACATGATCGACAAGGACGAGTACCCGCAGACCGCCGAGATCGAGCGGCGTTGCGTGAACATCGTCGCCGATCTGTTCAACGCCCCGAACGACGGTGACGCCATCGGCGTGTCGACGATCGGCTCGAGCGAAGCAGTGATGCTCGGGGGCCTGGCGATGAAGTGGAAGTGGCGTCAGCGCCGCGAGGCCGCTGGCCTCCCCACCGACAAGCCGAACATGGTGATGGGCTCCAACGTCCAGGTGGTGTGGGAGAAGTTCTGCCGCTACTGGGACGTCGAGCCGCGCTACGTGCCGCTCACGCACGACTGCTTCACCGTGGCGCCCGACACCGTGATGGAGTACGTCGACGAGAACACGATCGGCGTGATCCCGATCCTCGGTACCACCTACACCGGCGAGTTCGAGCCGATCAAGGAGATCCACGATCGCATCGTCGCCTACAACGCCGGAACACGACCTCGACATCCCGATCCACGTCGACGCGGCGAGCGGTGGATTCGTCGCACCGTTCCTCCACCCGGAACTCGAGTGGGACTTCCGGCTCCCGCAGGTCAAGTCGATCAACACCTCAGGCCACAAGTACGGCCTGACCTACCCGGGCATCGGCTTCGTCGTCTGGCGATCGGAGGAGGAGCTCCCCGAGGATCTCGTGTTCCACGTGAACTACCTCGGCGGCGACATGCCGACGTTCACGCTCAACTTCTCCCGGCCCGGCAACCAGATCGTTGGCCAGTACTACAACTTCGTGCGCCTCGGCCGCGACGGCTACCGCCGAATCATGGAGTCGCTGCGCGACACCGCGATGCACATCTCGTCGGCGATCGCCGAGATGGGTCCGTTCGAGGTCGTCAGTGACGGCTCGGCGATCCCCGTGCTCGCGTTCAAGGTGAAGGACGCCTCGAAGTTCACCGTGTTCCACGTGTCCGAACAGCTGCGTACCGGCGGTTGGCAGGTTCCCGCCTACACGATGCCGGCCGACGCCGAGGACGTCGCCGTGTTGCGAATCGTCGTCCGGGAGGGCTTCGGGATGGACCTGGCCGACATGCTGATCGAGGCGATCGGCAAGGCCGTCGCCCACCTCGAGGCGTTCCCGCCGCCGCAGCCGGCGCCGGCGCCCGGTTTCAGCCACACGTGAAGCGCGCGCGACACCTTCACGTGATGCAGTGGCGCCGCCGACTCGCGTGGACGCCGGGCGATTTCGAGTGGCGGATCACGGCGCTGTTCATGGCCGGCTCGGCGCTGTTCGCGCTCGGCTCGTTTCCACCCTACTCACAGCTCGTCGATGGCCGGGTCGTCGGAATCACGTTCGTGATCGGGTCGATCTTCTTCACGACGGCAGCGATCAGTGCCGCCGTCCGCGTGATCGACGAGGATCGCAACGACGGCACCCGCACGCGCTGGTGGTCGGAATCGCGGGTCGCCCGACTGCGGTGGGCGGCCGTCGTCCAAGCCGCGGGAACCCTGCTGTTCAACGTCAACACGATCGACGCGATGATCACGGCGTTCGACGTCGAGGAGACCAACCGCCTGGTCTGGGCCCCCGACTTCTTCGGCTGCATCGCGTTCCTCGTCGCCAGCCATCTCTACTGGTGGGACACACGCACCCGAGGCAGCGGCGACGGGAACGAAACTCACGACTCGGAGTGGTGGTCGTCGCTGCTCAACTACGTCGGCTCGGTGTTCTTCATGGCCTCGGCGATTGCGTCGTTCACACTCGAGACCACCGGCGAGGTGGTCAACATCGCGATCGTCAACACCGGCACGTTCCTGGGTGCGCTCTGCTTCCTGGTCGGCTCCTACGTGCTCCTGCCGCCGGCCTCGTCGAAGGTCGCAGCTGAATGACCCGCGCCACCGATCGGGACGGCAACCCGATCGACGTGAGCCTGCGCGAACGACTCCGCTATCGATTCGACAACGTCCTCGCCCGGGGAACGACGGCGGCGCTCGCCTGGCTCGGCGTGGTGACCTTCGGCGCCGTGTTGTTCAGCGCACTGTTGCTGTCGCTGTTCGGCGTCACGTTCACCGGCAGCGAGAACAGCGGGCTGCTCGAGGACTTCTGGCAGAGTCTGCTCCGGATCCTCGACACCGGCACCATGGCCGGCGACGTCGGCTGGGGACGGCGCATTCTCGCACTGGTGGTCACGCTCTTCGGCCTGCTGATCGCCGGCACGCTGATCGGCATCATCGCAGCCGGCGTGGAGGACCGCATCGCCAGCATGCGCCGCGGTCGCAGCACGGTGATCGAGTCGGGTCACGTGGTCATCCTGGGCGGCTCGTCCCGCATCCCGGTGATCATCGAGCAACTGATCCTGGCGAATGCCGAGCGGGGCCCGAACACGATCGTCGTGCTCTCGCCGAACGATCCCACCGAACTGCGACGTTCGGTGCTCGACGCCGCTCCCGACCATCTGAAGACCCGTGTGGTGTACCGATTCGGTGATCCTCGCGTCCGGGCGGACCTCGCGCTCGCCCGCATCGGCGACGCCCGCGGTGTCGTCGTGTTGCCGGAGAGCGAAGGAGACGATGTCTCGGTGATCCAGACCGTCCTTGCGGTCACGGGCGAACTCGGCAGCACGCCTGAGGTTCCCGTGGTCGTCGAGGTGGCCGACCCGGTCACCGCCGAGCGACTGGTCAACGCCTGCGGACCCATGCTGCACCCGATCGTGACCGCTCAAGCCGTGGCGAGGACGGGAGCGTTCGCGCTGCGCCAGCGAGGGTTGAGCAAGGTGGTGACCGAGCTCACCGACTTCCACGGCTGCGACCTCCACGTGACCGCGTGGCCCCAACTGCTGGGCGTCCGGTTCGAGGAGATCGTGGGCCGGTTCTCCAACGCTCGACCGCTGGGCATCGCGAGAGCCGACGGTCGATTCGAGCTCGATCCGCATCCTGATTCGACCCTCGGTGACGGCGATCAGCTCGTCCTGATTGCGGATGACCTCGAGCGCATCGAGGTGGCCGAGGCACCGCTACGCCTTCAGCGGGGACAGGTGACCGAACTCGGTGTCGCAGAAGTCGAGGAGCACATCCTCGTCGTCGGCTGGAATCCACTCGGCCCGCAACTCATCGGCGGGTGGGCTGCGGCGACGTCGCCGTCCTCGAGCGTCGAGGTGGCGTTCGATCCTCGGCTGATCGAGCAGGGCGACGTGGTGGTGCCCGACCTCGACATCGACGTTCGGATCTCCCCGTCGTTCGAGTGCGCGTCGCTGGAGCCCGATCGAACACCGACCACCATCGTCGTGCTCGGCTACAGCGCGATCGACCGAGCAGAGGCGGACGCCCGCACGATGCTGGACGTCATGCATCTCCAGCGGCGATGTGCCCAGGAGGGGCACGCTCCACGGCTGGTCGTGCAGATGCTCGACGACGAACGCACCGACCTCGCCGTGCTCTCGGGGCCCGACGACCTGGTGATCAGCTCGGCCCTCGGCAGCCAGTTGATCGCCCAGCTGATCGAGCAGCCCGAACGACGCGCTGTGCTCCTCGAGCTCTACGGCGGCATCGCTTCGATCCGCATGGTTCGGTGTGATCGGCTCGGGCTGGTCGGAGCGGTCACGATGGGCGACATCGTGACCGCGGCGTACGCAGTCGGCGCACTGGCGATCGGGTGGCGCCGCACCGTCGACGGCTCGGTCGTCCTCAATGCCGACGTCGACACCTCGGTCACGCTCGGAGTGGACGACGAGCTCGTCGTCGTCGGCTAGCGCACGATCACCCCGTCTGTACGAGGACGGCCGTCTCGGAACCGGTCATGATGGCCGAACGCAACGAGAAGGGTGCCCACAATGACCAACACACACGATCGCCATTCGCGAGGCATGCTGCCGATCCCCGACCGGCCTGCGCCGGGTCTCACGACGTACGACGCCAAGGATCCCGAGACCTCGTTTCCGCCGATCGAGCCGCTCCTGCCGCCGGACGGCGCTCCGAACGTCCTGGTCGTCCTGCTCGACGACGTCGGGTTCGGCGCGTCGACTGCCTTCGGAGGGCCATGCGACACGCCAACTGCGGAGCGCCTCGCCGCCGGGGGGCTCAAGTACAACCGCTTCCACACGACGGCGTTGTGCGCGCCGACGCGCCAGGCGCTCCTCACCGGCCGCAACCACCACTCGGTCGGGATGGGCAGCATCACCGAGACGGCCACGTCGGCACCGGGCAACAACTCCCTGCGTCCGAACACCAAGGCGCCGTTGGCGATGACCCTGAAGCTCAACGGGTACTCGACTGCGCAGTTCGGCAAGTGCCACGAGGTGCCGGTCTGGCAGTCGTCACCGCTGGGTCCGTTCGATGCCTGGCCGTCCGGCGGCGGAGGCTTCGAGACGTTCTACGGGTTCATCGGGGGCGAGAACAACCAGTACGACCCCGCCCTCTACGAGGGGACGACACCGGTCGAGCCGCCGGCAACCCCCGAGGAGGGCTATCACCTCACCGAGGACCTCGCCGACCGGGCGATCGGCTGGATTCGTCAGCAGAAGGCGCTGATGCCCGACAAGCCGTTCTTCACGTACTTCGCGCCCGGTGCGACGCACGCTCCGCACCACGTCCCGCTCGCGTGGGCCGACAAGTACCGGGGTCGCTTCGACGACGGGTGGGACGTGCAGCGTGAGCGCACCTTCGCCAAGCAGAAGGAACTCGGTGTGATCCCCGCCGATGCCGAGCTCACGGCCCGCCACGACGAGATCACGGCCTGGGACGACATGCCCGATGAGTTGAAGCCGGTGCTGGCGCGCCAGATGGAGGTGTACGCGGGCTTCCTCGAGCACACCGACCACCACGTCGGCCGGATCATCGATGCGATCGACGACCTCGGCGTGCTCGACGACACACTGATCTACTACATCATCGGCGACAACGGTGCGTCCGCCGAGGGCACGATGAACGGCGCATTCAACGAGATGGCCAACTTCAACGGCATGGCCGCACTCGAGACGACCGAGTTCATGCAGTCGAAGATGGACGAGTTCGGCACTCCCGAGTCGTACAACCACTACTCGGTCGGTTGGGCCTGGGCGATGAACACGCCGTTGCAGTGGACCAAGCAGATCGCGTCGCACTGGGGAGGGACCCGCAACGGCACGATCGTCCACTGGCCGAACGGCATCGAGGAGCAGGGCGGATTGCGCGATCAGTTCACGCATGTCATCGACCTGGCCCCCACGATCCTGGAGGCGGCGGGCCTGCCCGAGCCGACGATGGTCAACGGCGTGCAGCAGTCGCCGATGGAGGGCACGAGCATGCTCTACACCTTCAACCAGCCCGGCGAGCCGGAGCGTCACGATCTGCAGTACTTCGAGATGTTCGCCAACCGCGGGATCTACCACAAGGGGTGGAGTGCGGTGACCAAGCACCGCACGCCATGGGTCATGGTCGGCGGTGACCTTCCGGCGTTCGACGACGACGTGTGGGAGCTCTACGACGGCACCACCGACTTCAGCCAGGCCCACGACCTCTCGGCTGAACACCCCGAGCTCCTCGCGAAGCTGCAGCGACTGTGGCTGATCGAGGCGACCAAGTACAACGTGCTCCCGATGGACGACCGCACCAGCGAGCGTCTGGAGCCGGCGATGGCGGGGCGACCGACCCTGATTCGCGGCAATTCGCAGCTGTTCTTCCCGGGGATGGGCCGACTGTCGGAGAACAGCGTCGTCAGCATCAAGAACAAGTCGTTCTCGGTCACTGCCGAGGCCGACGTTCCGGCGGGCGGCGCGTCCGGCGTGATCATTGCGCAGGGTGGCCGATTCGGTGGCTGGGCCGTGTTCGCCGCCGACGGTGTCCTCAGCTTCACGTACAACGTGCTGGGGATCCAGGAGTTCACGATCACCGCGACCGAACCGATTCCCGAAGGCCACCGACAGGTGCGGGCCGAGTTCGCCTACGACGGCGGCGGCTTGGCCAAGGGCGGACTCGTGACGTTGTACCACGACGGCAACGCCGTGGGAAGCGGTCGGGTCGAAGCGACGCAGCCGATGGTGTTCTCCGCCGACGAGACCACCGACATCGGCTACGAGTCAGGCACATGTGTGTCGTCGTCGTACACCGTCCAGACCAGCAGGTTCACCGGCAAGCTCCACTGGGTGCAGATCGATCTCGGCGACGACGACCACGACCACTTCATCGACCCCGACGAGCGCCTCCGCATCGCCATGGCGCGCCAGTAGCGGCGGCCCGGGCAGCGCTCGGGGGCTGCCCGGTCAGGTCGGGGAGTTCGCCCGACCGTGCTCATCGTCCGCAGCGACGAGGAAGTGGACGCTCACGATCAGGACCCAGAACGGGAACACGAGCGTCATCCACAAGCTGATCCCGGGGCCGAACACCTGCAGAACCGCCAGGACGTACGTGAGACCGACCAGCCAGTGTGCAATCGCACCGGAGCGCAACCAGATGGTCCCCGTCGACAGCATGAAGACGCCACTCATCCTGACCCCGAAGTTGTTCTGCAGCGCGAACGTTGCCTCGCGGGCGAACTCGTAGACCCCGGAGTCGACCAACTGTTCGGGCGACCGCTCGTACGCGGCAACGAGTGCAACCGCCATCGCGGTGCCGGCGAACAGCATCGCCAGGTACAGCAACCCGCTCCCGAACATCACGCTCGCGAAGAACCGGTCCTCGCGATCACCGAGCCGATCGCGGACCACGCCGATGAACCAGAGGAAGGAGATCCCGGCGAACGGCACCAGCCAGAGCGCGAGAGTGACCCGGAAACGGTTGGCGTCGAACCACTCGCCAGCGTCGCCCTCGACCGGTGGGACCGCCAGCCGGAGCAGCACCGTCGACGTGCCGAGGAGCGCTGCGAACAGGACACCGGCGATCGCTGCGGCTCGCGGCGTGGTCAAACGCCCTCGGAGATCGGTCTCGGTGGTCGTCACCGGTCGACGTCCACACTCGATGGGCGGCAACGTGCGCGCATGGCTTGCGCACCGTAGGTGACGGCGGCGGTGCGCGCATCAGCCGCTCGGGGTGATGCTCGATCTGCTGGGTGGTGTCCCCGAAGCGGCGCCGTATCACCGACCGGTAACCTCGAAACGTGGAGCTTCGACGCCGGCATCTTCCCGAGCGACCAGCGCGTTCCGCACGCCAGGCGGAAGGGCTGTCCGAGTGAGCGATCTCGTCGCAATCCGAGACCGCGCCCGGTTCAGAGGGCCCACACTGCGTGCGGGAGTCGTCGAGCGTGCGCGCCTCGACGAACGGTACGCCTCGGCAACCGGACGCGTGCTGCGCGTGCTCGCTCCCGCCGGGTACGGCAAGTCGACACAGGTGTTGCGCTGGGTCGTCGACGACGAGCGCCGCGTCCGCTGGCTCGATCTCGAACCGATCGACAACGATCCGCTGGTCCTCGCTCACGTGATCGCCTCTGGCATGGCCGACCGACCGTGGACCGAACTGGACATCGACGACGATGTGCCGTTCGGGGGCGTGACCAAACTGATCGCCGATCCTGACGAGCCGTTCGTGTTGGTGCTCGACGATGTCCATCACATCGTCAGCGCCGAGTCCGCCGGCCTCATCGAGCTCATGATCGACCACCTCCCGTCGCACTCGACGCTGATCCTGGTCGGCCGCTCGCATCACCGCTCCGAGTCGATCGCACGTCAACGGCTCGAACCCGGCGTCGTCGACGTCATCACCAATGACCTCGCGTTCGATTTCGTCGAGACCGAGCAATTGCTGACGACGCTCGGTCTCGAGGCTGACATCGACGTCCTGGGCGCTCTCGGCGAACAGTTCGAGGGATGGCCGGCAGGACTTCGCCTCGCAGGCCAGGTCCTGGCGACACGCCGCAGCGAGAGCGACGTGCCGTTGAGCAAGCTCGGCGACCTCGCATACGTCACCGACTACCTCACCCAGGAGTGGTTCGGCGCCCTCCGCCCCGAGGACCAGAAACTGCTCACCGAACTCGGCTGCCTCGAACGCTTCAGCGGAACGCAATGCGATGCCGTGCTCGGCCGTCGCGACTCCGCATCGACGCTTCGTCGGCTGTGCCGCGACGAACTCATGCTGATCGGCCTCGACCAGCACGACGAGTGGTACCGGATGCATGCGGTGCTGGCGCGCTGGCTGTCGTCGCGTCTTCGCAGCGTCGACCCGACCCGCTGGTGCGAGATCCACGTCGCCGCAGCGAGGTGGTGGCTCGACGAGGGTGATCCCGACCTCGCCATCGCGCATGCGGCTGCGGCCGAGGACCTCGATCTCCTCGAATCCCTGGTGGTGCAGCAGTGTGGGCCCTATGCCGCACGGGGCATGTACCGCACGATCGAACGCTGGCTCGGGCACTTCGAGGAGGCGCGGTCGCGCGAGTCGCTGTCGATCAGGCAGATCCAGGCGCTTCTCAATGTCGGGATCGGCGACGGCGAGCGAGCGTTGGCGTGGACGCGGCTCTGCAGTACGGACACGGGCGCGGCGAGCGCGTTGCCGGGGGCCTCGCCGACGTGTTCGCGAACCAGACCGATGCCCTGCTCGCCACGCTCGACGATCGGCCTGCGCGAGAGCTGATCCCGGTCGCCGAGCACGCGTACCAGCACCTGCAGCAGGGCGAATGGCGGGCGCTCGCATGTCTGGCCCTCGGAGCGAACAGGTACCTGTCCGGTGCTGACGGAGCGATCGAGGCGCTGCGCGAAGCACTGTTCGAGAGCGAGCTCGCACATGCGACGACACTGCAGGCGACCGTTGCGGCGTCGTTGGCGATCGTGCTCGACATCGAAGGCGCCTCCGAAGAAGCCGCTGCGTTGAGCGATCGGGCCGTCCGCCTGCTGGCAACTCCGCTCGGCAAGGATGCGTCGGCAACTGCGGTGTCGTTGGCGATCGCATCGCTGATCGACGCACGGGCCGGCCGCCACGAGGACGCCGTTGCCCGCCGGGACGCGGGGCGCCTGAAGCTCGCCGGTTTCGACCGATCTGCGCCGTGGTTCGGCATCCTCGGGCTCATCTCGCTGATCCGTACGAGCCTGCTCCTCGACGACGCGCCTGCGGCGCTCGAGATGCTCGACGAGCTCGACGCCAAGATGCAACGTCAGGGTCGCGCAACGCCGCTCGCACGCCACATCGATGGTCTGCGCGCCGCTGTGCACGGCGCCAGTGGTGCCTTCGCCGAGCGGGCGTGGGCACTGACCGCCGCCGAACTGCGCGTCGTGCAGTACCTGCCGACCAACCTGAGCCTGGCCGACATCGCCGCACGGCTGTACGTGTCGCGCAACACCGTGAAGAGCCATGCGGCAGCGATCTACCGCAAGCTCGACACGACGTCGAGGAGCGATGCGGTCGAGCGTGCGCGAGCCGCAGGGTTGATCGCCGAGGCACCGGCCGGCGCTTGAGCCGGGTCGGTCGACGGACGGTCGGGGGCAATCTCGCCCGATCGGTACCAGAACGGCACCGGTGGAGCGGTGTACCGTCAGCCCATCGAGACCGAGGCGAACCAGACGACCGATGAGGAATCCGCGCACCACACGGTCCACGTGACCGATCTGCGCTCTCGCCGACTGGGTGCCCGGGCATTCGCCGTTCCGTCGTCGTCGGCGCGCTTTCGACGTCCGACGGACATCGTCCTACTGACGGTCTCACTCATCCTGATCGTCATCACCGCTGCCCAGGTCGACGACCCGGGTGACTTCGCAACAGCGTTCGCTGACTGGTTGGCCACGCTTCCCGGCTTCCTCGACGTGTTCTGGAGCCTGGCGTTCGACCTCCTGCAGGTCTGGGTCCTGGTGATCGCTGCCCTCGCCCTCGCCCGCCGACGGTGGGGGTTGTTGCGCGACTGGGCCGTCAGCCTCGCGATCACGGCGGCCACCGCAACACTCATCGGACGGATCGTCGACGGCTCGGCCCCCGACCTGCTGGGAGGGCTCGGGTCAGCTGGGGGTACCGCCGTGTACCCGTCGCTCGCGCTGGCCGCCGGCGCCGCTGCGATCACCGTCGCCAACCCCCACTTCGTCAGCCCGCTGCGCAAGTTCGGTCGGTGGCTCATCGGCGTTGCGTGGATCGGCGCACTGGTGCTCGGTGAAGCCGATCCGTCGGGGGCGTTGTCGGCCGTTGCCATCGGCTGGGCTGCGGGGGCGCTGATCCACCTCCTGTTCGGCTCGCCGGACGCGACGCCGTCGCCCGAGGAACTCGGCCAGACGTTGCGGTCGATCGGCGTCGACGCCAGACCCTCCAGTGTCGAAGTGCATGCCGGCGTCACCGTGGCCCGGGCGCATGCGTCCGACGGTCGAGAACTCGATGTCCGCATCCACGGTCGCGACTCGTGGGACAGCCAGTTCTTCGTCAAGCTGTGGCGGATCGTGTTCTACCGCTCAGGAGGCCGCAACGTCACCGTCAATCGACGTCACCAGGTCGAGCATCAGGCCTACATGACGTTGTTCGCCGAGCGTGGCGAGGCCTCGGTGACGCCGTTCGTCGCCGCAGCCGTCGACGATCGCGGCGACGCACTGTTCGTCGCCGAGCGGGTGGGCGAACGATTTGGCGAGGCCGACGACGAGCTCACGGACGACCTGCTGGCGGGCGCGTGGCGCTCGCTCGGCCAACTCCACGATGTCGGGATCCGGCACGGCGCGATCACCCCGGACAACCTGCAGGTCGCCGACGGGCGCGTGTTCTTCGGCGGGTTCGATCGGGCTGCGATCGACTGGGCGGACACCTCCCGCCAGCTCGACGAGGCCCAACTGCTGACGACCACCGCTGTTGGCGTCGGCTCAGATCGCGCCATCGGCGCCGCCCGCAATGCGCTCGGTGTCGACGCGTTGACCGAGATGAGCACGTTCGTGCAGACCGCAGCGATGCTCCCCACGCTGCGCCGACGAGCGGACGACGCCGATCTCGACATCGATGACCTTCGCAAGGCGGTCATCGCCGACGTCGGCGCCGAGGAGCAGGAACTCCAGACGATCCGACGATTCTCCGTCGGCAACGTCGTGATGTGGGTCCTGCTCGTCGTCGTGGCCTACGGGTTGATCGGTGCGATCCAGAGCGTCGGCCTGTCGTCGATCGTCGACGCAATCAGTGAAGCCAACATGGCGATCCTCCTGCTCGCACTCGTGCTCGCCCAGGTCCCCCGCGTCGCAAGTGCGTTCGCCGTGTCGCGGGCGGCGCCGATCCCGGTACCCCTCGGCCGTCTCACCATGCTCGAGTTCGCGATCACCTTCGTCAACCTCGCCGTGCCATCGACCGCCGCTCGGGTTGCGGTCAACATCCGCTTCTTCCAGCGCAACGGGCTCGATCGCACCACCGCCATCGGCGTCGGTGGGCTCGACAGCGTCGCCGGGTTCGTCTCCCAGATCAGCCTGTTCCTGGTGATCGTCGGCTTCGGGCTCGGCAGCCTCAACCTCGACATCAGTGCCTCCGCCCCGAACCTGGACGGTCAGCTGATCCTGATCGCACTGGTGGCGATCGTGATCGGCATCGCCGTCGTGGCAATCGTCCCGAAGTTCCGCAACCCGGTCGTCGCCGTCACCAGGACCACGTGGACGAAGCTCGGCCCCCTGCTGAGTTCACCGGGCCGTCTGATCTCGGTGCTCCTTGCGAACGTGCTGGTGCAGGTGCTCTTCTCGCTGGCGATGTACACCGTGCTGCGAGCGTTCGGCCAGGACGTCGGATTCGCCGATGTGATCCTGGTCAACGTCGCAGTCGCCCTGTTCGCCGGGCTGATGCCGGTGCCGGGCGGTGTCGGCGTCACCGAGGCGGCGCTGATCGCCGGATTCACGGCAATCGGCGTCGACAGCGCCGCGGCGATAGCTGCGGCGATTTCGTATCGCCTGCTGACGTTCTACCTACCGCCGTGCCTCGGCTACTTCGCCATGCGCAGTCTGCGCAACCAACGACTGCTCTGAGCCCGGCTGCTCGACTGCACGCGCTCAGTGCTTGGTGTTGCGGCGACGGCGCGAGTGGCGTTCGAGTGCCAGGTCGACCAGGCGGTCGATCAGCTGGCCGTAACCGAGTCCGGAGTGGATCCAGAGCTTCGGGTACATCGAGATCGGCGTGAAGCCCGGCATCGTGTTGACCTCGTTGCAGAGGAATCCGCGGCCGTTGCCGGCATCGTCCATCTCGTAGAAGAAGTCGACTCTGGCCAGGCCGTCGCAGCGCAGTGCCCGGAACGTGTCGATCGCGAGCTGGCGCACGTCGGCTGCGGCGGTGTCCGGCAACGGAGCAGGGATGAGGAGTTGCGCGCCGTCGGTGACGTACTTGTCCTCGTAGCTGTAGAACTCCTCGCCGGGCACGATCTCGCCGGGCACGGATGCCTCGGGGGCGGTGTTGCCGAGGACCGCGACTTCGATCTCTCGGCCGACGATCGCTTCTTCGACCACGATCATCTCGTCGTAGGTGAGGGCGTGGTCGATCGCCTCGCGGAGCGCCTCGACCGTCGACGCCTTCGAGACGCCGACCGACGAGCCCATGTTCGCCGGCTTGACGAACACCGGGAGTCCGAGTTCGGCGGCCAATTCGCCAGGCGTGCCGGGGGTCATCTCGTGCTCGGCGACTGCTCGGTATCGGGCTTGTGGGATGCCCGAGGCGGTCAGCACCTGCTTGGCCATTGCCTTGTCCATCGCGACGGCAGAGCCGAGCACACCACTGCCGACGTAGGCCACGTTGGCGAGATCGAGCATGCCCTGGACGGTGCCGTCCTCTCCCATCGGGCCGTGCAGCAGTGGGAGCACCACCGTGACCTCGTCGGAGGACGCCGCGTCGGCGAGCATCGGGGTGGGTGACACGTCGGTGCCGATGGGATTCAGGCGGCCGGGGACCGCGTGTGGACCCTCGATCAGGGCCTCGATGGCCTCGTGGGCCAGCGCCCACTGTCCTTCTGTCGAGATGCCGACGGGAGTGATTCGATACCGCGCCGGATCCGCAGCGCGCAGCACGTGCGCTGCGGTCGTGCACGACACGTCGTGTTCGGCCGACTCGCCACCGAACAGCACGACCAGGTGGATTCGCTCGTCGTCGAAGCGCTCGTCGGTCATCGACCCACGGTACCGTCGGCGGTCGTGAGGATTCGTGCATCCGAAGCCGCCGCCGGGATCGGGGGACGCCTGGTCGGACCCGACGTCGAGTTCGACGGCGCATCGTTCGACTCCCGGTCGACAGCTCCCGGCCAGCTCTTCGTTCCGATCGTGGCCGAGCGCAACGGTCACGAGTTCATCGGCGCCGCTCGTGCGAACGGTGCGGTGGTGCATCTCACCAGTGAGCCCGACGACTTCCGCCGTGACGGCACAGCAATCGAAGTCGCCGACACGGCGCAGGGGCTGCTGGCGCTCGCCCAGTGGGCCCGGGGGCGACTCGAGGCGCGCGTCGTCGGTGTCACCGGCAGTGTCGGCAAGACATCGGCGAAGGATCTGATGGCTGCAGCGTGCGGCGCGGGTCGACGCACGACAGCCAACGAGCGCAGCTTCAACAACGAGCAGGGCCTGCCGGTCACGATCCTCAACGCGCCCGACGACACCGAGGTGCTCATCGTCGAGATGGGCATGCGCGGCTTCGGCCACATCGCACAACTCTGTGAGATCGCCCGTCCCGACATCGGCGTGCTCACGGTCGTCGGCCATGCCCACACCGAGTTGGTCGGAGGACTCGACGGCGTGGCTCGTGCCAAAGGTGAACTGGTCGAGGCGTTGCCGCCGTCGGGGACGGCGGTGTTGAACGCCGACGACGAGCGGGTGGCGGCCATGCGGTCGCGGACCGGTGCCGAGGTCCTCACGTACGGCAGCGACGGCGACGTGCGGGTGAGCTCGATCGAACTCGACGGGTTCGCACGGGCCCGTTTCCGGGTCGACACACCGTGGGGGAGCGGCACCACACAGCTCGCCGTCCCCGGTGCGCACATGGTCGCCAACGCTGCGGCTGCCGTCGCAGTGGCCGGCGTCGTCGGCGTCGATCTCGATGCGGCGCTCGCGGCGCTTACGACGGCCACCGTGTCTGGCATGCGAATGGAGCTGGCGACAGCGTCGAGCGGCGCCACCGTCGTCAACGACGCCTACAACGCCAATCCCACCTCGATGCGTGCTGCGCTCGATGCGCTGTCGGCGATGCATGCCGGTCGGCGTGTGGCCGTGCTGGGCCTGATGGCCGAGATCGACGACCCCGAGCCGGCGCACCGGGAGATCGCAGCCCATGCCGCTGCGCTCGGGCTCGAGGTGGTCGTGGTCGGAACGAACCTGTACGGCATCGAGCCGGCGAACGATCCGCTGGCAGCGATCGGTCCGGTCGGCAGCGGCGATGTCGTTCTCGTGAAGGCGAGTCGGTCGGCCGGCCTCGAACAGGTCGTGGAACGCCTCACCGCGCCGATGCGCTGAGCGAAGGCGCCGGATCTGCGTTGTTCGCTCATCGCTCCGGATGGTTCAGAGCTGCCGAGACGCGTTCGTCGGGGTGAACGGCTCGCCGCCGTCCTCCTCGGCCAGAAACGCCGACTGCGGCAGGCGCCGCAGATCGACCCACCACGCGAGGAACAGTGCGAACGCCGCGCCGAAGCCGAGCACGGCACGGGCGCCGACCCACTCGATCACCACACCGAACAGCAGGTTGCCGATCGGTACCGTGCCGCCGAACACCATGAACCACAGCGGCATCACCGTCGCTCGCTCGGTGTTCTTCATGTTGAGCTGGAACGTCGTGGTGATCGCCGTCGCCGTCATGAAGTAGAACATGCCGAGCACGAACCCGACCGGGAACGGCAGGATCGCGTCGCGCAGTTGCGAGAAGATGGCGAGTGAGATCGCGAACCCGGTGAAGCCACGAACGATCAGCACCTTGCGATCGATCGACGACAGGAACGTGCCCACCGACAGTGCGCCGACGAACGCGCCGGCACCCCACACCGCATAGAGCCAGCGGTAGGTCGCGCTCGCCGGAGCGATGTCGAAGTTGAGGCGGGCCACCGAGGGGAACAGCCCGATGTAGACGAGGCTGAACAGCGAGAACAGGAACATGCCGATCAGCAGCCGGTTGAGGACCAGGCGGTTCTTGGCGATCTTCAGTCCGACGGTCAGCGACTTCAGCCCACGTGCGGTGTTGCCGCTGCGCACGTCGGGCATGCGCACGATCAGGAGCGCCGCGATGAAGAAGAGGTAGGTGCCGGCGTTGACCAGGAAGATGCTCGACACGCTGAGACCGACGACCGCCAGGATCGCAGCGATGACGGGGCCCATCACCCGGGTGCCGTTGATCATTGCGGAGTTCAAGGAGATCGCTCCCGGAAGATCCTGTCGGTGCACGAGCAAGGGCATCGACGCCTGGAACGCCGGAGCATTGAATGCATTCGCGATGCCGATGCCGAGCTGTGCTGCGAAGATCGTCCACAGCGCACTGTCCTGCGCGACGAAGTAGGCGATCGCAATGGTCAGGACCACCGACGCGCTCTGCATCGTGAGCTGCAGCTTCTGCTTCGAGACGCGGTCGGCGAGCACACCGGCTGGGATCGACAGCACCAGCAGGGGGCCGAGCTGCGCGAAGATCATCAGGCCCACCAGGGCGGGGCGGCCGGTGCGGTCGTCGATGTAGGCGGGCAGCGTGAAGTTCTGCATCCACGTGCCGATGTTCGACAGCGCCAAGCCGATGAAGATGACCCGGAATCCCCGGTACGACAACGCTGCCCTGGCAGTGCCGGGCTTGTGGCCGTGATCGGGAGGTGTGTCGAGTTCGGGTGTGGCGGACATCGTGGGAGGGGCACTTGACCCGCGGGTCAAGTTAGCCCATGCGCCCGGATCTCAACGGAACTGGCGAAAGCAGTTCCTGATGTCGTCGACGAACAGCTCCGGCACCTCGAACGCGGCAAAGTGGCCGCCCTTCGGTTGCTCGTTCCAATAGCGGATGTCGGTGAACATCGATTCCACCCACGAGCGCACCGGCGGGGCGATCTCCTTCGGGTATGCGGTGAAGCCCGATGGGATCGTGACGGCTGCAGGGCGTGGTCCCTTGCCGAAGCTCTCCCAATAGATGCGAGCCGACGACGCGCCGTTGCCGTTGATCCAGTACAGCATCACGTTGTCGAGCAGTTCGTCGCGCGTCAGCACGTTCTCCGGGTGCCCGTCGCAGTCGGTCCAGGCCCAGAACTTCTCGAGCACCCAGGCCGCCTGGGCCGCGGGCGAGTCGACGAGGCCGTAGCCGATCGACTGTGGCCGCGTCGATTGCTGTTTGGAGTACCCCGAGTCCCATTCGGCGTAGTACTGCAACCCGTCGAGGGTGCGCTGCTCCTCCGGGGTTGGGTCGCCGTCGAGCTTCGGGCGGGCGCCCATGGCGAGGGTGGTGTGGATCGCAGCGCAGTGCTCGACGTCGGTGCCGCCGATCGCCGTCGTGATCGCCGAACCCCAGTCGCCACCCTGCGCGACGTAGCGGTCGTAGCCGATCTCGGCCATCAGCGCGGCGAACGTGTCGCCGATGCGCTGTACGCCCCAGCCGGTGGTGGTCGGTTTGCCCGAGAAGCCGAAACCGGGAAGTGATGGTGCAACGACGTGGAAGGCGTCGGCGGCGTCGCCGCCGTGCTGTGTCGGATTCGTGAGCGGTTCGATCACCTTGTGGAACTCGACGATCGAGCCCGGCCAACCGTGGCTGATCAGCAACGGCAGGGCGTCGGCGTGCGGCGAGCGGGCATGGACGAAGTGCACGCCGGGGTCGGTGAGCCCGTCGACCGGCATCGTGTACTGGTCGAACCGGTTGAGCGCTGTCTCCCGTTGGCGCCAGTCGTAGGTCTCGGCCCAGTGGTCGCACACGTCGTGCACGTAGTCGAGTGGCGTTCCCTGCGACCAGTCGTCGACGAGTTCGCGTTCGGGCCATCGGGTGTTGCGCAGCCGTGCACGGAGATCGTCGAGCAGCGCGTCGGAAACCTCGATCGTGAACGGCGTGATCATCGACATCCGTCCGACCCTACGCATCCCCGCAAGCACGCCCCTCACCCGAAAAGTGCGCGCCAGAACGTCTGAGCCGGGCAGATCTGCGCACGATTCGGACCGGGTCGCCGAAACGTGCGCAGATCAGCCCACCGGTGACGCTCTCGTGCGCATTTTTCGGATGGGGGGGTGGGTTGGGCGGCCGGGAGGGTGTCAGACGGACCGTGGGGCGGGGCCGTCGGAGGCAGGGCCGGCGAAGAGCTGGGCCTTCTCCATCCAGTCCCGGGCCGAGTCACCGGTGACGACCAGATCGGTGTCGTCGACATGACGGCGCTGGGTGGTGACCAGGCAGAAGTCGAGCGCCGTGCCGACGATCGACTCGGTCGCATCCTCCGGGCCGAACGCGATCACCTCGCCGGAGGGCAGCGTCAGCTCGGCTCGCACCGGGGTCGCGGGCACCTCCAGTCCGCGGTTCATGTAGGTCCAGCCACGGGTGATGAATCCGAGCTGGGCGACGTGGCGCAGCCGATCGGTCGGCGCACGAGTCGCCCCGCCGTGGGATGGTGCAACGGTGTCGACGATGTCCTGTCCGTGAGCCCAGGCCTCCATCAGCCGGGCGGTCAGAAACGACTTCGATCCCATCGACGGGCCGTACCACGCCACGCGGGAGTCGTTCCCGAGTGTCGAGGCGGCGGCGCCGAGCTCGTCGCGGCCGGTACGCCACGCGGTGAGCAGCTCGTCGGGTGACATCGCCCGATACGGCCCGAGCGTCATCTCGTCGGCCGACTCGCCGGCGCCGAGGAGTGCATGCATCGCATCCTGGAACGCATCGGGATCGACGACCGCAAGGGCGGCGTTGCGGTCGAAGTAGGTGAGGTGGCCGATCTGGTCGGCAACCGTCCAACCGGGGCTCGGGGTCGCCAGCTGCCACTCGTCCGGCGTCAGCGCGGCGACGATTGCGTCGAGCGACTGCTGTTCGGCTCGGAGATCGGCGAGTACCTCGGACACGTCCATGGGTGAAGGTGTACCTGATCGGGCCGCCTGCACACGGCTCGGACCTGCGCTTCGGAGCCCGTCGAGGTCACTCCACTACGGTGATCGACGTGACCATCGGCACCGTGATCCGCAGTCGACTCGACACCCGATCGCCCGAGTACCAGACCAATCTCGCCGCGATGCAGGAGCTCTGGGACGGGGTCGCCGCCGAGCTGGCGAGTGTGCCCACGATCGGCGGTCAGCGCTACGTCGACCGGCACCGCCGACGCGGCAAGATGCTCGTGCGCGAGCGGATCGAAGCACTCGTCGATCCCGACACGCCGTTTCTCGAACTGAGCCCCCTGGCCGGGTGGGGAACACAGGACCCCGTGGGCGTCGGCAGTTGCACCGGAATCGGCATCGTCGAGGGTGTCGAATGCGCGATCAGCGGTTCGGACATGACGTACCGGGGTGGTTCCGGCAACCCGACGACCTGGAAGAAGGGGTCGCGCTTCCACGAGATCGCCCGTGAGAACCGACTGCCGGTGATCGTGCTCAACGAGTCTGCCGGCGCCGACCTTCCCCGCCAGGCCGACCTGTTCATCCAGGGAGGTGCCAGTTTCAAGGACCTCACCCAGCTGTCGAAGATGGGGATTCCGTCGATCACGATGGCGTTCGGGCCGAACACCGCTGGTGGCGCCTACACGCCAGGCATGAGCGACTACACCGTGTTCGTCAAGGAGCGCGGCACGGCGTATCTCGGGGGCCCACCGCTCGTGAAGATGGCGATCGACGAGATCGTCGACGAGGAGACGCTCGGCGGCGCCGAGATGCACTCGCGGACCAGTGGGCTGTCCGACTACCTCGCTGTCGACGAGATGGACGCGATTCGCATCACCCGCGGCATCGTGCGGCATCTGCGATGGACCAAGCTCGGCTCGGGCGCGACCGAACCGGACGACCCGCCGCTCTACGATCCAGCCGAGTTGCTCGGCTGTGCGTCGGCAGATGTCCGCATCCCGTTCGACATCCGTGAGGTGCTCGCCCGCCTGCTCGACGGCAGCCGGTTCGAGGAGTTCAAGCCGCTCTACGGCGACAAGCTGGTGTGCGGGTGGGGTTCGATCCACGGGTTCCCGGTCGGCATCCTCGGCAACAACGGGATCCTGTTCTCCGAGGAGGCCTCGAAGGGAGCGCAGTTCATCCAGCTCTGCAACAAGCGCGACATCCCGCTCGCCTTCCTCCACAACATCACCGGGTTCATGGTCGGCTCGAAGGCCGAGCAGGGTGGCATCATCCGCAACGGCGCCAAGCTGATCAACGCGGTGTCGAACTCGACGGTGCCACACTTCAACCTGATGGTCGGTGCCAGCTACGGCGCCGGAAACTACGGCATGGCCGGCAAGGCCTACAACCCCCGCTTCATCTTCTCCTGGCCCAACCACCGGGTGGCGGTGATGGGCCCGA
>CAWKCN010000036.1:0-16664 GCA_963848145.1 Ilumatobacteraceae bacterium
AGTTGGCAGGCGTGATGGAGATCGTCGCCCGCAACGCGGCCGCCGGCCGCGGCATGGACGTCGACGAGGAGGCGCTCGCTGCACAGACGGCAGGGCTCGAAGCGCAGATCGAACACGAGTCGACGGCGCTGTACTCGACCGGACGGTTGTGGGACGACGGGATCATCCATCCGGCCGACAGCCGCACCGTGATGGGCATGGCCCTGTCGGCGGTGCACAGCAACGTGGTACAGGGCGCCACCGAGTACGGCGTGTGGAGGCACTGATGAGCGACGACTCGTCCCCCCGGCGCCAGATCACGCGCCTGCTGATCGCCAACCGCGGTGAGATCGCCGTACGCATCGCCCGCACGGCGCACCGTCTCGGGGTGTCGACCGTCGGGGTCTACTCCGAGCCGGATGCCAACGCACTGCACGTCGACTCCGTCGACGTGGCCGTGGCGCTCGGGGGATCGACGCCGGCCGAGTCGTATCTGCGAGGCGATGCGATCATCGCCGCGGCGCTGGCGACCGGCGCCGATGCGATCCATCCGGGCTACGGCTTCCTCGCCGAGAATGCCTCGTTCGCTCAGGCGGTGATCGACGCCGGTCTCGTCTGGGTCGGGCCGACACCGGAACAGGTCACGTTGCTCGGCGACAAGGTTGCTGCGAAACGTGCCGCGCTCGAAGCCGGCGTACCGACCACGTCGATGATCGAGGTCGTCGACGGTCGCGTCGACGGCGAGGTCACCTACCCGGCGCTGGTCAAGGCAGCCGCCGGTGGCGGCGGTCGGGGGATGCGTGTGGTGCGCGGCCCTGACGAACTCGATGAGGCCGTTGCGGCGGCGTCGCGCGAGGCGGTGTCGGCGTTCGGTGACGGCGCGGTGTTCATCGAGCCGTTCCTCGAACGAGGTCGTCACGTCGAAGTGCAGATCATGGGCGACCGCCACGGCAACGTCGTGCACCTGGGAGAACGCGAGTGCTCCATCCAGCGTCGCAACCAGAAGGTCGTCGAGGAATCGCCGTCGGCCGGAATCACACCCGAGATCCGTGCCGCCCTCTGTGATGGTGCGGTGGCGCTGGCCCGTCACGTCGGCTACGAGGGCGCCGGCACCGTCGAGTTCATGGTCGGTTCCGACGAGACGATCACCTTCCTCGAGGTCAACACCCGCTTGCAGGTCGAGCATCCGGTGACCGAAGCGGTGACCGGCCTCGATCTCGTCGAGCTGCAGCTCCGTGTGGCAGCCGGCGAGGTGCTCCCCGTCGCTCAGGCCGACATCGGCGTGACCGGCCACGCGATCGAAGTGCGCGTGGTCGCCGAGGACCCGGCGGCGGGCTGGATGCCGTCGACCGGCCGCATCGGTCGATTCTCGATCGGACAGCCCGGGTCGGACCCCAGTTGTCCGGTCCGCGTCGACACGGGTGTGCGCGACGGCGCGGAGATCTCCTCCGACTACGACTCGCTGGTCGCGAAGGTGATCGCGCACGCATCGACCAGAACCGAGGCCGCCCGACAGTTGGCCCGAGCGCTTCGCGGCTCGCAGATCACCGGCATCGCCACCAACATCGACTCCCTGGTGGCCATCCTCGGAGAGGCCGACTATCTCGCCGCCGACACCCCGACGGCCTACCTCGACGAGCATCCCGGTGTACTCGCCCCGATCGGACCGGAGGGCGACGACCGGGTTGCACTCCTGCTCGGAGCGGTGTTCGCGCTGGAAGCCGAGCGCCGGTCGACCGATCGAGCATCGGGCTTCGCTCCGTCTGGCTGGCGCAACCTGCGCACGCAGGGCCAACGTCAGGTGTGGATCGAGCCGACCGGCCAACAGTTGCACGTCGAGTACGTGATGCGGCCCGATCGGCTCGGCGATGGCTCGGCGCGTTGGACGGCCTCGGCGTGGCTCGGGCCGTGGCCGGAACCGGACGAGGAGGGAGTGCTCACGGCCGACGGTCGCGTCGAACACCATGTCCGGCTGCTCGCTCGCCGCGTCGACGACGGTCTGGGTGACGTTGCAATCGAGGTCGACGGGCGTCGCCACCGTGTCGGTGCCGAGATCGTCCACCACCCACTCGGTCTCGACGCCGACGGGGTGGGTGCGATCACCGTCCACTCGCGCAGTGCGGCCGGCGCCCTCAGCCTGATGCTCGCGCCTCGCTTTGCGCTGCACGACGCGCAAGCCGAAGGCGGAGGTCCGATCTGTCCGCTGCCCGGCACCGTCATCGCGGTCAACGTCGCCTCGGGCGACCGGGTCACCGACGGTCAGGTCCTGATGGTGGTCGAGGCGATGAAGATGGAGCACAAGATCGTCGCTCCGGGCGATGCCATCGTCAACGAAGTTCGCTTCGCCGTCGGGGATCGAGTCGACCAGGGCGAACTCCTCGTCGCCCTCGACCACAGCGGGGAGGTGTGACGGCGGTGTCGGACCCCGACCGTCACCTGCCATGAGCGAACCGATTCGTATCGCCAACTGCTCGGGGTTCTTCGGCGACCGCCCGAGCGGCGCCCTCGAGATGGTCGAGGCCGGCCCCATCGACGTCCTCACCGGCGACTGGCTCGCCGAACTGACCATGCTGATCCTGAGCCGAATCCGCGCCAAGCGGGCAAAGGGCGGCTTCGCCCGCACGTTCGTCACCCAGATGGAGCAGGTGATGGGCACGTGCCTCGACCAAGGCATCAAGGTGGTGTCGAACGCCGGTGGACTCGACCCCGACGGATGCGCGGAGGCCGTCCAGGAGGTCGCCGACAGCCTCGGCCTGTCTCCGACGATCGCGTACATCGACGGTGATGATCTGATGCCGCGCATCGTCGAACTCGCCGAGTCGGGAGCGCTTGCGCCGTTCGGTGCGGCGACCGAACTCGGCGATCCGACCCGGTTTCTCACCGCGAACGCCTACCTCGGGTGTTTCGGTATCGTCGATGCGCTCACCAAGGGCGCCGACATCGTGATCACCGGCCGCGTCACCGACGCGGCGGTCACCTGCGGCCCGGCCGCCTGGCATCACGGCTGGTCGCGAACCGATCTCGACCAACTCGCCGGTGGGGTCGTCGCAGGGCACATCATCGAGTGCAGCGCGCAGGTGACCGGCGGCAACTACTCGTTCTTCCACGAGATCGATGGCCGCAACGAGGTCGGCGGTCGTGCCCGCTTCGGGTTTCCGTGGGCAGAGGTGGCCGCCGATGGCTCGTGCGTGATCGGCAAGCACGACGGCACCGGCGGGGTGGTCAACGTCGAGACCGTGACGTCGCAACTGCTGTACGAGATCGGCGGCCACGCGTACCTGGGCCCGGACGTGACCGCTCGATTCGACACGATCGAGGTCGAACAGGTCGAACGTGATCGTGTCCGGGTGTTCGGGACCAAGGGCGAGGCACCGCCTCCGACGTTGAAGGTGGCGATGAACGAGCTCGGTGGATACCGCAACTCGTTCACCGTGGCCCTCACCGGGCTCGACATCGACGACAAGGCTGCGTTCGCCGAAGCGGTCTTCTGGGACGCCTGCCCCTACGGCCCCGACGACTTCGCGTTCATCGAGAACAAGGTGATCCACACCGCCAAGCCCGATCCTGCATCGCAGGAGGAGGCGACGGCGATGTGGCGGGTCACGGTCAAGGACCCCGACGAACGCAAGGTCGGCCGTGCCTTCGCCGACGCGATGGTCCACACGGTGCTGGCCGGAATCCCCGGCATGTACGGCCTCGGAGGCGGCCCGAGTGCCGCCTCGCCGTTCGGTGTGTATCGCCCCGCCACCGTGCCTCGCGACCTCGTTCCGCAGTACGTCCATGTCGACGGCACCACCACCCAGATCGATTCGGTCGCTCCCGCCACGTCCCGAGCTCCGCTCACGGCGACCGACCCGGTGCGACCGGCTGCTGCTGAACCGACCGAGGAGCTGGTCGAGGTCGCGCTGGGGGCGTTCGTCGGCACCCGGTCCGGTGACAAGGGAGGCGACGCCAATCTTGGTGTGTACGCCCGAGCCGACGCCGGCTGGGCCTGGCTCGACGAGGAGCTGACCACCGATCGACTCCGTGAGTTGCTGCCCGAGACCTCCGATCTCGCGATCGACCGATATCGGTACCCGAACCTCCGAGCGTTGAACTTCGTCGTGCGCGGACTCCTCCAGGAGGGTGTCGCTGCGTCGACGCGCCAGGACGCCCAGGCCAAAGCGCTGGGGGAGTGGCTGCGGGCGAGGATCGTGGCCGTGCCGCAATCCGTGCTCGACTGACACCGGCGACCTCGGCATCGACCTCCGACGATGTCGGAGCCACACGCTCCCGGTGTCGCCGAGGCCCGGCGATCGCCTCAACTCGAACGTAGCCGATCGAAGAACTCACGCTGGGCGGTCACCACCTTGGTGGCGGCCGTGTCGAGGTCGAGCCAGGCAACCCGGTCGAGTTCGGGGAACGTCTGGAGCCGCCCCGACTTCGGTGGCCATTCCATCTCGAAGGTGTTGCTCACCGCAGTCGTCGGATCGACATCGACACCCTCGGTCAGGCGGGCCGCCCACGCTCGAACGAGCTTGCCGGCGGACTGGCGCACCTCGCCGAGGTCGACGAACTCCGTCGCCGGCACGGCGACACCGATCTCCTCCTCGAATTCTCGACATGCGGCGTCGAACGGATCGCCGTCGGTGTCGTACTCGCCCTTCGGGATCGTCCAGGCGCCATCGTCCTTGCGTGCCCAATACGGTCCGCCCATGTGGCCCAGCAGCACCTCGACCACGCCCTCGACCGTTCGGTGGAGCACGATCCCGGCACTGCGTCGCACGGAGGCAAACTACTCTGTCGGCCCCGCCCTGATGCGAGGGCCGACTCACACACCGGATGTGATCGACCCGAGGCGGAGGACGACTCGGTTCGCCTCCCGTGATGCGTCGAGATCGACCAGTGCTTCGATGCGCCACTCGTTGGAGTCCTCCGGGTCGTGGAGGATCTGTGTCACCTGCCCGGTCGAGCGGTCGTAGTGGAACAGTTCGCCCGAGCGGGCGCCTGCGTCGACGAGCACCTCGCCGAAGTCGGTGCGGTAGGTCGCCATGGCCTCGATCACGTCTTCGCCCGACTTCCAGCGGCTGTCGTCGATCGCATCGACGACGATCTCGTCGTAGCCGTTGCGTCGAGCCAGTCGCTGGACCCAGTCGAACACCTTGTTGCGCACCATGACCCGGAACGCGCGGTGGTCGTCGACGATCGTGCGTTCACCCGTCGGCAGCGTCGGCCGCAGCGCTGCTGCGGGATCGGACTCGTCGGGGTGCAACAGCCGCTCCCACTCGTCGATCAGGCTCGAGTCGACCTGGCGGATCATGGCGCCGAGCCACACCGTGAGGTCCTCGAGCGCCTCCGTTCGGAGGTCCTCCGGCACATTCTGCAGCAGCCCCTTGTAGACGTCCGACAGGTACCGCAACACGACGCCCTCGGAGCGCTTCAAGCCGTAGTCCTGGACGTACTCGCCGAACGTCATCGCTCGCTCGTACATCTCTCGCACGACCGACTTCGGTGCCACGTTGTCGGAACCCACCCACGGGTGTCGGGCCCGGAACTCGTTGAAGTTCGCGTAGATCCACTCGCGGTTCGGCTTCGGGTGCTCGACCTGGGAGAGGCGCTCCATGCGCTCCTCGTACTCGACGCCACTCGACTTCATCTCGGCCATCAGATCGTCCTTGGCCCGCTTGGTCTGCGCCGCCATGATCACGCCCGGGTTCTCCTGCACCGACTCGATCACCGACAGCACGTCGAAGACGTGCTCGACCGCGTCGCCATCCGGGTCGCCATCGTCTCGAGGAGGCAGGTCACCCAATGCCTCGACCGCCCAGAGCGACAGCGGTTGGTGGAGGGCGAACTCGTCCTGCAGGTCGAAGTTCACGCGCACGAGGCGTCCCCACTCGTCGGGTTCGTCGGGGAACTCGAGCAATCCGGCTTCGACCAGCGACCGGTAGATCGCAATCGTGCGGCGAATGTGCTCGCGTCGGCGTTTGCGCGACTCGTGGTTGTCGGTGAGCAGCGTGCGTACGGCTCGGCACCCGTCGACGCCGTCACGCGTCGGCCGATCGAGCAGGCTCATCACCATCTGATGGTTCACCCGGAAGTGCGACCGCAGCGGCTCGGGCTCGCCGGACACGAGCTTGTCGAACGTGTCCTGGGTCCAATGTGCGTAGCCGCGCTCGGGCTGCTTCTTCTTGACGATCTTCTTCTTGCTGCCGCCCTCGCGTTGCTTCTCCTCGAGCCGTTGGTTCTCGACGACGTGCGCCGGCGCCTGTACCCACACGTCGCCGCGATCGTCGAAGCCCTTGCGTCCGGCTCGCCCTGCGATCTGGGCGAACTCGCGGTTCGACAGCAACCGCACACCGGTGCCGTCGTACTTGCAGAGCTGCGTGAACAGCACCGACCGGATCGGCACGTTGACCCCGACGCCGAGCGTGTCGGTACCGCAGATGATCTTGAGCAGCCCGTCCTGGGCGAGTTTCTCGACGAGCAATCGGTACTTGGGCAGGAGCCCGGCATGATGCACGCCCACTCCGGCGGTGATGAACCGGCGCAGGTCCTTGCCGATCGGCGAGTCGAAGCGGAACCCGGCGAGCGCCTCTTTCACGGCGGCCTTCTCGGTTTTCGACAGCGGATCGAGCGCCAGATAGTTCTGAGCCGCCTCGGTCGCCTCCTTCTGGGTGAAGTGCACGAGGTAGATCGGGGCCTTGCCGGTCTCCAACAGTTGGGTGACGCTGTTGTGCAGCGTGGACGTTCGGTACTCGAAGTCGAGTGGCACCGGGCGGGTCACGGACTTGATCACGCTGGTCTCTCGGCCTGTTCGGCGCGTGAGGTCGTCCGCGAAGAACGACACGGATCCGAGCGTTGCCGACATCAGCAGGAACTGTGTCTGGGGCAACTCCAGGAGCGGTACCTGCCAGGCCCAGCCTCGTTGCGGGTCGCCGTAGTAGTGGAACTCGTCGACGATCGCGACGTCGACCGGCGTTGCTGCACCATCACGGAGCGACCAGTTCGCAAGGATCTCTGCGGTGCAACAGATGATCGGTGCGTCGGGGTTGACCGAGGCGTCGCCGGTGATCATGCCGACGTTGTCCGAACCGAAATCGCGACACAGCGCGAAGAACTTCTCGCTCACCAGAGCCTTGATCGGGGCGGTGTACACGCTCCGCTTGCCGGCTGCGAGCGCTGCGAAGTGGGCTGCGGCCGCCACGAGCGACTTGCCCGAGCCGGTCGGGGTGTTCAGGATCACATGATTGCCGAGGACGATCTCGAAGATCGCCTCTTCCTGTGCCGGATACAGCTCGAGGCCGATCTCCTCGGCGTGTCGCGTGAACCCGGCGAGCACGGCGTCGTCGTCGACTCCGCCGTCTGCCGCCCGCACCGGAAGGTGGCGGATCAGCGGCGGCTCGGACACAGGGTCGAGGGTACGCCGAAACTGTTACTCGTGGTGTCTGACACCACGAGTAACGGGTTCGGGAGCGGTCGTCGACGAGCACGCGGACAGCCCCGGCATCGGCATGTCGCCGACGTGCTCGACACCGAGGAGGTCACGGTACAGCCGAGCGCCGCAACGCAGCGGTGCCGGGCGATCAGACTCGGACCGGCCACCCGAAGCGGGCGTCGAGCGGCTCGGCGGACCGGGCGATCGGCGCGTCGCGTGGAGCCGAGAGCCCGCAGGCGGTGAGCGCCGTGTCGGACAGTTCGATGATCTCGGCGTCGTGCAGGACCCAGGGCGGGTGGTCGACGCCGTGGTGTCGCAGCCGTCCGCCCCACTTCGCAACGGTGCCCCAACGTGCCGTGAGGAACACGTCGAGCTCGGTCGGTTCGATCCGATCGCCGACGTCGACGACCAGGCGCGTGGTCGCCGCGGGGCGGCCTGGCCAGCGACGCGCCATGGTGGTGTACCCCCACCGTTGCCCGACCCGTTCGACCGTCATCGACGACCAGACGTAGGGGAACCCGATCGCCCATCGTGCGAACGCCACCACGGGCAGGCGCGCCGCGTCGAGTGACAGGAACCACACGGCGCGGTTGCCGGCGGAGTCCACCACGTAGGTGCGCACGTTCGTCTCGGCGAAGGTGGAGAGCCAGGGGAGCGGTGGCAGCAACGTCGGCCCGGCCCGACGCATCGTGAACGGCACGAGCGACACCCAGGCCTGCGGGCCGTCGCCGACGTCGATGGTGTCGACGCGGAGGCCGTCGGGAAGGAGTGCCTGCACCTCGGCGGGGTCGTATGCCCAGTGGACGAACGTGAGATCGTCCCATCGGTTGCGCAGCCACCCCCGACGGATCGGCGTCGGGCATGTCGGCGACAAGGGCTGAGGATCTGCCGCCGTCGGTACGCTCGTCACGTGCCCAAGCATGACATCGAATCCGTCGAAGTGGACCGTCAATCGCACGTCGAAGTGCTCTTCGAGGACGGCGTTCGGGCGCGATTCGAACTCGGCCCGCTGCGCCAGGCGTGTCCGTGCGCCGACTGCAACGCCAAGCGAACCCGCGATCAGCCGGTCGCCCCCTGGATCGACCAGGGCCAACCGATCACGATCACCGACGCCGAACTGTCGGGTGCATGGGGTCTCAGCCTCGACTGGAGCGACGGCCATTCGACGGGCATCTACGCCTGGGAGAAGCTGCGCGACTGGGTCGATGCCGGCCGAGTCGGCACGGTCGACTGACCGTTCGTGAACGCACCGTGACGAGTGTCCGGTGCCGAGCATGTTTCTCGATTGGCGGATAGCTTCCACGCGTGCAGACGTTGGTCGAGAAAGCGAGTTCGGAGGGCGAGCGAGCCGACTCACGCCGCCCGTCGGGCGCTGTGCTCCTCGGTCTCGTGGCGATCGTCGTCGCCTTCGTCGGAATCGGCGCGTTGCATGCGCTGCAGCAGCCCCCGTTCTGGGCCACCGACGAAACGGCGCACGTGGGGTACGCCCACGACATCGCCTCGGCCGACCTGCCCGAAATCCGCAGGTTCCCAGAGGTTCCGGTGGAGGCACGGCAGTGGCAGGCCGAACGATCGACGGCCAAGGACATCCGCTATCGAGCAGTCTGGGTGTCGAACCACCCACCTCTCCACTACGTCGCCGTCACCCCGCTGATCTGGTTCAGCAACGCGACCGGCGCCGCCGACGGGGGCCTGATCCTGATGCGATTCGCCAACGTGGCCTTCGCGGCGATCGGTGTCGTGTTCACGTTCCTGCTCGCGTCGGAGATCACCCGCCGCAACCACCGGCTCGCGCTGCTCGCAGCTGCGTTGGCGGCGCTCGTCCCGCAGGGGCACGCCGTCTTCTCGCAGGGGTTGAACGACGGGTTGGGGTTCGCCGCCGGCACCGCAGTGGTGTGGGCAGGCGCCAGATGCCTCCGCCGTGTCGACGCGCTCACCCGCCGCGATCTTGCGCTGCTCGCAGCGACCTCGGTCGTGGCGTTCGGTGCGCGCGCTTCCACCATGCTGGTTGCGATCGCCGTGGTCGGCGTGGTTGCGCTGCGACGCTTCACGACATCGGCGCCGTCGGTGCGCGTCCGAGTGCGGCGGGCGGCGCTGATCGCGCTGGCCGCGCTCGGGCCGGCAGTCGTGGCCTTCGGGTGGTACTACGCACGAAACGTGATGCTGTACGGCGACATCGGCGCATCGCAATACCTGCTCGACATGTTCCGACGCACGCGCCGGGGATCGGTGCTCGACATGATCCTTCGCTGGTCGATGTGGTCGAACGTCTACGAGGGCCTGATGTCGCCCACCACACGCCGCCGGATCGTGCCGCCCGGGTCGGTGCTGATCACCCTGATCGCAGCGGTCGGTGTGGTCATGGCGTTCGTCGCCGGCCGAGTGGGGGCTGCGACGTCGTCGTTCGCCGTTGACCAGGGTCAGGACGACGAGGACGAACAGGCCGCTCAGCGGTCGACGTTCCGCTGGCAGATCGCACTCGGTGGCGTCGTGGTCGGACTGATCGCGCTGACGATCGCCCAGCATGCGAGCGGCGGGGGCAACGCCCACGCTCGCTACACGATGCCGGCGATCGGTGTCGCGGCGGTGCTGTTGGTGATCGGCATGGAGCGGATCTGGTCGCGGTGGGCTCCGCTTGGCCTCGTGGTCGTTGCCGGCTGGTGGGCCTTGATCAACCTCCCGGTCGACGTCGACCCGGTGACCTTGCGTCGCACTCGCGACGGCGGTCAGCTTCCGCCGGGCCCGCTGCGGGTGCTGCCGCTCTCCGATGCCTGGCGCACCGGTGCCGGTGTCCTGATTGCGGTCGGGGTCGTCGTGGCTGTTGGCGTGCTGGTCGCCACGCTGCGCGCTGCGGGCCGTCCTGCTGGTGGTGACGACACGATCGAGCCCACGACACCCGAGCCGGACGATGGCGCCGAACTGGTCGGCGCATCGAAGGGATTCGGGCAGGCCGGCGGGCGCTAGCCCCGAACTCAGCCGAGCACGAGTTCGGCGAAGCTCGGCAGTGCCATCGCCGGCCCGCTGACGAGAAACTCGGTGATGCAGGTCTCGCGCCACTTGTCGAGCTCGTCACGGATCTTCTCGGGCGGGCCCACCAAGGCAACGTCTTCGACCATCGCCAGTGGAATCGCGGCGGCGGCTTCGGCCTTCTTGCCCTCGAGGTAGAGCTCCTGCACCTTGTCGGCAACGTCGCCGTAGCCCATCCGGGCGAACACCTCGTAGTGGAAGTTGGCGCCCTTCGCGCCCATGCCGCCGGCGTAGAGCGCGAGGAACGGTCGCACCATGTCGGCACACTTCTCGACGTCGTCGCCGGGGATGATCATCGCAGTCGCAGTGACTTCGAAGCGGTCCTTCTTGGTGGGGTCACCCGATGCGTCGAAGCCCTGCTGGAGGCAGTCGCGGTAGAACTTGTCGTCCTTCGGCGAGAAGAACAGCGGCAACCAGCCATCGCAGATCTCCGCCGACAGCGCGACGTTCTTGGGGCCTTCGGCGGCGAGGTAGATCGGGATGTCGTTGCGCAGTGGGTGCACCGTCGACTTCAGCGCCTTGCCGAGGCCGGCGCCGCCGTCGTAGGGCATGTCGTAGAACTCGCCGTGGAACTCGACCGGCTCGTCGCGGGCGATGATCGATCGCACGATCTCGACGTACTCGCGAGTGCGGGCCAGCGGCTTCGGATACGGCTGGCCGTACCACCCCTCGACGACCTGTGGGCCGGAAGCACCCAGCCCGAGGATGAATCGACCGTTCGACAGGTGGTCGAGCGTGATCGCCGCCATCGCTGCGGCGGCCGGTGTGCGCGCCGCCATCTGCATGATCGCGGTACCGAGCTTGATGTTCTCCGTCGACGCGCCCCACCAGGCGAGCGGCGTGAGGCAGTCGGACCCGTAGGCCTCGGCGGTCCACACCGAGTTGAATCCGAGGCGTTCGGCCTCCTTCACACCCTCGAGCGCACCGTTCGGCGGCCCCGCCGACCAGTAGCCAGTGTTGTAGCCGAGCTTGATGTCTCCCATCGCGTCACCGTACGCGACCGTCGCTGTCCGGGGCATGCTGGGGCAGTGGGAGCAGCCGACGACCGCCTGGTGGTGACCGACAGCGTCCGTATCCCGCGTCACGAGCTCGCGGTGAGCTTCAGCGCGTCGGGCGGCCCTGGGGGGCAGCACGCGAACAAGGCAGCGACCCGCGCCGAGCTGTCGTTCGACGCGGCGACGTCGGTGGCATTCACCGATGCCCAGCGTGCGCGCGTCGTTGCGAAACTCGGTCCGATCGTTCGTGTGGTTGCCGACGACGAACGGTCGCAGCTGCGCAATCGGGCGCTCGCAGAGGAGCGCCTCGCCGCCAAGCTCCGAGGCGCGCTGCACGTGCCTCGCCATCGACGCGCAACGCAACCGACCCGTGGCTCGCAGCGGCGCCGGGTCGAGGCCAAGAAGCAGCGTGGTGAAACCAAGCGCTTCCGCCGTCCACCCTCGCTGGACGACTGAGCGGTCGGGGCAGCGATGAGCGAACGGACCGACTGCGGCCACTTCGCTCACCGCCCGGCGCACGTGGGGTCGGGCTGGGTGGCTGGCTGGGTGGGTGGAGTCAGCTCGGGCTGAAGGTGACCGGCAGACGAGCCGGGCCGAAGATCGCCGTGGTCGACGGCTTCCACACGATCTCGCCGTCGACGGCGAGGTCGGGCATCCGGCGCGCCAGGATCGGCAGCGCTTCTTGCAGTTCGGCTCGTGCCAGCGCTGCGCCGAGGCAGTAGTGGATGCCGGAGCCGAACGTCAGCTGCGGTTGTCCCGACGGCTCGCGCGTGATGTCGAACGTGCCCGGATCGTCGAACACCGAGCTGTCACGGTTGGCCATGCCCATCGAGGTCATCACGATCGTCCCTGCCGGGAACCTGACGTCGCGGTACTCGATGTCCTCGCTCGCGAACCGGACGGTGCCACGGACGGCGCCGAAGTAGCGCATCGCTTCCTCGACCGCTCTGGGCGCCAGGTCCGGCTGTTCGGCGAGCAGCTTCCACTGCTCGGGGTACTCCGACATCAGTCCGACGGCGCATCCCAGTTGGTTACGGGTCGTGTCGGTTCCACCGACGATCACCGCATCGACCATCATCACCAACTCGTCGGTGCTGAGACGGTCACCCTCTTCTTCGGCGGCGATCAGATCGGTGATCAGGTCGTCGCGGGGGTCGTTGCGGCGGTCGGCGATGAGCCCGCGCGAGTACTCGTCGAGCTCGGCCTGCGCGGCCTTGATGATGTCGAGTTCCTCGAGCACGTTGCCGTTGAAGATCCGCAGGACGTCTTCAGCCCATCTCGAGAACAGTTGCCAGTCGTCGCGGGGTGCGCCGAGCAGTTCGCAGATGATCGGGATCGGGTACGGCTCGCAGATGTCGGCGGCGATGTCGGCCCGGCCGGTGGAGGCGACGGTGTCGACCAGGTCGTCGACGACCTCGCGCATGAACGGACGGAGCCGGTCGGCCGAGCGCGGCGAGAACGACTTGGCGACGAGACGACGAAGGCGGGTGTGCACGTCGCCTTCGGCCGACAGGATCGACACCCGCCTGTTGTCGAGGAAGTCACGATCGGTGATCCCCATCATCTCGGGAATCTTCGAGGTGGCGCTGTGCCAGCGTTTGTCGCGCAGGACCGAGACGACGTCGGCGTACTGCAGAAGGGTGTATCCGAGGGCGTTGCGGACGATCCAGTGATCGGGGGCCAGTGACGCGACGAGTGCCTGCCGCTCGCTGTCGGTCAGCTCGGGGGCGTCGATCGAGGGGAGATCGAGGTCCGACACGGCGGTCGGCGTGGTGGGTGACATGGCGTCACCGTAGAGCACTCAACCGGTGGTCAACGGGTCGATCGAGGTGGCGCCGAGCGCCTCGGCAACAGTCGTATTGGCGTACGAACCACCGACGGTGTTGAGGCCGTGAGCGATCGCAGGATCGCGCCGTGCGGCGCCCAGCGCCCCATGGACTGCCACGTCGAGCAGGTACGGCAACGTCGCATTCGTCAGCGCATAGGTGCTGCTGTTGGGCACCGCTCCCGGCATGTTGCCGACCGCGTAGTGCACGACGTCGTGCTCGACGTAGGTCGGCTGCTCGTGCGTGGTCTCGCGTGTGGTGGCGATGCACCCTCCCTGGTCGACGGCGACGTCCACGATCACCGCTCTCGGCTTCATCGCCTGCACCATCTCGTCGCTGACCACCACCGGGGCCCGTCCACCGGCCACCAGCACGGCGCCGATGACGAGGTCGGCGTCGGCGAGCGCACGTTCGATCGCTCCCCGGTTCGACGCTGCGGTCATGATCCGGCCGCGATGGATCTGATCGACGAAGCGCAGACGATCGAGGTTCTTGTCGATGAGGACCACTTCGGCTTCCATGCCGGCGGCGATCCACGCCGAGTTCCACCCGACGTTGCCGGCGCCGAGCACGACGACCTTCGCTGGTCTGACGCCAGGTGCGCCGCCCATCAGCACGCCGCGGCCACCGTTGTGTCGTTCGAGGAAGTGGGCACCCATCTGCGGGGCGAGCCGTCCTGCGACTTCGCTCATCGGCGCCAGCAAGGGCAGTGAGCCGTCGGCGGCCTGCACGGTTTCGTAGGCGACCGACGTCGTGCCGGCGTCGATCAGGGCTGTCGCCACCGACGGGTACGCCGCGAGGTGGAGATAGGTGAACAGCGTCAGATCGGGGCGCAGGTACTCGAACTCTTCGGGTTTGGGCTCTTTGACCTTGGCGACCATGTCCTGCGCCCAGGCGTCTGCGGCGGTTGGCACGATGTCGGCGCCGGCAGCCTCGTAGTCGGCGTCGGTGATCGAGGCGCCCTCGCCGGCGCCGGTCTCGACCAGCACGTTCACGCCGAACCGTTCCAGCTCTCGAACACCGTCGGGCGTCATTGCGACTCGGTGCTCGGCGGTCTTGACTTCGCGTGGGATGCCAACGCTGCGAATCGCTGGGTGAGGAGCGGCCATGGCCTTCATCATGCCGGATCGGTCGCTGCCGCCGCTGCGACCACTACCGTCGGTCGCCAGATGACGAACACCGCCGCACCCCGAATCCACCTCGGCCCCTCGGGTGGCCCCGACTGGCTCGCCGACGCTGTGACAGCCGGCGGTGGGCAACTGGTCGCTCCCGACGAGGCGGAAGGCGTCGTCTGGTCAGACGCCAGAGCCGTCGACGCGCTTCGTGCGACCCTCGACGATGCCGACCACATCCGGTGGGTGCAACTGCCGTTCGCCGGTATCGAGAACTTCGTCGACCATCTCGATCGCGATCGGATCTGGACCTGTGGCAAGGGCGTGTACGCCGAGCCCGTTGCCGAGATGGCGTTGGCACTCGGCGTCGCCGGGTTGCGCCACGTCGGCGCCTACGCCCGAGCGACCGAGTGGTCGGGTCCCAGCGGGCACAATCTGCTCGACGGGCGCGTCACGATCCTCGGCGGGGGCGGGATCACCGAGTCGCTCGTCCGGCTGTTGCAGCCGTGGCATTGCAACATCACCGTGGTCCGAAACCGTGCGGAGCCGATGGTCGGTGTCGACCAGGTGCTCGAAGCCGACCGCTTCGCCGATGCGTTGCCCGGCGCCGACCTCGTCGTGCTCGCGTTGGCGCTGACCCCCGAGACCGAGGGGATGTTCAGCGCCGAGGAGTTCTCGCTGATGGAGCAACATGCGTGGATCGTCAACGTCGCCCGCGGGCGCCACATCGTCACCGACGACCTCGTCGAAGCACTCCGGTCGGGGACCATCGGGGGCGCCGGGCTCGACGTCACCGACCCCGAACCCCTGCCGAACGATCATCCGCTCTGGAACCTGCCGAACTGCATCATCACCCCACACGTCGGGAACACGCCCGAGATGGCCAAGCCGTTGCTCGCCGAGCGGGTCACCGACAACGTGCGTCGGTTCGCCCGTGGTGAGGAATTGATCGGTCTGGTCGACGTCGACGCCGGTTATTGACACCCGACGACCCCTAGCGTGGAGTCACCGTGCCTCGATCGACCCACTACGACGTCCTCGGTGTGCCGCCGAGCGCAAGCGATGCAGACGTTCGCGACGCCTATCGTCGCCTCGCTCGTGAGCATCATCCCGATCGGGCGGTGGCGAGTGGCAGCGCCGCGGGCGCGGTGTCGATGCCGGCGATCAACGAGGCGTACCGCGTGCTCAACGACCCGGCCCGCCGAGCCGTGTACGACGCATCGCTCCGAAACGGTCCCGTGCCCCCACGGGGTCCGGCTGCGCCGCCGCGATCGTCGAGGTCCGACGCGGCGCCGACGGTGCCGACCTTCCCGAGTCATCTCGGGCCGGCCCGGTTCCCATGGCGGTCGGTGTCGTTCTTCGCGATGCTGGCGATCGTCGGCATCGTCGTGCTCGCACAGTTCACCGAGCCGGGCGAACCGCAGGGTCCTGACGGAATCATGCGAGTCGACTCGTGCGTCACGATCGAACCCAACGGAGATGCCCGGGAGGTCCTGTGTACCGGTGACCCGACCGTCGATCGTCGCGTGGCGGCGTTCATCCCGTTCGACGGCACCTGCCCGGGTCGAACGACTCCGCATCGCGACCGCCAGGGGATGGGTGTTGCCTGCGTTGCGGTGGCTGCTGACCCCAACGGGTGACGCGGTGGGACAATGCGGCCGCCGCTGCTAACTTGTGGCTTCCCTCAGGGGCGATTAGCTCAGCTGGAAGAGCGCCACGTTCACACCGTGGAGGTCGGGAGATCGAGACTCCCATCGCCCACTGCCGATGGTCGGCGTGACCGGTGCGAACGGCGTTCGACGATGCTGACGCCGACGGGCTCCATCGGTGTCAGCATCGTCGAGGCCGCGTACGGGTCGAGTTCAGTCGGTCGGATCGGTCGGGTCGTCGTCCGACGAAGGCACCGAGTCGAGTCCTCCGACGCTCAAGGCGGCCGGGCTGCCGTCGCCGCTGAAGGGGACGCACTGGGCGGTTGCTCCGACGGTTTCGATCTCCCCGGTGCCCGAGCTTGCTCGTGCCCGCAGTTCGATCGAGTGTGCTCCAGGGTCGAGAACCGTTCCGGCGATCGCCGTCAGGCTGTCGTTGACCTGGGACGCGGTGGTCTGGTCGGCGAACTCGTTGCCGACGTCGGATCCGTCGACGGTCCATCCCATGAAGAGGATCACAGCGTCGCCGCCGCCGTCCCAGTCGACAGTGCCGTTGAGCAGCAGATTGCACGGCACGTCGTTCGACAGACTCATCGTCGCGATCGCCTGCTCGGCGGTGACGTTGACGCTGCCACCGTTGACGAAGGCTGCCCGGTTGGCGG
>CAWKCN010000037.1:0-92048 GCA_963848145.1 Ilumatobacteraceae bacterium
GACGCGGTACGGGCCCTCGGCGCCGCTCACGGCCCACGTGGGGAAGTAGCTGACTCGGACGAGCACCGGAACGCCGACCTGGTCGACCTCGAAGCTGATCGACTGCTGCTGCATGTCGACGTTGCTGACGGTCACCGGGTCGAGTTCGACCACGTCGATCTGCTCGCTCGGCAGCACGTAGTCGACGTTGCGGCTGCGCTCGCCCGGCTCGCCGACGCGGGCGTCGAGGTCGATCTCCACCGGCACCCGCTGCCACGAGTCGGGCCCATCGTTGGCGGGGATGGCGGCCCAGTCGTCCTGGCGCTGGAACCAGCTCGTGCCCACCTCGAGATTTCGTTCCCGTTGGTCGCCGCCGCGCTCTTCGACCACCACGGGTTGAACGGTGAGCGGCTCGACGATGCCGGCGGTTCGAAGTTCGAAGATGTCCCACGGACCTGACGTGGTGACGAACTCGAGGTCGTCCTGCGCTTCGGCTTCGGCCTTTGCCTCCGGCGTGCGCACCATCAGGTAGCGGACACCGAGGTCGTGCATGTGCTGCACACCGACCGCCGCGTCGTTGTTGACGTAGCGCAACTGGCGGACGGGGTTCGACGACTGCTTCGACATCGCCGCCGCGCTCAAGAAGTGGTACGCCGTGGTGCCGGACGCCTCGAAGAACAGCCCTTCCATCGAGGCGATGCAGCCGTCGGTCCAGTGAGGCAACAGCATCAACGCCATCGTCGTGCCGTACTCGCCGTTGTCACCGCTGTTCTCCCAGAGCGCCCGGCCGCAACCACGCTCGTCACCGATGTCGCCCATCGTCGTGACCAGTTGGTTGTACTCGGGATACTTGGGGCGTCCCTCGTAACCGAGCATGTTGTATCTGGTCCAGCCGTCGGCGACCGCCCGTCCGGACTCGGGGCCCTTCTCGAACGGCCCCCACGCATAGACCGTGCTGTCGCCCTCGGCCACACGCCCGCCACCCGGGAGCGTCTCGTACATCCAGCCGAACACGACCAGGCACGACAGCGTGATCACTCCGGCGGCCACGGCACCCTCCACCGCCGAGAGCTGCGATGTCGCTCGCCGGTCCCTGGCCGCGTTGACGATCCAGGTGATCAGTTCGAGCGCACCGATCACCATCAGCAGGTATCGGGTGAGGTACACGAAGGGGAGCAGGCGCGGGTTCCACAGCAGCCCGATGAGCGGGAGGCTGTCGCGGGTGAGGTAGACGAGTGCGACGAAGGTCAGACAGATCAGCCCGATCGCCGTCCCGGTGAGATGGCGACGCAGCACCATCGCACCGAACCCGATCACCGCGAGCGCCGTGATGATGAAGTCCAACGGCGCGGCGAGTGGGAAGAACATGTCCCAGAACGAGTCGTTCGCCCCCTCGGGCCGGAACCCGTACTTCATGTCCGTCATGAATTCGTGACCGAACAGGAACGGCCCCACCCACCATGCCGACAGCAGCAGCGTGGTCACGCCTGCGGTCACGGCGTACACGAGGCGCCGATTGTCGAGCCAGACGAGACAGAGGATGATCGCCGAGACGGCCACGAAGATCAGCACGATGCCGTGCGACACGGCGGCGAGCGAGAGGATCACTGCGGTCCACACCCGGAACCGCCCGGTGCGCAATCCGTTCGCCAGCAGCCCCAATCCCAACACTGCGAGCGTCAACGAGATCGAGAACGAGTACTCCCCCGCCATCGTGGACTTCACGTTGCCGCCGTAGATCGAGAAGCTCTCGTCGAGCAGGAAACACAGTGCGGCCACCGAGAAGAGCTCGGGGATCGGGTGCCGGAACTTGGCCAGGCGACCGAACGCCCAACACGCCAGGGGGAACAGCACCAGTCCGGAGACGGCGACGAGCTTGAACGCAACGCCGTACGGCAGCACGACGTCGAGCGCCACGATCGCAAGCGCCGGGATCACCATGTAGAAGCGGTACAGCGGGAGTCCGCCGTACCAATCCATGCTCCAACCCGACAGCTGGAAGTTCGTCAGGAAGTGGTCACGCAGGAACGCGGGCGCCCAGACGTGAGCTCCCATGTCGCCGCCGGTCGGCGTGGTGTCGTCGAAGATCAGGTCCTGGGCCGGAGACAGCGGATTGAGATGGACGACCATCATCATCACCACGGTCGTGGTGACCAACGTGGCCGAGGTGACCAGCACCCGTACGACCCGATCGGTGCTCCAAGGTCGCTGCCACCAGGCGATCGGGCGACGGAACACCCGAGCCACCACACGAGCGGCCGGTGACGCCTCGACCTCGGAGGTGTCCGTGGCATCGGACGCCTCGACCTCTGCCGGGGCGAGCTCGTCGGTGCGGTGTTCGTCGGTGAGCAACGTGCCCTGTTCGGGCTCGGCGAACTCACGATCGAACCAGTCGCCGAACGCGTCACTGTCGGAGACGTCCGGGCGTTGCTGCGGCGTCTCCTCGTCGGAGCTGGGACGCGTTTCGTCGCTCATCGTGGCTGCCAGGCGGTCGACATCAAGGACACCATCATGGCAAAGCGCAACCGGTTGCGGCCGTCACAGGACCAGCAACAGCCCGGTGAGGTTGAATCCCATGTGGATCGTGATCGCCGGGCCGAGGCGACGGGTTCGCATCGCCGCCCAACCGAGGATCAGACCGAACACGAACAACCCGGGGATCTCGATCGGTCGGAAGTGCACCGCCGCGAACACCGCTGCCACCACCACCAGCACCGCGCCCTCGTTGAACCGATCGGCGAGCGAACGCTGCAGCAACCCGCGGTAGAACAACTCCTCCACGATCGGAGCACCGAAGACGACCACGGCGACCAGCACCACCGCAGACGCACCGCCGGCACGGTCGACCAGGTCCTGGGCGTTCTCGGTCAGGCGATCCTCGCTGAACGTGTCGGGCCACAGCGCCTCGAGCGGGAGATAGACCACTCGGATGACGACCAACTGCGCGCCGGCGCCCACGGCCAGCCCGAGCAGGTCGACCCAGCGGAAGGCCACCCCGTAATCGGCGACCATGCTCCCGGAACCCGCCCGTTCGGATGCAATCCACATGCCGACGAGGTACGACGCCCACGCACCGGCGAGGGCGACGGCGAGCACGCTGAACGACACCTCGCTCGCTGCCTCGCCGTCTCCCAGCACCACCAGGATCACCGACGAGATGATCTGTGCGGCGATCCAGGCTCCGACGAACGTGAACACCGCGGTCGAGGCGTCGATGGGACGCGGAGATGCCGACGGGAGGAACCCGCCTGAGAAACCTGAGTCGCTGCGGGCGCGATCACGCGCTGAGCCGGGCACGGTGGTCGAACCTACCCGCCGACCACGGACGTGAGCCCGCGCCGTTCGATGACGATCAACGGTCGATTCGGCGACAGCGGTCGCCGGGGCGGTCAGACGGCGATGAGCGTGTGCTGGCCGAAGCGACGATCGTCGAGGTACCAGCCGGCGGGCACCGACAACCGGGCGCCGTGCCGATCGCAGAGATCGTAGGCGTGCGGGTCACGCTCGGCCGTCAGATCGTCGAGCCAGACCTGCGAACGACCGTAGTGGTAGGTCAACGTCACGGTGGCACGTTCCGAGCATCCGGTGCGCGAGCACTGGCGAACACTGACCGCCGACCGTTCCGTCGTCCGCTCCGTGCGATACATGCCCCCACGCTAGATCGCTGCTCGACGTCGAGTGGCGGATGGTCGAAGATGACCGATGTCCCGCGGCCATCACCCGTGTGCCGAACGGCTCGCATGATGGTTCGAGCACGACCTGGCAACGACTCAGATCCTGCGTAGCATGGATCCATGGACAAGCTCCCGCCTCCCCCGCCGCCTCCGCCTCCCGGTCGCGGACGCGGGTCGAAGCGCCCCGACGACGCCCCCGAGCGCAGCCACGGCGATCGATCGTCGAGCAACAAGAAGAGCGCCAACGAGTTCAATGCCGACGGCACGCCCGCCACGGGCGGCCGCGGCCCCGGCAGCTGGCCCCGATGGACCATCTGGGTGCTCGTCGGCGTGCTCGCCGCAGCGTTCCTCGTGCCCACCCTGTGGCCCAGCGACAGCGGCACGTCACTCGAGTACTCCGAGTGGCGTACGCAGCTCATCGAGGGCAACATCGACACCGCCGAGATCAACACCGGTTCGGGCAACATCACCGGCGAGTTCACCAACGGCGACAAGTACTCGACCACGGGGGTCGCCGAACCGGTGTCACCGAAGCCGACCGCACCTCATGGTCGAGCAGAACGTCGAGTTCAACTCATGTCGCGCCGAGCAACAACTGGCTGCTCGGGGTGCTGTCGATCTTCTTGCCGGTGATGCTGATCATCGCGTTCTTCGTGTGGATGCAGCGCCGCGCCCAGGGTCAGATGGGCGGGGTGATGTCGATCGGCAAGAGCAAGGCCAAGGCCTACGACGCCGATCGACCGTCGACCACCTTCGACGACATCGCCGGCTACGCAGGCGTCAAGCAGGAGATCAACGAGGTCGTCGACTTCCTCCGGATGCCCGAACGTTTCCGGGAGATCGGTGCTCGCGTGCCCAAGGGCATCTTGCTGGTCGGCCCTCCTGGCACCGGCAAGACCCTGTTCGCCCGGGCGGTCGCCGGCGAGGCCGGCGTCGGCTTCTTCAGCGTCACCGGATCCGACTTCATGGAGATGTTCGTGGGTGTCGGCGCCAGCCGCGTCCGCGACCTGTTCCAGCAGGCCCGCCGCATGGGCAAGGCGATCATCTTCGTCGACGAGATCGACTCGATCGGCCGCAAGCGCGGCGCCGGCCTCGGCGGCGGCCACGACGAACGCGAGCAGACCCTCAACCAGATGCTCGCCGAGATGGACGGCTTCGAACCGTCCGAGGGCATCGTGATCATGGCAGCGACCAACCGGCCCGACGTCCTCGACCCGGCGCTGCTCCGCCCCGGCCGTTTCGACCGCCAGATCGTGGTGCCCCTGCCCGAGTCGACCGAGCGTCAGGCGATCCTCGAGGTCCACAGCCGCGACAAGCGGATGGGGCCCGACGTCGACATGGAGACGATGGCCGCCGCGACACCCGGCATGTCCGGTGCCGACCTGGCCAACCTGGTCAACGAGGCGGCGCTGGTCGCCGTCCGACGCGGCTCGAAGGAGATCGCCCGCATCGACTTCGAGAACGCACGCGACCGTGTGGTGCTCGGCGCTCAGCGCGAGTCGATGATCCTGTCGGCCGAGGAGAAGAAGGCCACTGCCTACCACGAGGGCGGTCACGCCCTGCTCGCCACGGTGCTCCCCCACGGCGACCCGCTCCACAAGGTCACGATCCTGCCGCGAGGCATGGCACTGGGCGTCACCTGGTCGCTCCCTCAGGAACGTCACACGTACTCCAAGGAGTTCTTCGAGGACACGATCTGCAAGGCCATGGGCGGTCGTGTGGCCGAGATGATCGTGTTCGGCCACCTCAACTCCGGCGCCGCCAACGACCTCGAGCAGGCCACCGGCATCGCTCGCCGCATGGTCCGCGAGTGGGGCATGTCCGATCGTGTCGGGCCCATGGCGTGGAGCAGCCAGCAGGCGGTGTTCCTCGGAGAGGACCTGATGTCGTCGCAGCGCGAGTACTCCGACGACACCGCAAAGCTCCTCGACGAAGAGATCGCCCGGATCCTCACCTCACAGGAGAGCCGGGCCCGCGAGGTGCTCAGCCGCCATCGCCGAGGCCTGGAACTGATCGCCGAGGCGCTGCTCGAACACGAGACGATCGACGGTCCCGAAGTGGCCAAGTTGATCCAGCGGGGCATGGCCGAATCCGGCCAACCCGCCGACGACATCGTCGCTCGCTGACGACACCACCGTTCACCCCCCGACGAGGCGGTGAGCGGGCCCACCACGTCTGCGGGTGTCGCTCGTCGCCGAGCGGTTGCCGTCGCTTCAGTCGGTTGCAGCTGCGTCGCGCTGGCAGCTCCCGCCGCCAGGTGTGGAGCCGGGCTCACGGGCTTCGGCCACGGCCGCCCACAGGTCGGTGGCCGACATGGGGCCGAGGAACGTCGCAGCAGCGACGCCCTGGGCGTCGGCGACGACCACGGTGGGAACCGCATCGATCGAGTACCGATCGTGCAGCGCCCGGTCTGCGGTGTACTCCACCTCGGCAACGGCGACGTCGTCGCACTCCAGGACGTTCGCCTTGGCGACCACCTGCGCGCACACGTCGCAGGTCGACGACGAGAACACCGCGACCAGCCAGGGGGCATCCGGGCGGGCGAAGTCGTTGCGGTCGAGTTGCTCCGGTGCGGAGAACCGGCGTTGCGTCGGCGCGTCGGGCACACGACGTCGCCTGACGACCTGCGCCACGACGACGACCACCACGACGATGACGAGTGCGACGATCAACCGTTCCATGTGCCGGGCAGGCTAACGGTGCTCGCTCAGTCGCCGGCAGCCGGCAACGCCCACGAACCCGACGTGCCTGCAAGCGTGCCGCCGCGAGGCAGTCGGCGCTCGACGAACACCCGGTTGGTCGACTGCACGATGAGTTCCCGGTCGAGCACGTCCGGGTCGACGAGGTCGATCGTGATGACCTGGCCGGCACCGATCGGAATCTCGGTCAGGCTCGCCACGGCCGACGGACCACCGGGGCCGACCGCCTCGATCGTGACCGTGCCCGTCGACGTTGTCGACGTTGTACACGACGAGTGCGCCAGGCGCCGGGGTCGACGGTCCGATGCCGATGTGCCAGCGCGACGCCACGTACCCGTCGATGCGTGGTGGTGCGCCCAGCACCACCGAGGTGGCAACCGACTCACCGGCCGGCCGGGTGATCGCTCGTTCGACGACGATCGACGGCTCGGCGAGCGTGGAGAACACCGTCGAGTAGGGCCCCGGCGGCAAGCGTGAACGAGTCGTCGGCCGACGGGTCGTACACGACCACCTCGCGAGCCGGCACGTCGATCGTGTTGTCGCCCGCCAGCGCATCGACCGGGATCCCCAGGAACACGACATCGACCTGGACGTCGTCGTCGGTGGGGTTGTAGATGGCGAAGGTCTCGGTGATGCCCTCGCCCGCTTCGCCATCGGCGAACCACCACTGGTCGCGCAGCGCCGGCGCTGCGAGCGCGACGTTGTAGCCCAGGCGTCCGCCGCCGAGGAAGTGCTGCGCGCGGCCGACGACGAGCCGGCCGCGTTCGGCAGCGACGTTGACGGCGATCACCGCTTCGTCACGTGCGCCCAGGTCGGCGATCGGGATCGTCTCGACCGACTGCGGCAGGATCGTGAAGCCCTGGAACGCTGCTGGTCGCGCCTCGCCTGCCTCGGTGGCGAACACGAGGTCGACCACCGCTGCATCGTCGTACGGATTGGTGAGGACGAGGGTCTCGATGCTGCCGTCCACCGTGAAACCGTCGGCGAAGTACCACTCGTCGGAAGTGTTGTCGGCGCACGGTGCCACCGAGTTGCCGGCGGGATGCTGGGCTCGTTGCTCGACGAAACCTCGCCCACCGTCGATCTCGACGACCACGCTGGCGAACGGTGCGGTGACGAATGCGTCGACGTCGATCGTCGTTCGCGCCCACGGTTCGACGACCAACGACTCGGTCGCGCCGACGCCGTCCGGAGTCAGGATCGTGAACTCTCCGACGAGTTGCTCGTCGGAGCGGTTGGCGACCACGACGTCACCACCGACGCCGTCCTCGCCCGTCGCCGGCACGCCGGGGCAGAACCAGCTCCCGGTCAGCGCCGGATTGTCGCTGACCGACGGCAGCCAGGCACCGGCCGGTGTGGCGAAGAACGGGTCGGCCACGATCGGCTCGTCACGGCCCACTGCGATCAAGCCGACGAAGCCGACCAGCAACACCACGAGTGCGGGAATCGATCGGCGGTTCACGATGGCACCTCCGGCTCGCGCACGACCGTCGACCCGGGATCTGGGTCGGGATCAGGGTCGACGCTCGGGCCGGGATCAGGCGTCGGGGCCGGGGTCGGGGCTGGGGCTGGAGCTGACGGTGTCGGGCAGCCCTGGTCCGGTCGGCAGGCCGGGATCGACGAGCGAGCGGAGCCGGCTCATCGGTCAGATCGATCAGGGTCTCGTCGGAGAGCAGGAGCGACTCGCGCCGCCCGACCGTTGACCCGCACCCGAGCAGCCAGGAAGATGGCGGCGAGCCACAGGGCGACCTGTACGAGCACCGCAAACCAGCGCAGCGTGGCGCTGTCGTAGCGAAGTTCGCCGACCCCGGGGTTCGCAACGTCGAACGCGGTCGTCTCGCCGAACGCCCGGCGGGCGTCGACCGCAGTGCCATCCACCGACAACGACCATGCGTCGTCGAACGGAACACCGAGATGGACGACACCGGCTGTGATCTCGTCGGTGGTCGAGACCGAGTTGGTCGGCACCGACGAACACCGGAGTCGACTCCGACAGGTCGGCGCGCACCAACACCTCGGCGCCGGCCGCATCGCTCGCTTCGGCGGCGGCCGTGTCGAGCTGCGGAGAACGTCGGCAGCCATGCCCGGTTCTCGAACACCTCGATCGTGGGGAGGCCGGGGCGAATCGCGACGAGGTCGAGCTGGTCCTCGAGCGCCGGAACCAGTCCGGTCGGCAGCGCCAACGGATCGCTCACCGTGGAGGTGACACCGTCGAACTCGGGAACGATCACGTACCGAATCGACAGTGGGGCCAACAGACGACCCGCCCGCAGCGTCGACGTCGAGGCCATCTCGTCGAGCGCAGTGGTCACCAGTTCAGATGCCGAGTTCGCCGGCGGCATCCATCGGTCACGAGCGTCGAGCGCCCCGTCGTCGATGATCGCCCAACCCACGCCGTCGCGGTACTCCGTCGACGGCACGGGCAGCAGTCGTGGATCACCGACCAGCAGCACGTTGTAGTCGCCGTCGATCGAAGCATCCGGCAGCGAGGCGTCGAGCAGACGAGCAAGCGGTGTGGTCGGGACCTGGAACGAGCCGTCGGCGAGCGCGGCCACACCCGGAGCCAGCCCGACGACCACGGCTGCACTCGCCAGGATCCCGAGTGGCTGGCGCCAACCGAACGTCCCGCCCCTGACGTCGAGATCGAACGCAGCCAGTGCTGCACCGGCGGAGATGGCGAGTCCGAGCGCCACGGGGACCAGGAGCACACCTGCCTGCGGCGCGTCGATCGGCAGCGAACCCTGGTCGGCAAGCACCGCCAACGCCCCGAACGCAAGCACCATCGTGGCGGCGCGGATCGCCCAGGTGAGCCTCCACGCCCGTGCGAGCAGCACCGCTGCGATCACCGGGACGAACAACGCGATCGCGAGCGCGGCGAAGTCGGTCGTGCCGATCTCGAACGATGCGAGCGCCACCATGCCGAGAGCCTGCCTCGCCGATCGGTGGGGCACCGACGATCCCCTCCCAGGTCCACGAGGTGATCCACGGGAAGTTGAGCAGTGCTGCGCCGACGACCGCTCCGAGGCCGGTGGCCAACGACCACCCTGCCGTGAGGGTCGATCCTCTCGCCAGCAGCGTGCCGAGGGCGAACACCACGGTGATCAGTGCAGCGAGCGGCAGCATCACCGGCGCGAACGCCGTCGCAAGCGCCAGCACCAGGGCGGCGGCAAGTGTGCGTCGCAGCCGTTCGATGGGCTCGAGGTCGATCACGCCGTCGGTGACGTCGAGTTCGGCACTCGACGGATCTGCTGTTTCGATCCCGGCAGCTCTTCGGATGAGGTCGAGCACCCAGGGTGTTGCGGCGTACACCACGAGCACCGTCAGGCGCCCGCTGGACATCGCTCCGCTGACGAGCGGGCTGAGCGCGTACACCAACAGCACGGCGATCCGCGCCCGGTTCGACGGAAACACCGCCGAGAGACGCCAGGCGCCGCCGGCGCCGACGAGGATGAGTCCGAGCACGAACAGGGTCTGCAGCAGCCCCATGTGGAACAGGGTGAACACGCTGAGCCCCGACAGGGTCGCCCAGCCGGTGGGGTTCGGTGAGGTGGCGCCCGCCCCGTTGGGGTTCCACCCCGACAAGAACGTCTCCAACAGCACACGAGGGCTCTCGGGGAACGCCAGGAACTCGCCGACCGGTGGCAGACCGCCGTCGAAGAACGAGCGGCTCCCGATGACCAACCCAGCGATCACGGCAACCCACGCCACCACCGACGCGGTCGGGCTCTGACGCCAGCGGCGCACCTGTACACCGGAGCCGACATAGGTGGCGGTTTCACGGCTGCGCAGGTACGAGTTCAGACGCGCGCTCCCACGCTCCTGCAGGCTGTACACCTCACGCTCGGGCACCCGTCGGATCGGCTTGACCTCTCGGCGTCGGGCGAGGAGCGTCGGGGTCCGGGGGATCAACCCGCCGAGCGCTCTGAAGGAGTTCCACGCCTGACCGAATCGCGCGGTGAACAGTCCGACGACCAGTTCGGTCAGGGTGAGCAACACCATCTCGAGCGAGCGCCCGGGCAGGCGTGACGCTCCGGTCAGGGTGGCCACCGAACGCATCCGGTGGCGGGCTCGGAGCAGCCCGTGGCGCAGGTCGGGTCGCCGTTGACGCAGCTGACCGACGTGGCGTACCCGAGCCGACGGCACCACGACGACCCGAGCGCCGCTGTGATGAATGCGCCAGCACAACTCGGTGTCCTCGCCGTAGAAGTCGATCGCCGCGTCGAACCCGCCGAGTTCGCGGAACAGGTCGGCGCGAACCAACAGGTACGCCGACGGCAGCACGAACACGTCGCGGACTCCGTCGTGCTGCTCCTGGTCGACCTCGCCCATCTCGATGACGGGGTCGATCTCGCCGAACCGGTCCATGCCGAGACCGACGGCTTGCAGCACGTTGGGATCGTCCCATTCGACGAGCTTGGGACCGACGGCTCCCGCATTGGACCGGTACAGCTCCTCGACCATGATCCGCAGCGCATCGGGCTCGGGGGCGACGTCGTCGTGGCAGATCAGGAAGAAGCCGTTGTCGCCCTCGACCAGCCGGAGGACCTCGTTCGCTGCTGCGCCGAAGCCCACGTTGGCTCCGACCGAACGCACGAACGACCCGGGCAGGCGCTGCTGGATCCGATCATCGATCGCAGCGAACGAGCTCTCGGCCTCGGGCGAGCCACCGCTCACGACGAGGAAGAGCACGCGCAGGTTCGGGTAGTCCTGGTGGGCGAACGCGTCGAGCGTTTCGTCGAACCAATCACCGGGATCGTGCACGACGACGACCGCGACGACGGGCGGTGCAGCTGGGAGGTCTGGTTCCACGATGGGGCGAGGCTAGCGAGGCTGCTCGCTATCCTGCCGTCATGGCAACGATGGGTTCCGACGACGTGCACCGCGCCACTCGATTCGACCCGACCTGCATCGACCTCACCGACTTCGATGTGGTCAGGGTCGTCCGGGACACCATCGACAACGGAGGGTCGGTGGCCTCCCGCGCGGCGGGGCTCGCCATGGATGCGACCTATGTCACGGTCGGCCTCGGACTCCTGAGCTATCAGCGGGCGCAGGTCCGTCGCCGCGAGTTCGAGCGCAGCCGACGACGCTGACCACCAGACAGCTGCCGGTGATCGCTAGGATCTGATCCTCGTGTCATCTGCAGAGATCCCCGCGAGAACGTGTGCACCATTGCCCGAGGGGACCATTCCCGTCGGCATCGCGTTGCTCATCGCCGGGGTCGCAACGTACGCCTTCTTCAAGGTCGGAACCGTTGCCGTCGGCGGCGCCGAGGAGTTCGCCCCCATCGCCTCGATGTGGTTCGCGGTGTTCGCCCTGGCACCCGGCTTCTTCCTGCCCCTCGAGCAGGAACTCGGTCGGGCGCTCTCGCACCGACGTGCAATCGGTGACGGCGGCGAACCCGTCGTGCGCAAGGTGGTCGGACTCGGTGCGTTGCTCGTCGGCATCGTCACCCTCGCGATCCTCGCCGTCAGCCCGCTGATCGCATCGTCGTTGTTCGACGGCGACTGGTTCATGGTGATCGCCCTGGTCGCCGCATTCGCCGCCTACGCACCGGCACACATGGCCAGGGGCGTGTGTTCGGGCAGCGGGCGATTCCGCGACTATGCGATCGTGCTCGGTTCCGACGGAATCGTCCGAATCGTGCTCTGCGTGCTGCTGGCCGTGGTCGGCGTCACCGCAACCGGCGCGTACGGACTGGCGATCGCGGTGTCGCCACTGTTCGCAGTGGCCTATGTGCAGCGCCGGGGTGCGTTGCGCTCCGATCCCGGCCCCCCGGCGCCGTGGAGCGAAGTCACCCCGAATCTCGGCTGGCTGCTCCTCGGTTCGGTGTGCGCTGCGGCACTGCTCAATGCCGGACCGATCACCGCAAGTCTGCTCTCGTCCGATGCCGAGGCGGGACTGGTCACCGAGTTCTCCTACGGCGTGCTGCTCGCTCGAATTCCGCTCTTCCTGTTCCAGGCGGTCCAGGCAGCGTTGCTGCCTCGGCTGAGCCGCCTCGCCGCACGCGGCGAGATCGCCGAGTTCCGGTCGGGGCTGAAGCGGTTGATGCTGATCGTGCTCGGTGTCGGGGTGCTGGGCACACTCGGCGCATTCGTGCTCGGTCCGCTGGCGCTGCGCATCGTGTACGACGCCGACCTCAGCGGACGCACGCTTGCGATGCTCTCCGCCAGCAGCGCCTGCTACATGCTGGCGCTCGCCACGGCACAGGCCGTGATCGCCCTGCGTGGCCATGCGCTCGTTGCGCTCGGCTGGGGTATCGGCGTCGTCGGCTTCGTGTTGGGCACCTGGCTGTCGAGCGACGAGGTCTTCCGTCGCATCGAGATCGGGCTGCTCGTGTCGTCGATCGCGGCGCTCGTGGCGTTCGCGATCGCTCTGCGTCAGCGTCTCCGGTCGGGGGCGACACCCGACCAGGGTTCGGTGATGGAGGCGATCACCGACATGCCGTTCGAGACCTGAGCGTCTCCGAGCAGCGGTCGGCCGGGGCCGGCCGGATCAGCGGGGTTCGATGCCGGCTTTGGCGGCTTCGCGTTGCAGGTCGTGCGCGACCATCATCTTCACCAGTGCGGGGAAGTCGACCTCGGGCTCCCACCCGAGCTTCGCACGCGCCTTCGAGGCATCACCGATCAACAGGTCGACTTCGGCCGGGCGCAGGAACTTCGGATCCTGACGAACATGGTCGGCCCAGTTGTCGATGCCGACCTCGGCGAACGACCGAACCACGAGATCCTCGATCGAATGGGTCTGTCCCGTTGCCAGCACGTAGTCGTCGGGCTCGTCCTGCTGGAGCATCAACCACATGCCCTTGACGTAGTCGCCCGCGTATCCCCAGTCGCGCTTCGAGTCGAGATTGCCGAGCACCACCTCGTCCTGCAACCCCAGCTTGATCCGAGCGACCGCATTGGTCACCTTGCGCGTGACGAACTCCAACCCGCGTCGCGGACCCTCGTGGTTGAAGAGAATCCCCGACGACGCATGCAGCCCGTACGACTCGCGGTAGTTCACCACGATGTCGTGGCCGAACACCTTTGCGCACCCGTAGGGGCTGCGGGGATGGAACGGCGTCAGCTCGGTCTGCGGTGTCTCACGCACCTGCCCGAACATCTCCGACGACGAGGCCTGGTAGAAGCGGATCGGGTTGTTGTGGGTGCCGCCGACCATCCGAACCGCTTCGAGCATCCGCAACACCCCCAGCCCGGTGATGTTCGCCGTCAACTCCGCCTGCGAGAACGACAGCGCCACGAAGCTGATCGCACCGAGGTTGTACACCTCGTCGGGCTGGCAGGCCTCCATTGCCGACACCAGCGACGGCAGATCTGCGAGATCGCCCGACACCAACTCCACGAACGGCAGCTCCTGCTGCAGCGCTTCGACTCGCGGGTTGTTCTGCCCCTTCACCATCCCGAACACGTGATAGCCCTGAGCATGCAGGAACTCGGCCAAGTGCTGGCCGTCCTGGCCAGTGATCCCGGTGATGAATGCTGTAGGCATAAGGGGTCCGAGTCTACGGCTCACCACCGGCACCCCGCTGCCACCTCACAGATACGATCACCGACCACATGGTACGAGTGGCAATCGACACGGGGCCGACCCACGGCCGGCGAACCGGAATCGGCAACGCCGTGGCCTGGACGGCCGACGCGCTCGCAGCACGCGATGGGCTCGACCTGCAACCGTACGTGACCAGCGCGCGAGCGCGGGTGCGTGCACCCGAGCGGCGACTCCCGTTGCCGGCAGCGCTCGCTGTGCGCCTGTGGGCCCACCGGTCGCCCCCGATCGATCGTTGGCTCGGACACCCCGACGTGGTGCACGGCACCAACTACGTCGTGCCACCGGCTCGGTGCCCGCGCATCGTGTCGGTGTACGACTGCTGGTTCCTCGACCACCCCGAAGACGCCGACCGCGACGTGCAACGCGCCGCCGACGTGCTTCGTCGTGCCGTCGCCGACGGGGCCCACGTCGTGACGAGCTCCGATGCGACCACGCGGCGCGTCCGCGAACTCCTCGACACCGACCGAGTCCGCACGGTGTTGCTCGGCCCTCCGGTCGTCGACGACCAGGTGGGGGTGGCGACACCACCGATCGGGCTCCCACACGACACCGAGTTCATCCTGGCGCTCGGCACGATGGAACGGCGCAAGAACCTGCCGACGCTCGTCGACGCCTTCGGTCGCCTCGCCCGCGAGCAGTCGACCGTGCGGCTCGTCATCGCAGGAGCAACCGGCAACGATGTCAACGCCGTCGATCGTGCGATCGCCCGTCTGGCTCCCGAAGTGGCCGAGCGTGTGGTGCGCATGGGAACCGTCGGCGATGCCAACAAGCGATGGTTGTTGCTCCATGCCCGAGCGCTCGCCTATCCGTCGCTCGACGAAGGGTTCGGATTTCCCATTCTCGAGGCTCAGCAGGCAGGAACCCCGGTGGTTGCGAGCACGGCAGGCTCGATTCCCCAGGTCGCGGGCGCTGCGGCGCTGCTGAGCCCGGCGAGCGACTCCGAAGCGCTCGCCGCGAACCTGTACTGGATCGTCACCAACGACGAGATGCACGCCAAGCTCGTCCGGCGCGGCACCGCCAACGTCGCCAGGTTCTCCTGGGCGACGACTGCCGAGCGCTACCACGCGATGTACCAGGAGGTCGTCGAGGATGCCTGATTCCACCCCGATTGCGGTGGTGAGCGGCGGGGTCGGCGCTGCCCGGTTCCTGCGAGGCCTGATCGATGCCGTCGACGACCCGGACTCGATCACGGCCGTCGTCAACACCGGTGACGACTGTTCGCTGCACGGGCTGGCGATCTCGCCCGACCTCGACACCGTGGTGTACACCCTTGCCGGTGCGATCGACCCCGAGCGAGGGTGGGGTCTCGTCGACGAGACGTGGCGGGCAATCGAGTCGCTCGAACGCTACGAGGCGGTGAGGCCCGACGGCTCGGCTGCGGCCCCTCGCTGGTTCAACCTCGGCGATCGAGACCTCGCGACACACTTCTACCGGACCGCGCGGTTGACCGAAGGGGCCACGCTCACCGAGACCACCGACGAGATCCGCCGTGCATGGGACGTACCGATACGTGTGGTTCCGATGTCCGACCAGCGCCTCTCGACCCTGGTGACGGTCGACGACCCAGCCACGCCGGGCGGGCCGCCCACCGAGGTCTCGTTCCAGGACTACTTCGTTCGACTCCGTCACGGGGTTCCGGTCACGTCGGTCCGCTTCGACGGCGATGCCGAGTTGTCGGGTACCGCCCGCACGGCGCTGGAGCAGGCAGCAGCGGTGGTCATCGCTCCATCGAACCCGCTCGTGTCGATCGGGCCGATCCGATCCCTCCCCGGCGTCGACACCCTGCTCGCCGAACGACGCGAACAGGTCGTGGCGATCTCACCGATCGTCGGTGGCGCAGCGCTCAAGGGACCCGCCGATCGAATGCTCACCGAACTGGGCCACGAGCCCAGCGTGGTGGGTGTCGCACGGCTCTACGCGCCGATCGCATCTGCCCTCGTGATCGACACCGTCGATGCGCACCTGGCAGACGCGGTCGAGGCGACCGGCATGCGCTGCGTGGTCACCGACACGATCATGTCGAAGCCGGGTGTCGCCCGGCAATTGGCCCTCGACGCGCTGACAGCGCTGGTCTGACCCTCGCTTCACTCCTCGACGAGACGGGCGAGACCCTCGTCGAGATCGGTCCACGGCGACCAGCCGAGATGGATGCGGGCGCGCACGGGAGCGACGGCGAACCGCTGTACCTCGTGCAGCCGCGGCAGGACCGCGGACCGCCTCGATGTCACCGGCTCCGGGGACCGTCGCTGCGATCTTCGACCACAACTCGGCGATCGGGGTCTGTGTGCCGGTGCCGACGTTGATCACCAGGCCGCTTCCCTTCTCGCCGGCGCGGACGAGCGCATCGACGACATCGTCGATGAACACGAAGTCTCGGGTCTGTCGACCGTCGCCGTGCAGCAACGGAGCGTGGCCGTTGACCGCAGCATCGACGAAGCCGGCAACGACGCCACCGGTGGGGCGTTGCCGTGGCCCGTACACACTGCCGAGCGCCAGCGCGGTGAACTCGATCGCGTGGAGATCCCGGTACGACACGAGCAGGTCGATGATCGCCCGAGCGACCACCCCACGGACGTTTCGGGGTTCGAGCTGCGACGGTTCGCCTTCCTTGACGGGGAGCTGCTTCGAGGACGGATGCCCGTAGATCGACGAGGCCGGCAGCGCAACGACCACCTTGGCCACACCGTGGCGCCGAGCCGCTTCGAGGGTGGCGAGCGCCGACGAGAAGGCCTCACCCTGGGCCGCGGGCGACGCATCGTGGCGCGGAAGCAGTGCGAGGTGATAGAGCACGTCGGGTCCGCAGCTCCCGATCGAGGACTCCGCTTCGGACGACGCTGCATCGAGATGATGGATTCGGAGCCCGCCGCCCAGCGCTCGTGCCGCCGAGAGGTTGGCGAGCGAGCCAACCGTGAGGTTGTCGATCACCTCGACCCGGTGCCCTTCCGCCAGGAGTCGATCGACGAGGTGCGAGCCGATGAAGCCAGCTCCTCCGACGACGACGACGTTCACAGCACCGACCGTAGCTCCGACGACCCGACCACGGGCCCGATCACGAGTCGGATGTGGGCACGGCGGCGGAGATCAACCTGTCGCCCGCCGCCACAGTGGCCTCGGCGCCGACCATCGCATCGCGCACGATCGCCGCGGGTCCCACCGTGCCCATCACCAGCGACCGCTCGACGACGGCATCGGACCCGATCACTGCTCCCGGGAGGAGCACCGAGTCGACCACCGTTGCGCCGGCGGCAACCCGTACCCCGGCCCCGACGATGCTGTGTGTGAGTGCTGCGTCCTCGGCCACCTCGGCGCCCGGCGCGACCGCTTCACATCGTTCGGTGCGACGCTTGCCGTCGAGGAGGTCGAGATTCGCTGACCGGTACAGCGCCGGGACGCCGGCGTCGATCCAGTAGTCGTCGGTCGCGAGACCGTAGAGGCCGCCGTCGGCCACGACACGCTGGAACGTGTCGCGTTCGACCGAGACCTTCGTCGCACCAGGAATCCGATCGAGCACGGACGGCTCGAACACGTACGTGCCGGCGTTGATCAGGTTGCTCGGCTCCGTTCCGGGCGTCGGCTTCTCGACGAACGCACGGACGCTGCCATCGTCGGCCAGATCGACGACCCCGAACGCGGATGGGTCGTCGACTCCGATCAGGTGCAGGGTCGCCTCTGCGCCGAACGCACGGTGTGCAGCGACGAGTTCGGCCACGTCGAGATCGGTCATCACGTCGCCATTGGCCACGACGAACGTGTCGTCGATCCCCGCGAACTCGGCGGCGAACTTGATGGCACCAGCGGTGTCGAGCGGTTCCGGTTCGACTGCGTAGGTGAGCGCGACGTCACCGCAGTAGCCGTCGGGAAATGCTTCCATGAACGGCTCGGGCCGGAAGCCGAGGGCGAGCACGACCTCGGTGACACCACCACGGCCGAGGCGAGCGACCAGGCGAGCGATCATCGGCACATGGCCGATCGGAAGCATCGGCTTGGGAACCGTGAGGGTCAGCGGACGCAGCCGCGTGCCGAACCCCCCGACCAGGACGACGGCGCGCATCAGCCCTCGGTGGTGGCGGGGACGTCAGTCTCGGCGTCGCCCGTTTCGTCGGGAACCGAGCCGTTGGGGTTGACCACGACCGAGTCGATCTCGCCGAGCGCCGGCAGTTCGGGCGCCCATGGCGGCATGCTCACGTCGGTGTCGTCGGGGACGAACGCAATCGCAACGACCATCTGGTCGCGATCGAGACGGATGTTGTCGAAGTCTGCGATGTAGGTGGTGCCGTCGTCGGTGTCGGTGAAGTTGTTCCACACGACGACCTTGACCTCTGCGCTCTCCGTCGAACCGTCGATGACGCAGTCGTCGCCGTCCTCCCACTTCAGGATGTCTTCGCGAGGCGGATCCTGTGCGGGAAGCTGTGCCTCGAGTGCTGCTCGCTGCGACTCGGGGAACTCGATCTTGTCGTTCGTCAGGTCGACGTCGTAGGTGTCGAGGAACACGCCGAGCGTGGCGTTGCTCCCGATCGCTGCCGATGTGAACGGGTGCCAGTGGATGAGGCCGTCGTCGTGGCTGTGGATGCCGGTGCGGGCGTACTGGGTGAAGTTCTCGGTGCCCTGCTGTTCGGCGTCACCTTCGAGCTGGAACCACGTGTCGCAGAGGTAGAAGCCATAGGCGTGGTGCCAGTGATCGGACAGCTGCGGGGCGCCGGACGCATCGACCGACGGCCGGCTCTGGCGGGCGTAGACCACCAGCGACAGGCCGAGCACGATCACGATGGTCACGACCACGGGGAACAGCGTTCCGCCCTGGAAGCGAACCTTCTTGCCAGTGCCGGACTGCGCCAGCTTGGCGGCTTTCTTGGTGGAGGACGAGGAGGGGGCCACGACCACGAAAGGCTAGCGGGCCCCGGATCGGATGCGGGTTCAGGCCAGCGAGCGCAGCAGGTCGTCGTAGGCGACGCCGACCGCCGCGGGCGACGCCTCACGCTCGACCCACGAGCGCCCGCGGGCACCCATCTGGGCGGCGCCGGCAGGGTCGGCGAGGATCGACCGGAGCGCATCGGTGAATGCGTCGGGGTCGTCGGGCGCCACGGCGACGCCACCGCCCGAGTCGGCCAGGATCCTCGGCACGGCAGTGTCGGCGTCGATCGCTGCAACGACTGGACGCCCGGCTGCCATGATCGAGTACGTCTTCGACGGCACACTCACCCTGCCCAGCCCGCGCCGTAGCGGTACGACGTGCACGTCACCCGTGGCGAGGAGTTCGGGGAGCCGCTCCGGCTCGAGATAGTCGGCGAAACGAACGTTCGCGATGCCGGTGGCGGCCGACTCGAGCGACGACCGTGCAGCACCGTTGCCGTTGATCAGGAACGTCACGTCGGGAAGCTCGCGCGCGGCTGCCAACATCAGATCGAGCGACTGCGAGAAGCCGACGTTGCCGGCGTAGAGGACGACGGGGCCGTCGCCCAATCCGAGTTCGGCGCGGTAGGGCGTGGCCCGATCGGTCGGGGTGATCACGTCGGTGTCGACGAAGTTCGGAATCACGTGAACCCTGTCGGCCGACCGGTCGTCACCCGAGCGCTGCAGTTTGGAGACGACGTTGTCACGCAGGTCGTCCGAGAGCACGGTCACCGCGTCGGCGGCTCGGTAGCTGATGCGTTCGAGCCACGAGGCCGCGGCGATGATCCTGGTGTTGCTGATCGCCCCGGTCTCGACCGCTGCGTCGGGGAACACGTCCTGGATGTTGAACACCATCGGGCAGCGCCGAATCCGGCTGGCCACCCAGCCGGTGAGCCCGAGCGTGAGCGGTGGCGACATCGCGATCACCGCTCCCGACCGCCGGAACCAGCCCCCGACCCGGAGGCACTGCAGGCCGGCGAGAAGCGAATACGCCCCGAATCCGAGCGCTCTGCGGAGGAGATTCGACTTGTCGCGACCCGGGAACGGGTGCAGCCGGGTGATCGTCCCCCACTCGGTGGTCTCGGATCGCACCAGCCGCCCGCCCCATCCCGGCTCGATCTGATGCGATCGATACCACGGAAGTGCGGTGACGACGTGGACGGTGTGACCCAGCGCTGCGAGTTCGTGGACGATCCGCGTCATCACCACCCCGGTCGGCGCCGTGTCCGGTTCGAAGTGTGGGCACAGCACCACGAGTGGGCGCATCGGGGTTCGCTCGTTCGTCATCGGCCGACCTCCAGAGCCAATTCGTAGGCTTCGGCGAGCGCTGCGCCGGAACGCTCGGTCGTGAAGTCCTCGGCGCGGCGGAGCCCGGCGGCTCGCAACTCGTCCGATCGGCGGGCGACAACGTCGAGTGCATCGGCCCACGCTTCGAACTCGAGCGGGAGTACCACCCCGGCGCCGCCGACGACGTCGGCCAATGCGGGCTGGTCGGAGCACACCACCGGAGCGCCGAGCGCCATCGCCTCGACGACAGGAGCGCCGAACCCCTCGTACTCGCTCGGGAACACGAGCGCATCCGCATGGGCCACGAATCCGTCCCGGTCAGCGTCGGACACGCGGCCCGGGCGGATCACACGCTCGCTGACACCGAGGCGGACGATCTCGGCGGCGACCTCCGACTCGGCGGCACCCTGCCCGCCCGGCAGCACGAGGCGGAGGTCGGGGTCGGTCCAGTGTCGTGCCATCAGTTCGAGCAGGAAGCGGTGGTTCTTGTGAGGATGGGTCATCGCCGGATACACGACGAAAGGACCGTCACCGAGACCGTACGAGGCACGCAGTTCGGCCTCGGGCGGGGCGGTTGCGCCCAGTGTCGGCTCGACACCGTGGGGTACGACGACCACCTGGTTCGGATCGGTCCCGTAGGCGTCGATCACCGTGCCACGGACGTACTCCGTCGGCACGGCGACGACGCTGGCGCGTCGCACCGAGTGCGGAATCGCCCGTTCGAGGTACCGCCGCTTGTTCGGGGTGAGGTACTCGGGGTGAGTGAGGTACTGCAGGTCATGGACCGTGAGCACGATCGGCCGGGCGCCGACCAACGGACTCGTGCCACCGCCGTGGTGGACGATGTCCGCGTCGTTCGTGCGGCGCCGCAGCCACGTGTGTTCGGCGAGAATTCGGCGGGGCCGGCTGGTGCCGCTGATGTCGGCGGCCACCATCGGGTAGCGCGCCGAGAGTTCGGGGTGAGCGTCGATGAACGAGGCCAGGCTGAACAGCGTCGGCGCGAACCGCCCGGGTGGCAGGCCCAGGAGCTGGCGAACCAGGTACTGCTCGGAGCCGCCGACGTCACCGGGTACGCACCACAGCAGGTTGACCGCGACATCGATACACGCCCGAGACACCCGAGGCGCTGCGCTCGCAGCAGGATGCTTCGGATCGGCGGGCGTCATGGGGCGAGCTCACGGTAGACGGCGAGCGTGCGGTCGGCGGCGCGTTCCCACGTCAGCTCCGCCGCTCGTCGCCGGGCCCCGTCGGCGAGATCGTCGCGTCGGTCAGTGGCTTCGATCGACCCGCGCGCGATGTCGTCGACGTCGAACGGATCGACCAACACCGCGGCGCCGCCTGCAACCTCCTCGGTCGAGGTCCCCGAGCTGGTGACCACCGCGGCGCCCTGGGCCATCGCCTCTGCGACGGGCAGGCCGAAACCCTCACGCTCGCTCGGGTAGGCGAACACGGTCGCAGCTGCGTACAAGGGAGCGAGGTCGGCGTCGGGAACGAACCCGAGAAACAGGGTGTTGCCGTGGTCGACCTCGCCGACGTCACCCCAACCATCAGCACCCGCCACGACGAGCGGGCCGGGCACACCCGGCTGCTGCATCGCCGCGGCGAGTCGAGCGAGGTTCTTGCGCGGTTCGCGGGTACCGACGAACAGAACGAACTCGTCGGGGAGGAGATAGCGGCGTCGGACTCGTTCGATGTCGCCGGCGGACACCGCGACCAGGTCGACCCCGAGCGGGACGAGGCGGAGTCGATCGGGGGCGATGCCCGCTGCCTCGCAGTCGATGCGGGTGGCGTCGCTCGACACGATCACGCGATCGGCCCGACGGAGGATCGTGTCGAGGCTGCGGTTCATGGTGCGTACGCCCTGTGCGGAGAACTTCGCCGGATCGTGGACGAACGCCAGGTCGTGAACGGTCACCACGAGTGGCGCAGCGGTGCCGCACGGGACGAGTCCGGTGGCATGTGCGATGTCGATCTCGCCCGCCACCGACTCGACCTTCGGCCAGTTCAGCCTCGTCCACGACTCGTACAGCAGGGGGCGCCCGAGCGGCAGCATCGCCACCGCACCCTCTGGCCGGAACTCGACCGGTGGCGGCACCGGGTGTTTGCCGGCGACGAGGTGCAGTTGGACGTCGTCGGGGCGGCGACCGAGTTCCCTGGCGATCCTGAGCGCTGCAACAGCGGTGCCACCGGGGCTGGGATGCCAACACTGCTCCAGCGTGTAGGCGACGCGGATCGGACGGTCGGAGGTGTCGTGCCGGTGCGCCGTGGAGTCCGCCGAAGCCATCACGTCGTCCATCATGGCGGCTGTTGCCGCCGCTGCGGTGACAACAGCGGGCCGTAGCCTCTCACTCATGTCGACGCCATCGTCCACTGACGGATCAGACAGCCACTGGGACGGGCAGCGAGTCCTGGTCACCGGAGGCGCAGGATTCCTCGGACGCCGGGTCGTCACCCGTCTCGCCGAGCGCGGCGCCGACGTCAGGGCTCCTCGGTCGAGCGAGTTCGATCTCACCCGACCCGGCACTGCCGAAGCGATGCTCGCCGAGCACGACCCGTCCGTGGTCGTGCACCTGGCCGCCGACGTCGGCGGCATCGGCTACAACCTCGAGCACCCTGCACGGCTGTACCTGTCGAATCTCCTGATGGGCACCCACGTCATCGAAGCCACTCGGCATGCAGCTGGAGTCGACAAGACCGTGTTGGTCGGCACCGTCTGTTCGTATCCGAAGTACACCCCCGTCCCCTTCGCCGAGGCGGACCTGTGGAACGGGTATCCGGAAGAGACGAATGCCCCGTACGGGATCGCCAAGAAGGCGCACCTGATCCACGCACAGGTGAACGAGCACGAGTACGGCCAGCGGTTTGCCTACCTGATCCCCACCAACCTGTACGGGCCGGGCGACAAGTTCCATCCATCGGTGTCGCACGTGATCCCGGCGCTGATCAAGAAGTGTGTCGAGGCCAAGGAGTCCGGGGCCGACCACGTCGAGGTGTGGGGTACCGGCTCGGCCAGCCGCGAGTACCTGTACGTCGATGACGCCGCCGACGCGATCGTGCGCGCCAGCGAGGTCGACACCGACGCCGAGCCGATCAACCTCGGCGCCGACCGTGAGGTGACGATCAGAGAGACCGTCGAGACGGTCGCCCGCCTGGTGGGCTTCGAGGGCGAGCTGCGCTGGGACCCGTCCAAGCCGGACGGTCAACCCCGCCGCGCCGTCGATGCCACGCGGGCTCGTACGCTGCTCGACTGGGCGCCGACGATGCAGTTCGAGCGCGGCCTCCGTGAGACCATCGACTGGTACCTCGCCAACCGGGCCGACGCCGAACGCGACCCCCACTGAGGGAGCGATGAGTCGTCGCGACGACAGGTGTCGCTGAAACTCATCAGCCGGGGATGATGCCGGCGGCGCGGGCGGCTTCGGCGTAGGCCCTGGCGAGGCTGCTCGACGGTCTCGTGGGCGTTGAGCCCGCTCGGATTCGGCACGACGAACAGCCGTGCGCCCTCGAACGACTCGCGCTGCTCCCCCATCACCGCTCTGGGAACCCCGAACGCGGTCCGATAGGCGGTGATCCCGGCGACGGCCACCACGGTGGGGCCGTGCTCGCGCACGAACCTGCGCAGCTCCTCGCCGCCGGCTCGGAGTTCCTCGCGGTCGAGCTCCGATGCCTTTGCGGTTGCCCGATGCACGACGTTGGTGATGCCGATGCCCCGCTCGACCATGGAGCGCCGGTCGGCCTCGGACATCCCGGTCCCCCGGTCGATCGGCCGCTCGATGATGCCCGCCTCCAGCAGGGCCGGATAGAAACGGTTCCCTGGGTGCGCAAAGTGCGTTTGCGTGGCCGCCGTCCAGAGCCCGGGGTTGATCCCGACGAACAGCAACTGCAGGCCTGGCCCGACCAGGTCTGGAACGGTCGCCTCGCGGAACGACTCGAGTTCTGCCCGAGAAAACCCCACGTGGACGATGCTAGGCGTCTGCGACACTCCACGGATGGGGAACGACCACTGGCCGCTGTTCGACCTCGAGGTCCGTACGCCGCGGCTGACGTTGCGCTGCCTCGACGACACGCTGGCTCGCAAGGTGCTCGACGTTGCCAAGCAGGGTGTCCACGACCCGGCGGCGATGCCGTTCTCGATTCCCTGGACCGACCTGCCATCGCCGCAGATGGAGCAGGAAGCGATGCGGTTCTACGCCCGGACTCGGGCAGAGGTGAGGCCGACGGCGTGGAACCTCCAGTTCGCCGTGCTCGCGGCCGACTCGGTGATCGGAGCGTGCGACCTCGGCGCATCCGACTTCGCCGTGCTGCGCCAGTTCACCACCGGGTCGTGGCTCGGACGCGAATTCCATGGACAAGGGTATGGCAAGGAGATGCGAGTCGCCGCGCTCACGCTCGGCTTCGACGGCCTCGGCGCCGAGTTCGCCCGCACCGCGATGTGGCACGACAACGCTGCGTCGCTGGGGGTCACCCGATCGCTCGGCTACGGACAGATCGGGCATTCCCGACAGCTCCGCCGCGGCGTACCCGACCAGCAGTTGGAGTTCCGCATGCCGCTCGCACACTGGGAGACGATCCGGCGCAACGACATCGAGATGTCGGGGATCGACGCAACTCGACGCTTTCTCGACCTCTGACCGGGCGGCCCTGGCCATTCTCTCAGCCGGTGACGGTCTGACCCTCGTGCGGCTGGAGTCGTGCGACCAGTTCGACGAGCGGTTCGCGGAAGTCGCGAAGCAGTTCGTAGCCGGCGGCACCCCACGCCGCGTTCTCCAACACGCTGTTGGCGGGACGCGGCGCCGGGCGGGGTGGGGTGAGCTCCTCGGTCGAGATGGGGCTCACGCGGTCGGGATCGTGGCCGCCCGCCGAGAGGATCTCCCTGACGAACTCGTACCAGCTGACCGCCGACTGATTGGTCACGTGATACAGACCCGAGCAGCGGTCGGCGGCGAGCGTCCGCAGCGCAGTCGCGAGGTCAGCGGTGAACGTCGGGTGGCCACGCTGGTCGTCGACGAACGCCAGGGCCTGATCGGGGTTCGCCGCAAGGCGCAACACGAGCCTGACCATGTTGTTGCCGTGCTCGCCACACACCCACGACGTCCGCGCGATGGACGCTTCGGGCCCGGCGGCGATCTCCCCGGCGAGCTTCGACTGCCCGTAGACCGACTGCGGGTTGGTGGGATCGTCCTCTCGGTACGGCCGATCGAGCGTGCCGTCGAAGACGTAGTCGGTGCTGACGTGCACGAGATGGGCGCCGACCTGTTCGCAGGCGGCGGAGAGATGCCCGACCGCGTCGGCGTTGACCGAGTGTGCCAGCGACGCATTGGACTCGCAGGCGTCGACTGCGGTGTAGGCCGCAGCGTTGATGACCGCATCGGGACGAGCCGACGAGAGCAGTGCTCGAACGGCGACTGCGTCGGTGATGTCGAGCGCAGCCTTGTCGACGCCGAGCACGTCGTCACCCAGCGATTCGGCGTGGAGCACCACGTCGCGGCCGAGCTGTCCTCCGGCTCCAGTGACGACCAGCTTCATCGTCGCCTCAGAGCCCGGCCTTGGCCTTCAGCGGCTCCCACCAGTCGCGGTGGTTGCGGTACCAGTCGACGGTGGCGGCCAACGAGTCGTCGAACGTCCGGCTCAGCGACCAGCCGAGGGCGCTGACCTTCTCGATGTCGACCGAGTATCGCCGGTCGTGGCCGAGTCGGTCCTCGACGGGACGGATGAACGACTCGTCACGACCGCACAGCTCGAGCAGGCGGTGGGTGAGGTCGACGTTGGTGACCTCGTTGCCCGCCCCGATGTTGTAGATCTCGCCCGCCAGTCCCCGTTCGAGGACGAGATGCGCGGCGATGTTGTGGTCTTCGACATGAATCCAGTCACGCACGTTGAGCCCATCGCCGTAGAGGGGCACCTGCTTGCCGTCGAGCAGGTTGGTGGTGAACAGCGGGATCACCTTCTCGGGGAACTGGTACGGCCCGTAGTTGTTCGAGCAGCGCGTCACCACGACGGGCAGGCCGTACGTCGAGAAGTACGACAGCGCGATCAGGTCGGAGCCCGCCTTGGCCGCAGAGTACGGCGAACGCGGGGCAAGGACGTCGGTCTCGACCGACGACCCTTCTTCGACGGAGCCGTACACCTCGTCGGTGGAGATGTGCAGGAACTTGCCGACACCGACCGTGTTGGCGACGTCGCACAGCACGTTGGTACCGGTGCAGTTGGTGCGAACGAAGGTCGAGCCGTCCTTGATCGACCGGTCGACGTGGCTCTCGGCGGCGAAGTGGACGACCGCATCGTGACCGTCCATGGCGCGCGCGACGTCGTCCGCATCGCAGATGTCGGCGTGCACGAACTCCGAGCGCGGGTCGTCGAGGACGTCGCGAATGCTCTCGAGGTTGCCTGCGTACGTCAGTGAGTCGTAGACGGTCACCGAGTGGTCGGTGGTGTCGAGCACGTGGCGCACGTAGTTCGATCCGATGAATCCGGCGGCGCCGGTGACGAACAGCTTCATGGGGGTCCTTCGTGGTGGGTTCCGGCCGGAGGTCCGAACCTGGCGTGATGGTCAGGTACGCATCGGCCAGTACGGCCGACGATTCGCAGGGATGTCGGCGCGCATCGGGTTCTGCTGGTCGCGCTCGGACAGGATCGGGTCGGTCACACCCCAATCGGCGTCGATCACCGTGTCGTCCCACGCCACGCCGAGTTCGTCGGCCGCGTTGTAGTAGCCATCGACGAGGTAGGTGATCACCATGTCGGTCAGCGCCGAGAATCCGTGGGCGACACCGGGAGGGATGTAGACGCCCATGTGGTTCTCACCCGACAGGTCGAGGCAGTGCGTGGCGCCGTCGGTCGGCCCACCCTCTCGGAGGTCGTGGAGGACGACACGTGCCGTGCCGAACGGGATGTACCAGTAGTCGCTCTGGTGCAGGTGATAGTGCAGGCCCACCAGCGCTCCCTGCTGACGATTGGCGCGGTTGCTCTGGATCATCTCTCGGGCGCCCGGGATCCACTCGCGCCGGTACGTCTCGATGAACAGACCTCGCTGGTCGCCGTGGATGGTCGGTTCGACCACGTACACGCCGGCGATCTTGTCGGACTCGGTGATGTCGGGCATCGGTGCTGTCTCCTCTTCGCGATCTACTCGACGTCGATCTGGCAGTGGTCTCCCACCATCAACCGGATCGCTCGTGGCTTGCGCTTGCTGCGTGACACGACCGCGTCGCTGCCGATGAGGCTGTCTTCGAGCCGCGGGATGTCGACGACCTGACTGCGCTCCATCACGACCGAGTGTTCGATCTCGGAGTGGCGCACCTCGCAGTCGGCGCCGATCGCGCTGAACGGTCCGATGAAGCTGTCGACAATCGTTGTTCCCGGACCGATTGCCACCGGTCCCCGAATCGTCGAGTTGACGATGGAAGCGCCCGCCTCGACGACCACACGACCGTCGATGAACGAGTCGTCGTCGACGGTGCCGTCGATCCGGGTCTCGATCGTCTCGAGAATCAACCGGTTCGCTTCGAGTAGCGGCGTGAGCTTGCCCGTGTCGATCCACCAGCCCGTGAGGATCTCGGTGCGAACCCGACGGCCGTGGTCGATCAGCCACTGAATCGCATCGGTGATCTCGAGTTCGCCGCGGCCGGACGGTTCGATCGATGCAACCGCTTCGTGGATTTCGGGGTCGAAGAGGTACACCCCCACCAGAGCCAGGTTGGAGGGCGGGTCGGCGGGCTTCTCGACGAGGTGCACGACGTGGTTGTCAGCGTCGAGCGATGCGATCCCGAAACGATGTGGGTCGCTGACCTCCTTGAGCAGGATCTGCGCCGACGGCGGTTGCTCGCCCTCTCGGGCCTGCGTGAAGGCGCCGACGAACGCTTCGAGGTCCTGTTCGAGGAGGTTGTCCCCGAGATACATCACGAAGTCGTCGTCACCGAGGAACTCCCGTGCGATCAGCACGCAGTGCGCGAGGCCCAGCGGTTCGTCCTGGGCGATGAAGGTGATCTCGGCACCGAACTGCGAACCGTCGCCGAGGTCGGCCATCACCTCGTCGCGTGTGTCGCCGACGATGACGCCGAGTTCGGTGATGCCTGCGGCGACCATGGAACGGATGCCGTAGTGCAGGATCGGGGTGTTGGCCACCGGAACGAGCTGCTTGGCCCGTGTGTGGGTGATCGGCCGAAGCCGTGTGCCGGCTCCGCCGGCGAGAATGAGCGCCTTCATGACCAGCCCGAGTGTAGGCACCCAGCGGCGCGACCGACGGGGTACGCCGCGGCGATCCGCCGGCTACGACTCGACGGCCGGGGGCGGGCCGACACCGCGGAAGTAGTCGAGAATCGGCTCGGCGCCGGGGTCGAGCACCAGCACCGCATTGCCGTTCCGAGTCACACCCGACACCGGGAGCTGATACTTGTTCAACCCCGTGGCGAACGCCTTGCGCAACGTGCCTGCTGCGCCGACCGGGTCGAGGCCGGGGTCCATGCGCATGGCCGAGGTTCCCGCTCCGATCAGTTCCGAGGCGAGGAACGGATCGGACTGGAGCTTGTCGATCGTGCCGTCTGCGGTCTGCTGGAGAAACGCCTGTTGACGCTCGATGCGGCCGAGGTCGGAGGTGGGGTCGGTGCGCCACTGTCCGTCGCGGAACTCTTCGTAGTAACGACTCCGTGCGTATTGGAGGGACTCGACTCCATCGAGGACGTGGCAGCCGGGTTGCTGGTCGAGCCCGGTGTTCTTGTCGCGGGTCGGGTACAGGAAACAGACCGTGGTGCCGCCGACGACGTCGACGAGGTCCTTGAATCCGTTGAAGTCGATGTCGACGACGTGATGGACCGGGATTCCGAGCTGCTGGGTGATCGTGGTGGCCAACACGTCGGTGCCGTGGCTGTACGCGGAGTTGATCCGATTCGGTCCGAATCCGACGACATCCACCCACAGATCGCGTGGCAGGCTGACGATCGATGCACCGTTGCCATCCTCTTCCTGACGGAGGATCATGATGGTGTCCGACCGCCGGCCCGTCACCTCGTTCACGTCGCCGATCCCCCCGAAATCCGCAGCATTCGGGTCGGCCCCCTCGCGGGAATCCGACCCGATCAGCAGGTAGTTCCGCGCAGGGCCGTCCTGCGGTGTGAGCGCCAGCTCGAGGCCCTCGATGCGCTCGATGTCGGACGTCCTCGCGTTCGCTGCCCGGATCACTCCGACTGCACCCACCGCACCGACGACGAGCGCCAGTACGAGCGCGAGGGGCGCAGAACTGCGCCGACGGTGGCGCGCGGGCTTCGACATGGGTTCCGACGCTACTGGCGCGTTCGGCCGCCCCGACGGCACCCCAGCGGTGAACTCGGTCTCACACCGGGTCGGCCTCGGTCTCCTTCGGACGGGCGGTCATCTCCCCGGCAGGGGATCCACCCGGACGTGCACGACGTCACCGACCTCGAGGTCGTGGCGGGCCCCGTCGGCATCGACCACGCCGAGGCGTCCGGCCGCGTCGACATCGACGGCACGGCCGTACAGCGGCGCAGCATCTCCGGGAAGCTCGACGCGTATCTGCTGACCGATCGTGACCAGCGCGTCGCGATACAGCCCGCTCACATCGGCCGGCAGCGCTGCGAGCTCCTCCAACACCGCCACGAGGACGTCGGCCGGATGCGGGGCCGCATCCGATGCGTATGCCCCGACCGCAGCGGCGCCGTCGGGTGCCCAGCCGACGTTCAGTCCCAGACCGACGACGACCGCGTCGCGGCCGGGGACCCGTTGGGCCAGGATGCCGGCCAGTTTGCGATCGCCGAGCAGTACGTCGTTCGGCCACTTGAGGCCCACGGCCGATCGGTGGGCTGCACCGACGAACCGTCTGACGGCGGCGACCGCTGCCAGGCCGACCCGGTGGGTCGACTCGACCGAGATCGGCGGGATGGGCGCGATCACGATCGACACCAGCAGGTTGGTGCCCGGCGGCGCGTCCCAGCGGCGATCGAGACGGCCCCGACCGGCCGTCTGATGGTCGGCAGCCAGCACGGTCCGGTTCGACGCGGTACCGGCGATCACCGCGTCGACGAGGTCGGCGTTGGTGCTCCCGGTCTCGGCCACATGGTGCACATCAAAGCCCGTCGGCCACCGCTTCGAACTCCAGATGTCTCCGCGGGCGTTCACGGCCCCTACATTGGCAGTCGTGCTCAAGAAGATCCTGATCGCCAACCGTGGCGAAATCGCCGTCCGAGTCATCCGCGCCGCCCGAGAGATGGGGATCCCCACCGTGGCGGTGTACTCCGAACTCGACCGCGACTCGTTGCACGTCCGTCTCGCCGACGAGGCCTATGCCCTCGGTGGCCAGACCGCGGCCGAGAGCTACATCAACTCCGACGTGATGATCGATGTCATCAAGCAGAGCGGTGCCGACTCGGTGCATCCCGGCTACGGGTTCTTCTCCGAGAACGCCGACTTCGCCCGTGCGATCGCCGAGATCGGCGTCGAGTTCATCGGCCCGCCTCCGACCGCGATGGACGAGATGTCCGACAAGGTCTCCAGCCGGCTCGCCGCCATTCGCGGTGGCGCCCCCGTCGTGCCGGGCACCACCGAGTTCGCCCAGGGGCCCGACGAGATCAAAGCGTTCGGCAACGAGCACGGCTGGCCTGTCGTGATCAAGGCCGCATACGGCGGCGGCGGCCGAGGCATGAAGGTCGTCCACGCTGAAGCCGACGTCGACGACGCCATGGCCAGCGCGCAACGCGAGGCGAAGGCGTTCTTCGGTCGCGACGAGGTGTACGTCGAGCGCTACCTGACCTGGCCCCGCCACATCGAGATCCAGCTGGTCGGCGACAAGCAGGGCAACTGCGTGTGGATTTCGTCGCGCGACTGCTCGGCGCAGCGCCGCCACCAGAAGCTCGTCGAGGAGGCCCCGGCACCGAACCTGCCCGAGGGAATCGAGGAAGCCATGGGCGAGGCGGCTGTCAAGGCCGCCAAGGCGGTTGGCTACTACGGCGCCGGCACTGTCGAGTTCATCTTCCAGGACGGCGAGTTCTTCTTCCTCGAGATGAACACCCGCCTCCAGGTCGAGCACTGCGTCAGCGAAATGATCACCGACATCGATCTCGTCGAGTGGCAGATCCGGGTGGCCGGTGGCGAAGAGCTACCGATGACCCAGGACGAGGTCAATGCGTCGCGCCGCGGACACTCGATCGAGATCCGCATCAACGCCGAGGACGTTGCCGAGGGCAAGTTCCTGCCGTCGCCTGGGCCGATCACCAAGCTCGTCGCGCCCGACGGCTTCGGTGTGCGGTTCGACTCCGGCTACCTGTCGGGTGACGAGATCAGCCAGTTCTACGACAACCTCGTCGGCAAGCTCATCGTGTGGGGGCGCAACCGCGAGGTCGCCATTGCCCGCACCATCCGAGCCCTCGATGAATTGGTCGTCGAAGGGGTTGCCACCACGATCCCCGCCGACCTCGCGATTCTCAAGCATCCCGACTTTCATGCGGTCACCCACTCGACCAAGTGGGTCGAGGAAGTGCTCGACCTCACCGGGGTCGGAGGCAAGGCCGAGAGCACCGAACCCGAGACGGACGACCCGGAGGCCGAACCGATGGTCAAGCGGTCGACCACGGTCGAGGTCAACGGCAAGCGTTTCGACGTCAACATGTGGGTGCCCGAGGCGCCGGCGGTTGCGGTCGCAGGTGCTCCCGTGGCCAAGAAGAAGAAGCACAGCTCCGGCTCAGGCGGCGGCGGGGCAGTTGCGTCCGGTTCGGTCGAGGCGCCGATGCAGGGCACGATCGTCAAGCTGCTCGTCGAGGTCGGCGACACCGTCGAAGTCGGCGCCGGCATCGTGGTGCTCGAGGCGATGAAGATGGAGAATCAGATCAACGCCGAGAAGGCCGGCACCGTCAAGGAGATCAAGGTTGCCGCCGGTGACACCGTCGGCGGCGGCGACATCCTCGCTGTGATCGAGTAGCGCGGGGAAACCCGCTTCTGCACCCTCAGCTCGCGAGCGTGCGCGACATCTCGCTGCGTGCGAGATCGAGGTCGCGCCGGGCAGCGGCGAGCTCACAGATGTCGGCGTCGGATCGGCGAGCGTCGTCGCGGCGCTTCCATGCCTCGAGAAGCTGCTGGAACGCGGTGTTCATCTGGTCGTTCATGCCGGAAAACGGTACGGACGATCGCGCCTCAATCCACGTTTGCTTCCATGTTTCTGATCGCATTGATCACGTTCGAGCAACTGTTTCGTTAGCCTGGCGATCAATGACCTTCGAAACCAAAGCTGCCCATGTTCTTGCTCGATGACATCAACCGGACGTTGCTCGATCTGCTCCAGATCGACGGACGCATGTCGTACCGCGAACTCGGCGAGCGGATCGGTCTGACCGCACCTGCGGTGGCCGAGCGGGTGCGCAAACTCGAAGACGCCGGAGTGATCCTCGGCTATCGAGCAGTGGTCGACTACGAGGCGCTGGGCTTTCCGATTCTCAGCATCGTGCGGCTGAATGCGCCAGGCGCGGCGAGCGGTGTCGACGACAAGATCCGGGCCATTCCTGAGGTCATCGAGGCGAACCGGGTCACCGGGTCGGAGTCACACGTGATCCGCGCTCGGGTCCGCAGCACCAGGCATCTCGAACAACTGCTGCATCAACTGTGGCAAGAAGGCGACTCGACGACGAACATCGTCACGAGCTCACCCGTGCCCCGTCGACCGATGGACCTCGCCGCTACGAACGCCGGCCGCAAACTCGACGGAGGCGCTGCCGAGTGACCCCGGACCGCCGGCGGTCACTCGGCAGCTTCGGAGAGCGCTTCGCTGAGCGCCGGGTGCACGAGGATGCTCTCGGCCAGGTCGGTCACGGTGAGCCCTGCGGTGACCGCGACGGCGATCACCGAGATCAGCTCGGCCGCCTGACGGCCCACGATGGAACCACCCAACACCTCGCCGGTCGCAGGGTCGGAGATGATCTTCACGAACCCCTTGGTGTCGTTGTTGATCATCGCCTTGGCAGTCGACGAGAACGGCACCTTCGTCACCCGGATCTTGCGACCCGAGCTGAAGGCTTCTGCCTCGGCCAGACCGACGTCGGCGATCTCCGGCTCGGTGAAGATCGCCGAGGCCGCCTTGTCGTAGTCGAGATGGCGGTGGCTGCGGGTGTGGCCGCCCATGATGTGCTCGGCGATCTTGCGGCCCTGCATCGATGCCACCGACGACAGCGGCAGCTTGCCGCTGATGTCGCCGGCAGCGTAGATGTGGTCGACGTTGGTGACACAGTGCTGGTTGATGTCGACATAGCCCCAGTCGTTGACGGCGACGCCCGCGGCGTCGAGGCCGACGTCTTCGGTGTTCGGGATCGACCCGATGGCAAGCACGGCGTGCGTCGAGGTGACCGATCGACCGTCGTCGCAGTTGACCGTGACCCCGTCGTCGGTGCGCTCGATGGCCTGGGCACACGCTCCCATCAGCAACTTGACCCCGCGGCGCATGAACTCCTCCTCGAGCACGGCGGCGACCTCGGGATCCTTGCCGGGCAGCACCTGCTGGCGGCTGACGACCAGAGTGACCTTCGAGCCGAACGACGAGAACATGTGCACGAATTCGACGCCGGTGACCCCTGAACCGACGACGGTGATGCTCTCGGGGAAGATCTTGGGCGGATAGCAGTCGCGGGTCGTCAGAATGCGATCACCATCGGGCTCACACCACTCCGGGATGCGCGGGCGCGACCCCGTCGAAACCAGTGCTGCGTCGAACTCGACGACTTCGGTTCCGTCCGGTCCGACGACCTCGGCGGTGTTCGGCCCCGTGAAACGGCCAGTGCCTCGAACGATGCGGACGCCCTGACTCTCGAGCAGACGGCTCGTGTTGTCGCGCATCGTGTTCTTCACCCACTCGATGCGATCGGTCAGGGTGCCGACATCGACGGCGGTGTCGACGGTCGCGAGGCCCATGCCGCCGATCGCCCGCGTGCGGCTGATCGCTCGGCCCGTGGCGATCATCGACTTCGACGGGATGCAGTCCCAGAGGTGCGCGGCGCCACCGACCACATCACGCTCGACCATCACGACCTCGGCGCCGAGACGGGCGGCCGTTGTGGCCGCAATGTTGCCGGCGGGTCCTCCGCCGATGATCAGGAATCGTGTGGGCATCAGTGCTCTCCGACGAAGAGTCCATCGTCTTGGTACAGGCGCGACTGGCCGACCTCGGAATTGTCCAGGGTCAAGGCGCCGGTCGCGACGTTGGGACAGAACCGCGACGGGTAGGCGAGCCCGTCGCGACGTTCGCCGACCCATTCGAAGTGCATGCCGTCGGGCGTCAGGAAGTTTCCACCCCAGGCGAACCCGTGCTTGCGGAAGATCTGCACCACCGTGCACCCTCCCGGACGTGTGACGAAGTCGGGCGGGGCGCACCCCTGACACGAGCCCCGAGTGTTGGTGTCGATCGCCATCCCCCACGAGTGACGCGACAGGAAGCCCAGTGAGCTGTCCGGGGTGAGGCGGTTGAAGCGGGCGAGGTGGCAGCCACCGGCAGTGTTGGCGTCACTGACGTTGATGACACCACCCAAGCCTGCTGCCGCGACCTCGGTGAGAGCAGCCTGGATGCCGGGCTTGACGTCGTTGTGACATCGAGCACGAATCGGGATCGACCCGTTCAGCAGTTCGCGGCCGGACGGCAGACTCGCCGCCGACCCAAGCCGGCGTCCTGGCTGACCGATCCGTTCCCGTTGACGCGATAGGCAAACTCGCCCAGCAGCGCTTTGGTCTGGGCCATGCCGATCGTGTCGTCGGGGTCGGCCGGGTCCCAGCTGCGCCGGATCCTCACCGAGGTCGACACCAGGCCGTTCGCCTGCAGTGCCGAATCGATCGCCGCTCTGGACGAGAACCCCCACATCACCACACGGCTCAATCGCCCGATTCCCAGACGATCGCCGCCCTCCGCCGACATCAGGAACTCGGCGCCACCGATGCGATCTGCACCGAGCACCGCTGCGATTCGGAACGCCACGGTTGCCCCCGACGACGCCGTCAGCAGCACCCTGTCACCCGCTCGTGCACCTCTCAGACGAGCCGACACCTCGCCGAGGATCAGCCCGTCGGGTGACAGAGACTCCGCGACGTCGCGCCCCATCGTTTGGGCGACGACATCCTTCGGAAGCACCGTCGTCCCCATCGGGTAGGCGAATCCCGCCGGCGGCAACTGCACGGCGTTGTCGCCGCGATACAGACCGATCATGCCCACGCTGGCCGCTCGGCCGAGTGCCAGCGAGGCGCCAGCGGTCCTCGCAGCGGCGACCGCTCTGGTGCGCACGTCGGTGCGCAGCTCGCCGGAGTTGTACACCGTGACCACCTCGGACGCCAGCGAGGTGGCGGGCACGGCCTGCCTCACGGCGCGGGCAGCCCGGTCGATGGGGTCGTCAGACCCCAGCGCTGCGACGGGGATCGCGATTCCCAGGGCCAACAGCCCGACAGCAACGGTCTTGATCGATGCACGCACGCTCCCAGAGTACGGTCTGAGATCCGCGATCGGATGCCACGTTCGGAACCGAACGAGTCGTCGTCCGATCGTTTGAGTACCGTCGGGGGACCGTGAGCACCGACGACGCAACCCCCGACCGTCCCGGCGGCGAACCGACCGAGACCTCCGCTGCCCCGAACCTCACCGGGGGTAGCGGGCTGGCGGCCGAGAAGGCACGCCGGCTCGCCCAACTCGACGACCTGCGCGCCGACGGGGTCGCCCCGTACCCCTATCGCTTCGATCGGACCCACACCGTGGCCGAGGTCCGCACCGGATGGGGTGCCCTCGAACCCGGAACCGAGACCGACGATCCCGTGGCGGTGGCCGGCCGCATCATGCTGAAGCGAGACTCCGGCAAGCTCGTGTTCGCCACCATCCGCGACCGCTCGGGCGACCTGCAGTTGTTCATCTCGAAAGCAGTGGTCGGCGACGACGCATTCGCGGCGATCAAGCGGCTCGACCTCGGCGACTGGGTCGGGGCCACCGGCACCGTGATGACCACCCGCAAGGGCGAGCTGTCGGTGAAGCCCGACTCGGTCCAACTGTTGGCCAAGGCGGTGCGCCCGATGCCCGACAAGTGGCACGGCCTCAGCGACGTCGACACACGGTTCCGTCAGCGCTACGCCGACCTGATCGTCAACCCCGAAGCACAGCGAGCGTTCGAGATCCGTCACGAGATCATCGCCAGCTTCCGGCGGACACTGCACGAGCGCGGGTTCATCGAGGTCGAGACACCCGTGTTGCACGCCGAGGCAGGCGGAGCGCATGCCCGCCCGTTCACGACGCATCACAACACCCTCGACCTCCAGCTGTACCTGCGCATCGCGCTGGAACTGCACCTGAAGCGGCTGATCGTCGGTGGCATGGAGCGCGTGTACGAGATCGGGCGGATCTTCCGCAACGAGGGCATCTCCACCCGCCACAACCCCGAGTTCACGATGATGGAGCTGTACCAGGCGTTCGGCGACTGGAACGACGTGATGGACATCACCGAGGTGTTGGTCACCCAAGCGGCTCGCGATGCGATCGACACGACCGTCCTCGAGATCCGTGGAGAGACCGTCGACCTCGCCGAGCCGTGGCCCCGGGTGCGCATGGTCGACGCGGTGTCCGACAAGATCGGCCGCGCGGTGCACCCGAGCCAGCCGATCGCCGACCTGCGTGCGCTCGCCGACGAGCACGACGTTCGCTGGGAGGACCGATGGGGCGGCGGCAAGCTCGTCGAGGAACTGTTCGAAGCGTTGTGCGAGGCCGACATCGTGCGACCGACGTTCATCACCGGGCACCCCACCGAGATCTCCCCGCTGGCGCGTGCCGATCGAGACGACCCCTGGCTCACCGAGCGCTTCGAGATCTTCGTGGACTCGCGTGAATTGGGCAACGGCTACTCCGAGCTCAACGATCCGGTCGAGCAGCGCGCCCGGTTCGAGGACGAGCAGGCCGCCAAGGATGCCGGTGACGCCGAGGCTGGTTCGGTCGACGAGGACTACATCCGAGCACTCGAATACGGCATGCCGCCCACCGGCGGGTTGGGAATCGGCATGGACCGTGTGGCCATGCTGTTGGCCGGGGTCGACTCGATCAAGGAAGTGATCCTGTTCCCGACACTGCGACCGGAAGTCATGTGACGATTGGTGTCTGACACCAATCGTCACATCGAGAGAGGATGAAGATGACACGGATGGCATGGGGCGCTGGCCTCGCAACGATCGCTGCGGACGGCTCGGTGCTCGACACGTGGTTCCGGTGGCTCGGGTGGGGCGAGTTCGGCGACGACGACTGCCCGGTCGACGACATCGAGGACCAACTCGGGATGCGCGACACCACCGACGAGGTCCGCAACGTGATCGTCCGCCCGGTACGGCTGACGATCGACGTCGACGAGCCACCGGCCTCGGCATCCGACGCCTACCTGCGCCTGCACCTGCTGTCGCACCGGTTCGCTGCTCCTCGCACGCTCAACATGGACGGCACGTTCGGAGCGTTGAACAACGTGGCGTGGACGAGCATCGGCCCCGTCGCCGTGCCGGAGATCGACGAGGTACGGATGCGCCTGCGCAGGCAGGGCAACGTCATCTCGGTGCACGGTCTCGACAAGTTCCCCCGAATGACCGACTACGTGATTCCGAGCGGCGTGCGTATCGCCGATGCCGACCGGGTGCGCCTCGGTGCCCACCTGGCCGAGGGGACCACCGTGATGCACGAGGGGTTCTGCAACTTCAACGCCGGCACGCTCGGCGTGTCGATGGTCGAGGGCCGGATCTCCGCCGGCGTCGTGGTCGGCAACGGCAGCGACATCGGGGGAGGCGCTTCGATCCAGGGAACGCTGTCGGGAGGCGGTACCGAACAGATCACCATCGGCGAACGTTGTCTGCTCGGCGCGAACGCCGGCATCGGGATCAGCCTGGGTGACGACTGCGTCGTCGAGGCCGGCCTGTACGTCACCGCGAGCACCCCGGTGCTCACCCCCCAGGGCGTGGTCAAGGCTCGCGAGCTGAGCGGTGAGGATCGGATGATGTTCATCCGCGACGGCCAGAGCGGCAAGGTCGTCGCTCGCGCCCGCCTCGGCTCGTGGGGTGCACTCAACGAGGAGCTCCACTCCGGCCAGTGACGATCACATCGCGGGTCTGACCCCTGATGTGATGGGTAGCGTTCCCGGGATGGGGAAGGCCGACGAGTTCGGAGATCCGGTCGAGGTCGATGCCGGCGCTCGCATCGTTGCGATCACCAATCCGGACAAGCCGATGTTCCCGTCGGTCGGACCGGCGAAGGAGCCTCGCACCAAGCTCGACCTCGCCCGCTACTACGTCGCGGTCGGCGACGCCTTGATGCGCACCGTGAGCGACCGTCCGGTCCTGCTCGAGCGATACCCGAACGGCGTGCGTGAGAAGTCGTTCTTCCAGAAGCGGATCCCCGACTCCGCACCGAGCTGGCTCGCAACCACGACGGTCGAGACGATCAATGGCACACCGTCGCGTGCGCTCGTCATCGCCGACCTGGCACACGTGCTCTGGGCGGTGAACATGGGGGTTCTCGGGTTGCACGTGTGGCCGTTTCGGGCATCGACGCCCGACGACCACGACGAGATGCGCATCGACCTCGACCCCTCCCCCGGTGTCACGTTCGACATGGTGCGCGAATCGGCCGGTCACGTCCGCGACCTCCTCGCCGAGCTGGGAATGGTCGGGTTCGCGAAGACCACCGGCAGCAAGGGGATTCACGTCTACGTGCGCGTCGAGCCCGGATGGGACTCGTTTGCAGTGCGCGGCGCCGTGGTTGCGCTCGGGCGGGAACTGGCACGGCGGCACCCCGACCTGATCACCGACAAGTGGTGGAAGGAGGAGCGCGGCACGCGGGTGTTCGTCGACTTCAACCAGAACGCCCCGCACAAGAACATGTTCGGGGCGTGGGGTGCACGCCCGCGGGTTGGTGCGCAGGTGTCGACACCGTTCGGCTGGGACGAACTCGACACGATCGATCCCGAGGCGGCGACGATCGACACCGTTCCCGACCGTCTCGCCGAGCGTGGCGATCCGTGGGAATTGATCGACGACACCGCCGTGTCGATCGCGCCACTCGTCGAGCGGTTTGCCGCCGACCTCGCCGACGGGGTGCCCGACGCTCCGTGGCCTCCGGTGTACCCCAAAATGCCGAACGAGGCGCCGCAGGGTGCAGCCGAGCCGAGCGCGTCGACCGGACTGAGGGCCGGGCGCAGCGGCTGGACAGTGGGCGTGATCGGAATATTGTTGCGGACGCAACTGTTTGACCGAGCATGACCACGACTCCCACCATCGACGTCAGGCGTGCGAGTGACCGACCACACACGAGGATCGGCTGGCTCGACTCGAAGCATTCGTTCAGCTTCGGTCGCCACTACGACCCGACCAACACCGGCCACGGCCTGCTGCTCGTCAACAACGACGACATCGTCCGTGGCGGCTCGGGGTTCGACACGCACCCCCACCGAGACATGGAGATCGTCACCTGGGTGCTCTCGGGCGAACTCGAGCACAAGGACTCCGAACGCAACCGAGGCGTCCTCTACCCCGGTCTCGCCCAACGAATGTCGGCGGGCACCGGCATCTGGCACAGCGAGATGAACAACTCGGGTTCCGACGACGTGCACTTCGTGCAGATGTGGGTCCCGCCGGACACCGAGTCGATCGACCCCGGCTACGAGCAGCTCGACATCAACGCCGAACTCGACCGGGGCGGCCTGGTGCCGATCGCATCGGGCAAGGGCCACGACGCAGCGATCTCGATCCGCCAGCAGGGCGCCGTGCTCTGGGGCGGACGCCTCGGCAGCGGCGAGTCGGTGACGGTGCCCGACGATCGCCACGTCCACGTGTTCGTGCCACGAGGGTCGGCACGACTGGACGTCGCCGGCTCGTTGGCTGCCGGCGACGCTGTTCGGCTGACCGGCGCCGGGTCGCCGACGCTGACGGCCGGCCCGGATGGCGCCGAGGTGCTGATCTGGGCGACCTCGTGACATCCTGAACCCATGACTCCCCCGGACGTGATCGATCGAACGAGATTCGACGACTTCTCACGACTCGCACGATCGCGCCGTACGTCGATGATCGTCGACCAGGGACGAGACGTGCCCCTCGACGTGGTCGCCGAACTGTGCGGGCTCGCGACCTGGGCGCCCAATCACAAGAAGACCTGGCCGTGGCGGTTCGCCGTGTTCACCGGTGCGGGACGTTCCCGTCTCGGCGACACGATGGCCGACGAGATGGGACGGGTCGGCGTCGGCGACGACGTGAAGCGCGCCAAGACCCGCACCAAGTACCTCCGCACGCCCGTGACCCTCGTGGTCGGCTGCGCGCCGCACGACAACGAGATGCTGCACGACGAGAACCGCGATGCGGTCGCCGCCGGCATTCAGAACCTGCTGCTCGCGGCGACGGCACTCGGGCTGGCGAGCTTCTGGTCGACACCGGCACTGACGCAGCCGGCACCGGTCCTCGAACTGTGCGGCTTCGAACCCGACGACCGGCTGATCGGCATCGTCTACCTCGGCTGGGCCGCCCAGGACTGCCCGCCGCCACAGCGCCCGCAGCTTCCGATCACCCACGTCGCCGAGTAGCCACCCCCACCGTTTGCGTGGCAGTTCGGGTGGGACGGTCCGCCCGAACCGTCACGCAAACGGGGATTTTCGCTCGCAGGCGGCGCAGCGGCGAGACTGTGACGGTGAACACCGGCGAGCAACAGACGATCGTGACCCTCGACGTCGAAGGCGTGCTGGTTCCGGAGATCTGGATCGCCGTCGCCGAACGCACCGGCATCGAAGGACTCCGCCGCACCACCCGTGACGAGCCCGACTACGACGTGTTGATGCGCTATCGACTCGACCTGCTCGCCGAGCACGGCCTGACCATGTCGCTGATCGAGAACGTCATCGCCGGCTTGAAACCACTCGACGGCGCCGTCGCCTTTCTCGACGAATTGCGCAGCCGGACGCAAGTGATCCTGCTGTCGGACACGTTCGAGCAGTTCGCCCGGCCACTGATGCGTCAGCTCAACTGGCCGACCGTGCTCTGTCACCGCCTCGTCGTCGGCGACGATCGGATCGTCGACTACCAGCTGCGCCAACCGAACCAGAAGCAACATGCCGTCGAGGCGCTCCGGGCCCTGAACTATCTCGTGATCGCCGCCGGCGACAGCTACAACGACACCACCATGCTCGGCGCCGCCGACGCGGGCTACCTCTTCCACGCCCCGCCGAACGTGATCGCCGAGTTCCCCCACTTTCCGGCACTCGACACCTACGACGAACTGCTGGCTGCAATCGACTCCCACCTCTGAGACTCCCACCTCTGAGTTGTCCGAGCCCAGTGCGCTCCGACACAGCGCTCATGCGACACTGACCGCATGCTGAACGACGATCTCGCGACCATCTACGACGAGATCGTGCGATCGAACCCGGCCCAACCCGAGTTTCACCAGGCGGCCATGGAGGTGCTCGAGTCGATCGGCCCGGCGATCGACCGCCACCCCGAATTCGCCGAGCACAAGATCATCCAACGCATCTGCGAACCCGAGCGCCAGATCATCTTTCGCGTGCCGTGGCAGGACGACACCGGCGAGGTGCAGGTCAACCGCGGGTTCCGGGTGCAGTACAACAGCGCACTCGGGCCGTACAAGGGTGGACTGCGCTTCAGCCCCACCGTCGACCTCGGAGTGATCAAGTTCCTGGGATTCGAGCAGGTGTTCAAGAACGCGCTGTCGGGTCAGCCGATCGGTGGAGGCAAGGGCGGGGCCGACTTCGATCCCAAGGGTCGATCGAACGGCGAGGTGATGCGTTTCTGCCAGAGCTTCGTGACCGAGCTGTACCGCCACGTCGGAGAGATGACCGACGTTCCGGCCGGCGACATCGGCGTCGGCCACCGCGAGATCGGCTTCATGTTCGGCCAGTACAAGCGCATCACGAACCGTTACGAGTCGGGCGTGCTCACTGGCAAGGGTGTCACCTGGGGTGGGTCGCTGGTTCGAACCGAGGCGACGGGGTATGGGGCGGTGTTCTTCGCCGAGCAGATGCTGCGCGCCCGGGGCAAGTCGCTCGACGGGAAGCGCTGTGTCGTGTCGGGCTCGGGAAACGTCGCCATCTACGCCATCGAGAAACTGCACCAGCTCGGTGCGGTGGTGGTGGCCTGTTCCGACTCGGGCGGCTTCGTCCACGAACCGGACGGCGTCGACCTCGAGCTGCTCAAAGAGGTGAAGCTCGCCGAACGCGGGCGGATCGCGGACTACGCCCAGCGGCGCGGGGCCACGTTCTCGAGCGAGTCGATCTGGGACGTTCCGTGTGAGCTCGCCTTCCCGTGCGCGACACAGAACGAACTCGACGAAGCTGAAGCCGGCGCCCTGATCGCACACGGCTGCCACACGGTGGTCGAGGGCGCCAACATGCCCTGCACCACAGCCGCCGTCGACGCGTTCGAGACCGCAGGAGTTGCGTTCGGACCCGGCAAGGCCGCCAACGCCGGCGGCGTGGCGACCTCGGCACTCGAGATGCAACAGAACGCCAGTCGCGATGCGTGGAGCTTCGAGTACACCGAGCAGCGGCTCGCCGAGATCATGTCGGGCATCCACGAGACGTGCCTGAGGGTCGCCGACGACTACGGCGCACCGGGTGACTACGTGGTGGGTGCGAACATCGCCGGCTTCGAGCGAGTCGCCCGTGCGATGCTCGCGCTCGGGCTGATCTGACGGGCACCGATCTACGCTGGCGGTATGCCACGACGCAACCTCGCCGACGTGTTCGCCAGCTTCGAAACAGTGTGGGAGCCTCGGATCGTTGCTCGGGTCAACGACTACGACGTTCGCGTGGCCAAGGTCGAGGGCGAGCACACCTGGCACTCCCATGCAGCAACCGACGAGTTCTTTCTCGTCCTGGAGGGCCGGTTCACCATCGACCTCCGCGACTCCGAGCCCGTCGTTCTGGATGCCGGCGACACCTATGTCGTTCCCCGCGGTGTCGAGCACCGACCTCGAGCCGAGCCCGGCACACGCATCTTGATGTTCGAGCCTGACGGCACTCCCAGCACGGGAGACCAGGGGCCCGTCGACCGCCTCCCGTCGACGACCGGCATCGACCTCGGCTGACCCCAGTCGCTGCACGCAACCGGGCCGAGTCAGGCCTCGACGACGGGTTGGAGCGGCGTCCCTTGGCGCTCGGCCCACCGGAGCACCACCGGCAGGGTCAGGCCGACGAACACCAGGATGCTGCCGCTGACGAAGATCGCCGACCGGACGCCGAACTCGTTGGCCAGGAGACCACCGACCAGGGCTCCGAACGGCATCCCGAGGTAGACCAGGAAGCGGTAGCTCGCTCCGACGCGTCCGAGCATCTCGTCGGGGATGAGGCGCTGGCGCAGCGCAAGGGTGAGCACGTTCCACACCATCACCGAGCCGAGCGACAACGCCGACAGCGCTCCGACCATGATCGGCGACGATGTCACCGCCATCAGCCAGGTCGAGGCGCCGGAGCCGATCACGGAGATCGGCAGGGTGCGACGCAGGGGAAACCGGCGGAATCGGGGCGCCAGGAGCGAGCCGGCGATCCCCCCGAGCGCGCCGGGCACCAAGAGGATGCCGTAGCCGAACTCGGTGAGCCCCAGGGTGTCCGTGGCGAAGATGACGAACACCGCATTGCCGATGAACGACGCCGTACCCAGCGCTGTCGAGACGACGGCCAACGTGCGGAGCAACCGCTGATTCCAGAGCCAGCGAATGCCTTCGGCGAGGCTGGCCCGCATCGACGGGCGGTCGGATGGCGCAACCGCCGCAGCCGCGGCCGGTTGGTAGCTGCCGCTCATCAACCCCATCACCAGCACGGCTCCGACGAAGGTGGCGGCATCGAGACCGAACGGCACGGCGATCGCGAGACCGAACAGCAACCCGCCGAGTGGCGGCCCGATCAGATCGTTCATCGCCAACTCGGTCGAGCCCAGACGCCCCACGGCGCGCTCGAGGTCTTCCCCCTCGACCGTGGCGGGGACCATCGCCATGCTGGAGCTGTCGACCACGGCCTCGGCCGATGCGAGCAGCGCAGCGACGATGTAGATCACCGCGATCGACAACTGGTCGATCACGATCGCGCCGACCAGCACCGACATCACGACAGCGCGCGCCATGTCGAGGCGCATCCGGAGCAACCGGCGATCGAACCGGTCGGCCCACGCCCCACCCGGCAGGATGAGGAACAGCCACGGGAGCCGTTGCGCGACGACGACGCCGGCAATCAGCCGGGGGTCGGACGTGACCGACGTCGCCAGCAGCGGCAGCGCCACCAGCCGGAGTCCATCGCCGAGATTCGACAGCGCCGTGGCCGCCCACAGCAACCGGAAGTTCCTCGGCAGCGGTGTTCCGAGCCGGCGCCGGCGGCCGGGGTCGTCGTTGCGTTCGTCGTCGGTGTCGTCGTGGGTCTCGGCGCCGGGCGCCTCCGGTTCGTCGACGCCTCGCTCATCGGCTTCGCCGGAGCGATTCGGACCCAGCTTCGTGACGTCGACGCCCAGCGCTGCGAGCGCGCTGTCGAGGTCCGCGAGAGAACCCTCGTGCGACGAGTGGCTCTCGGTTGGTTCAGAGCGCAAGCTGGTCATCCTCGGCCGACGACGTTCGTCGAGCGCACGACATCGTGGTGCAGCAGGTCGTCGGGGTCGGCCACCTCTGCGATCGTATTGCACGCACCTCGCCGCTCGCAGATCCACCGGTATGGTCGCAGCACATCGACGTTGCAACCGCATCCGCCCCTGCTCGCGCCGACGGGCGAGTTCGCGGCGGGAGTTCGGCGTTCCCCGGCCACGACCAGACCATCCAGACGACCGGCGAGGTCCGTTTGGCACCACTGGCCCCCTGACAGCACGACCGGGACGCTGTACGGTCGAGGTCGACGCAGAGGAAGGTCACGATGAACTGGATTCGACGCAAGATCAGGCGACTGAAGAACCTGTCCGCCGGCGCCGACTACGCCGGCGGCCACCAGGGCGGCTCGGGCACCACGTCTGAGCAGCACAACCGGGCCAGCTTCGAAGCCACGGCCCACCGGCCCGATCGCGGGGACAGCAGCAGCTGGAGCGGTTGAGTACGTCAGTGCTCACCGCGCCGCGATGATCGCCACCTCCATGCGCCACTCGGGGCGCGCCAGGGCCGGGACGGTCACCAATGTCGACGCGGTGCGGTGGCCGGCGAGCGCACGATCCCTTGCGTCCATCACCGCCGCCAGGTCCTCGCCAACACCAGGTCCTCGCCGACGACGACGTAGGTGGTCACCGACACGATGTCGGAGGGCCCCATGTCCGCATCGCGCAGCATCGCGTCGATGTTCGCCCACACCACTCTCGCCTGCTCGGCGAGCGAGTCGGAGGTCGAGCCGTCGGGAGCGACCGGCACCACCCCGGAGGTGTGCAGCCACCGTGTCGCGTGCTCGGTGAGCATGGCGTGGGCGTAGTTCGCTGCCGGCGCGGCGATGTCGGCGGGACTGATCTCGGCCATCATCGCATCGTACGGCCCGAGACAGCGGCGCCGGACGAGAGTACGGTGGACCAATGGCCATCACCGAAGACACCGCCACCACCTCCAGCCCGGGCATGATCGACGGCATCGAGCTCACGCCGAAGACGGTCGGACTCGACGGCATCCCGTCGTTCGACAACGTCGAGGACGAGCGCTACTACCGCAAGAGCCATCTTGCGGGCGCGTTGCGGGTCTTCGGCAAGTTCGGCTTCGGTGAGGGCGTCGCCGGACACATCACCGTCCGCGACCCCGAGTATCCCGACTGCTTCTGGGTGAACCCGTTCGGGATGAGCTTCCGCCACATCAAGCAGAGCGACCTCATCCTGGTCAACCATCAGGGCGAGGTCGTCTACGGCACCAAGCCGGTCAACCGTGCGGCGTTCGTGATCCACGCTGCCGTCCACGCCGCGCGCCCCGACGTGGTCGCTGCCGCCCATGCGCACTCGCCGTACGGCAAGTCGTTCAGCTCGCTCGGTATCCCACTGGCGCCGCTCACCCAGGACGCGTGCATCTTCTACAACGATCACCATGTGATCTCCGAGCAGGGTGGCGCTGTGGTGTTCGACATCGAGGCCGGCAAGGAACTCGCCTCGAAGTTCCCCGACGGCAAGGCTGCCATCCACCAGAACCACGGCCTGTTCACCGTCGGCGAAACCGTCGACGAAGCAGCGTTCTGGTTCATCTCGATGGAACGTTCGTGCCAGGCACAACTCATGGCGATGGCTGCCGGCGATCCGATCGAGATCAACGACGAGTACGCCACGTACACCGCGAGAACACCGCATTCCACGCTGCGGGCTGGTTCAGCTTCCAGCCGATGTGGGAAGAGATCGCCCACACCGATCCCGAACTCTTTGACTGATGAGACTGGGCCTCGCCCGTCGGGACGGTCGGCACCACTCACCCGCTGGCTGAACACCGCCCAACCAGAGGCGCTGTTCGTCCTCTCGGCGATCGCCCAGTACGCAGGCGCCGTCATCGCCGTCGGCCTCTTCGACGAGGTCGAACCCCAAACCGTTGCCTGGTTCCGCGTGATCGGCGCCGCCATCGCTCTCGTGGTGGTGTCTCGTGCGTGGCGTCAACGTTGGACACGTGCCGAACTCGGCGCTGCTGCGCTGTTTGGCGTGGCGACCGCGTTGATGAACCTGTTCTTCTATTTGGCGATCGAGCGCATCGACCTCGGCAAAGCGGTGACGATCGAGTTCATCGGTCCGATCGCCGTTGCCGCAGTCGCCACACGGTCGGCTCGCAACGCCGTCGCCTTGCTCTTCGCGATCGCCGGTGTGGTCGTGCTCGGTGGCGGCGAGATCGAGGGCAACGCGCTCGGCCTGCTGTTCATCGGCCTGGCCTCGGCAATGTGGGCTGTCTACATCGTGATCGGCTCGCGGGTCGCCCGCCTCGACCGCGGCGTCGCCGGTCTCGGCATCGGACTCGCGATCGGTGCGCTGGCGATCGCTCCGGCCGGAGCACCGTGGAGCGCCGACGTCTGGACATCTGCCCGCTTGCTTGCGCTGTGTCTGTTGGTCGGCGTGTTCTCGAACGCGATCGGCTACGGCATCGACCAGTTCACGATGCGCCGCATCCCGATCCGCCGCTTCTCGTTGCTGCTGGCATTGCTGCCGGTGACCGCGGCAGCTCTCGGATGGCTCGTGCTCGATCAGCGTCCGTCGGGCATCGAAGCCATCGGCATCGCTCTGGTGCTCGTCGGCGTGATCGTGCAGGAACGCGACGAGCTCGCGCCGCTCGAAGCCGAGATCCTCACCGAACCCAGTTGAATCAGCTCAGTGCGACAGCCCGGGAGCACAGAGGCCGTCGAGTTCTTTGATCTCGATGCGATCGCGGTTCGCGTAGGTGACCTCGTTGTCGGGGTCGGCCTTGAGATTGAAGACCCGGAATTCCATGTCGTTGGTGTCGACGGTGAGGATCCGACCGATCAGCGGGTCGCCGAGGTCGAGGATGACCTTGATGGTCTCGAGCGCCTGGATCGAACCGATGATGCCCGGCAGGACGCCGAGCACACCGGCCTCGGCGCAGCTGGGTGCGAGCTCGGCGGGCGGCGGCTGGGGCACCATGTCGCGATAGGTCGGGCCCTGCGTCGGGTGGAACACGCTGACCATGCCCTCGAATCGGAAGATCGAGCCGTGCACCACCGGGATGCCGAGCTTCACGCTGGCGTCGTTGAGCAGGTAGCGGCTCGGGAAGTTGTCGGCGCCGTCGACGATGACGTCGTAGCCCGAGATGATGTCGATGATGTTCGACGCGTCGAGGCGCGTGTCGTAGGTGACCACGTCGACGTCGGGGTTGAGCATCGTGAGCGTCTTCTTGGCCGAGTCGACCTTGCGGTCGCCGATGCGGTCGATGTTGTGCAGGATCTGACGCTGCAGGTTCGACGAGTCGACCTCGTCCATGTCGACGATGCCGATCGTGCCGACACCAGCGGCGGCGAGGTACAGGGCAGCAGGTGAGCCGAGGCCACCGGCGCCGAGCATCAGCACCTTTGCTCCCAGGAGCTTGACCTGACCCTCGGTGCCGACCTCAGGCAGCAACAGGTGGCGCTTGTAGCGGTTGTTCTGCTCCGGCGTCAGCGAGGCGGGCTGCTTCCACGGGCGGCCCTCGTCCTTCCACCGGCCGAAGCCGCCTTCCATCGACTCGACGTCGGTGTACCCGAGGTCGGCGAGCGTCTTCGCAGCGAACGCCGAGCGCACCCCACCGGCGCAGTAGACGACGATCGGTGCCGACTTTGTCGGCGAGGCGGTTCTCGATCTGCGCTTCGAGGTGGCCACGCGGGATGTGGATTGCGCCAGGGAGCGCACCCTCTTCGTATTCGTCGGGCTCGCGCACGTCGAGCACGATCGCCCCGTCGGCAATGTGCGCAGCGGCACCCTCGGTGTCGATCTCTCGGATCTCGGACTTCGCGGCGGCGAGCAGGTCACGGAACGTTGCCATGGCAACAAAGCCTACCGAGTTGGTCAGGATTACAACGCCGCGCTGCCCGTTACCGTGCTCGCGTGACGAGCGCCACCACGACGGCCGGACGTGGACGATCAGTTCACCGCAGCCGACTGGGGGTTGTTTCTCTCGGTCGCTGCCATCTGGGGTGCGTCGTTCCTGTTCATCGACATCGGTCTCGATGCGCTGCCGCCTGGCGTGATCACGCTCATGCGCGTCGGCCTGGGAGCGTTGGCACTCGCGGTGCTGCCACTCCCCCGCCGGCGCGGCACCATCGCTCCAGAGGACCGCCTTCGCCTGCTGACACTGTCGATCACCTGGGTGGCCGTGCCGTTCACCCTCTTCCCGATCGCCGAGCAGCACATCAGCTCGGCCGTCACCGGGCTCCTCAACGGTGGCACCCCGATCTTCGCAGCGATCTTCGCGATGGTGCTCCTGCGCCAGCCGACCCGCGGCGCCCAGCTGGTGGGCATCGCTGTCGGGTTCATCGGCGTGGTGCTCGTGAGCCTGCCCTCGATCGGCGACGGGTCGAGCGAGGCGTTCGGCGTGGCGCTCGTCGTGCTCGCCACGGTGTGCTACGGCTTCTCGCTCACGATCGCCGCGCCACTCCAGCAGCGGTACGGCTCGGTGAATCTGATGGCCAAGATGCTTGCGCTTGCGACGGTCTGGACCGCGCCGTACGGCCTGTGGCAGGTCGGCGACGCCAGCTGGGAGCCCGGGCCTGTTGCAGCGGTCGTGATACTTGGTGTGGTCGGCACCGGGATCGCCTTTGCGTTGATGGGCACACTCGTCGGCAGCGTCGGCTCGACCCGGGCGTCGTTCATCACGTACCTGATTCCGGTCGTCGCGCTCGCACTCGGCGTGGCGTTCCGCGGCGACGAGGTGTTCGCGCTCGAGGTCGTCGGCGTGGCGTTCGTGATCGGTGGGGCCTTCCTCGCCAGCCGCCGGACTGCCGGGTTGCCGCGCTGAGCGCTCTCGACCCAGGTCGGTCGCCTGTTGCTCGGCTTCGGGGCCTCCGATGGTCGGGACACATCATCTCGACGGAGCACTACGATCGGCACCGATGGAACCGGACTACGTCGAGACACAGGCAACGAGCAGCCCTGTCTTCACCGACGCCGAGCCTCACCCGTCATCGCCTGCGGGAGGCATCCAGCTCTGGGGTTCCCTGGCCCGACGCGCAGGTCCTGTGGCGATTCGTTCTGCGCTGCTCGGCGGCTTGATCGTTGCAACGTTTGCCCTGTTCGTCGCGTTGTTCTGAGCGCTACCCGACCAGTGTCGGAAGGATCTCACCGATCTGGCCGACGAGCAGCCAGTCGGCATAGCGATCCATTGCCGTCTCGTCTCCGTTGATGATGATCACCTGCGCGCCGGCGGCCTTGGCTCGAGGCACGCAGTTCGCAACCGGGAACACGCTCAGCGTCGAGCCGACGGCGAGCATCACATCGCACTCGTCGCTCACCTGCATCGCCCGATCGATCACCTCGGGCACCAACGCCTGGCCGAAGCTGATCGTGTCGCTCTTGAGGACGCCGTCACACTCGAGACACGACGGATCGTTGTCGCCTGCCCGCACGCGAGCAAGCGCCTGATCCATCGGACGTCGGTCCTGGCACTCCCAGCACCGCGTGAACCACACCGTGCCGTGCACTTCGATCACCTTGGCTGCGTCGTTGCCGGCTTTCTGGTGCAGCCCATCGATGTTCTGGGTGACGAGGCCGTGCAGTTGTCCTCGCCGCTCGAGCTCGACGATCGCGGCGTGCCCGCGATTGGGTTCGGCCGTCCAGGCCGGCGTGGTCAATCGGTTCTTCCAGGCGGCCTGGCGAACCTCCGGATCGTCCAAGTAGTAGCGGATGTCGCTCGCCTTCTCGGCCTTGGGGTTCTTGGTCCACAAACCGTTCGGGCCGCGGAAGTCAGGAATGCCCGAATCGGTCGAGATGCCGGCGCCCGTGAGCACCACCACACGCTGGGCGTTCGCGACCACCTCCGTGGCCGCTTGCAGAAGCTCTGTCGACATCGCACCACTGTGACCGCGCAAACCGATGTCGGCAACCCCGGCTGCAAGCGATGAGCGAACCGGGCGCGGGGCGGTTCGCTCATCGCCTCCGGTGTGGGCCCGGCGGTAGCCTCGGGCAGATGTCCGCCCAGGTGCTCAGCGAAGCCGCGCGTCGTCGCACGTTCGCCATCATCAGTCACCCCGACGCGGGCAAGACCACGCTCACCGAGAAATTCCTGCTGTACGCCGGTGCGATCACGTCCGGTGGCGCCGTCAAAGCCCATGAGGGTCGCCGCGCCGCAACGTCCGACTGGATGGACATGGAGCAGAAGCGCGGCATCTCGATCAGCTCGACCGCGCTGAACTTCCCGTACCGCGACCACGAACTCAATCTGCTCGACACGCCGGGTCACCGCGACTTCTCCGAAGACACCTATCGGGTGCTCGCCGCCGTCGACGCCGTGGTGATGGTGCTCGACTCGGCCAAGGGCATCGAGCCGCAGACCCTCAAGCTGTTCGAGGTGTGCCGATCGCGCAGCCTGCCGGTGATCACCTTCCTGAACAAGCTCGACCGCCCCGGCATGGAGCCGCTGGAGCTGCTCGACCAGATCGAGGAGCAGATCGGCCTGCGCCCCACTCCCGCCACGTGGCCGGTCGGTTCGTTCGGCGACCTGCGCGGTGTGATCGATCGCCGTACCGACATCTTCACCCGGTTCACCCGCACGGCCCGCGGCAGCCAGATCGCCCCCGAGGAAGACGTGCCGGCCGAGCGCGCTGCCACCGAGGAGGGCGCTGCCTGGACCAAGAGCAGTGAAGAATCCGACCTGCTCGGAGCGATGGAGGCCGACGTCGACATGACCTCCTTCCTCGCCGGCGAGTCGACCCCGGTGTTCGCGGGTTCGGCACTCACCAACTTCGGTGTGCGCCACTTGCTCGACGCGATCGTCGATCTGGCACCCGCACCGATGCCACGCCTCGACGTCGACGACAAACCTCGTCATCTCGACGAGCCGTGCTCGGCGTTCGTTTTCAAGGTGCAGGCCAACATGGACCGCAACCACCGCGACCGCATCGCCTTCGCCCGGATCTGTTCGGGCAAGTTCGACCGCGGCATGGTGATGACCTGCGAGCGCACAGGAAAGCCCTTTGCCACGAAGTACGCCTCCACGGTGTTCGGTGCCGAGCGGACCACGGTCGACGAAGCGTTCCCCGGCGACGTCGTCGGTCTCGTCAACGCAACCGGACTCAACCTCGGTGACACGCTCTACGACGAGACCGGTCCCTCCGTGAAGTTCCCGCCGATCCCAGCGTTCGCCCCCGAGGTCTTCGCCACCGCCCGCCCGCTCGACACGGGCAAGACCAAGCAGTTCCGCAAGGGCCTCGATCAGCTCAACGAGGAAGGCGTCGTTCAGGTGTTGAAGGACCCCGACTGGGGCGACGCCTCCCCGGTGCTCGCGGCGGTCGGCCAGCTGCAGTTCGACGTGTTCGCCAACCGGCTCGACATCGAATTCAATGCCCCGATCGAGATCCTGTCGGCGCCGTATCAGGCAATCCGCCTCACCGACAAACAGTCGGCAGACGTGCTCCGGGAGAAGCCGGGTGTGCGCATCCTCGCCCGGCTCGACGGCAAGCTCGTGGCGCTGTTCGAGAACAAGTACGCACTCGCCCGCATCGAACAGAACGAGCCCGACCTCACCCTCGATCACATCATCGCCGGCTGATCCACCCGATTCGTTCGCGCTGTCACTATCGTCCAGGCGATGGAACGACGCGTCTTTCGACTCTCCGCGATTGCTGCCATCGCCGTGTTCGCCGGCGTCCTCGGCGCCTGTGGAAGCGATGGCCCGGTAGACGGTCTGCCCTCGGCAACCGATGCACCGGGAGAGGCTGCCCCCGCTCCCACCGACGCACCGGAAGCACCGGCGCCCACCGACGCACCGGAAGCACCGGCGCCGACCGACGCGCCGGCGCCTCAGCCCACGACGGCGCCCGAGTCCGGAGACACCGACGACGAGAACAGCTGGGTGGCCCCAGTGCTGATCATCGGCGGCCTGCTCCTGCTGGCGGTCGTCATCGGCGGAGTGATCGGACGCTCGAAGAAGTCAGCTGCACCACCCGCAGCCCCGTCCGCTGCGTCACCGCAGGCCAGCCTGCTCAGCACATCACAGTGGATCACCGACCAGCTGTCGCTGGAACTGATGGCCGCCCCGGCCGCAGCCGCACAGCAGCGTTGGGCGGTCGAACGCAGCCGCCTCGACAACGTCGCCATCGGTGCCCAGCAGCAGTACCTCGAGGTCCAGGACCCCAATTGGCAGCCACTCGCGCAGACGATGTCGGCCCTCGCAGCGTCCATCGACACCAACCTGTCGCTGCGAGCTCAGGAGCCGGCGAACGCGCAGCTCATCAGCGAGTCCGTCGACGTGATCAATCGACACCGGGCGACGCTGCAACAGCTGATCGCCGCACTGCGCTTGACCACCCCCCAATAGCGGCGACGTTCCGCTCCGGTCAGGTCACCGCCCACTGTCTGATCGCCGGCTCCCTCCCCATCAGTTCCCAACCGAGGGAGGGCGCCATGTCCGAGATCTCACCCCAGCTGTCTGCTCCATCGATCATCGTCCGACCCTGGCTCGACCCGGTGGTCGACGACGACGGCTTCGACCCACGCTCGCGCTATGTCGAGGTGTTCTGGCTCGGCGTTCTGGGCCCGACGGCGACGTGGTTGGTCCGGCGCCTCGTCGCCGGGCTCGAGCGCTCCCCCGAGGGGTACGAACTCGACCTGCAGGCAACGGCTCGGGAGATGGGCCTCAGCTACACGACCGGCCGGTCGTCACCCTTCAGCAAGGCACTGCAACGCTGCGTGATGTTCGGGCTCGCACATCCGATCGACGGCGGCCTCGCGGTGCGGCGGCGCATTCCTCCGATCAGCTTCCGTCATCTTCGGCGGATGCCCGACTCGGTGCAAGCGACTCACGCTTCCTGGTTGCGGACGTCGATCGGTGCCGAGGAACTCACACGGGCGCACCGTCTCGCCGCGGCGATGCTCGACGTCGGCGACGACTCGTCGGAGATCGAGCACCACCTGGTGGCACTCGGGGTGAGCGACGCTGTCGCCGCCGAGGTGGCCGACAACGCCGCCCGGCTCGACGCAGGCGGGCTCAGGCCGGCGGGTTGAAGTTCGACGCGAGGTCGATCAAGAGCCGCGTCCCGAATCCGCTCGCACCCTTGGCGGAGATGCCGTCGTCGGCGCCGACCAGCATCGGCCCGGCGATGTCGAGGTGTGCCCACGGGACGTCGCCGACGAACTCGCTGAGGAAGATCGAGGCAGTGATCGCCCCACCGTAGGGACCGCCGATGTTCTTCATGTCGGCGACCACGGAGTCGAGCAGCTTGCGATACTGCTTCGAGGCAAGCGGAAGCTGCCAGATCAACTCGTCGGTCGCATCGGAACGCTCGATCAACTGATCGACGAGGGGCTGACTGGTGCCGAGCACCGGAGCGATGCCGTCGCCGAGGGCCGCGAGCGCGGCGCCGGTCAGCGTGGCGATGTCGACGATGGCATCGGGTGCCTCCTCGACCGCCAACGAGAGGCCGTCGGCGAGCACGAGGCGTCCTTCGGCGTCGGTGTTGTGGATCTCCACCGTCTTGCCGTTGCGCATCGTGAGCACGTCACCCAACTTGAGCGCACTGCCCGATGGCATGTTGTCGGTACACATCAACCACGCCGTGACCTTGGTCTTGACCTTCAGCTCCTTGAGGGCGCTCATCGTCGCGAGCACCGCCGCGGCACCGGACATGTCCATCTTCATGTTCTGGTGGAAGTTGTCGCTCGGCTTCAGCGAGATGCCGCCGGAGTCGTACATGATCCCCTTGCCGACCAACGCGAGATGGCCGGTCGGGTTCTTCGGCGACCAGGTCAGCTTGACCATCCGCGGCGGCTCGGTCGAGCCGCGGTTGACACCGAGGATGCCGCCGCAGCCCATCTGTTCGAGTTGATCCTTGTTGAACACCTCGACATGAAGGCCAGCGGCGGAGCCGATGTCGACCGCCTTCGCAGCGATGTCCTTCGCGTTCAGGTGCGTGGGCGGAGTGTTTGCCAGCTCACGAGCGAACGCCGCGGCCGACGCCACCACCTTGCCCCGCTCGGCGCCCCGGGCGACGTCCTTCGCCCCCTTGGCGCCGGCGACCAGGGTGAGGGTTTCGAGCGCGAGCGCGTTCTTCGGATCGTTCTTCAGCCCGGTGTAGCGATACGACGCGAGCAGCACCCCTTCGGTGACTGCCTGGGCCGCCGCCTCGGGAGTCGACCCCATCGACATCGGCGAGGTTCGTCGCCAGCTGAGCGTGCTTCGGCACCGCCCGGGCGAACGCCGCCGCAGCAGCGCGAAGGCCTGCAGCATCGACCGAACCGGGGTCGCCCACCCCGATCGCCACAGCGACACCATCGCCGTTCGGAACGGCGAGCACCTGGCCCGGCCTTGCCCTCGAATCCGTTCATCTCCAGCGCCGATCGGCTCAGCCCGAGCTGGCGTGGCACCGCACCTTTCGTGGCGACCGCCCAGCCGACGGCGGTTGCGGTCTTGGGGGCGGAGCGAGCCGTCGAAACGGCGACGGCGGACACGGTGGCACTGGCGTCAGTCATGGCGCACAGTCTGGCGCACCGACAGCGCCGAGACCGCACTGTCGGTCGCCTCGAGGACTGCCGCTCGACACAGAGCGGACATGCAGCGTTCACGACACTTGTTCGACCTGGTCATCTGGCTCTGTTACGGTCATCGCCACCGCAACGACAGCCCACCGTCGATTGTGGACCGACAACAACACTCCGAGGAGGAGATTCATGATTCGTAGGGGGAGAGCTTCCAGCTGGAAGCGAACTGCAGGAGTCATCATGGCCCTTGGCCTGGTGGCCGGTGCCTGTTCGTCCGACAGCGACGACGACAGCAGCGACGGCACCGACGCCGACACCGAGACCACCGACGCCGAGACCGAGACCACCGATGCCGAGACCACCGACGGTGGCGAGGAGCCGGACGACACGGTCGAGGTCGTGCAGTCCGACGGCGGCAGGCTCGCCGCCGTCCAGGAGCGTGGCACGCTGATCTGTGGCGCCAACGACACGCTGCCGGGCTTCGGCATCATCGACGACGCCGGCGAGTACTGCGGCTTCGACATCGACTTCTGCCGCGTGGTCGCCGCCGGCGTCCTCGGCGACGCCGACGCCGTCGAGTACGTCCCGCTCACCGCCGAGGCCCGCTTCACGGCGCTGCAGTCCGGTGAGATCGACGTGCTGATCCGCAACACGACCTGGACCGCCACCCGTGACGGCACCGAGGGCGCGAACTTCCTGTTCACGACCTTCTACGACGGCCAGGGCATGATGGTGCCGGCTTCGACCGGCTTCACCACGCTCGAAGACCTCGCCGACGCCAGCATCTGCGTGCTGTCGGGCACGACGACCGAGCTGAACCTCACCTCGGTGTTCAACGCCCGCGGCATCCCGTTCACCCCCGTGGTGTTCGAGGACAACACGCAGCTGCGCCCCGCCTACGAGCAGGGCCAGTGTGAAGCGTGGACGTCCGATGCCTCGCAGCTCGCAGCGTTCAAGTCCTCGATCGAGGGCGAGGGCGGCGAGGAGCAGTTCATCTTCGCCGAGGTCATCTCCAAGGAGCCGCTCGGCCCCGTCGTCTCCGACGGCGACACCGAGTGGGCGCAGGCGGTCAACTGGGCGATCATGGCGACCGTCCAGGCCTGGGAGTTCGGCCTCGACTCGACGAACATCGGCAGCTACGACGGCGAGGACCCGAACATCGCTCGGTTCCTCGGTCTCGACGGTTTCGACGGCGGCCTCGGCCTGCCGCCGGACTTCGCCGTCCAGGTCGTCGAGCAGGTCGGCAACTACGAGGAGATCTACAACGAGCACATCGTGCCGATCGGTCTCTCGCTCGAGGGTTCGCCGAACGCACTGTGGACCGAGGGCGGCCTCATGTACGTGCCGCCGTACCGCTGATCACCCGGTAACTCGATCCTGAACTGATCCGTGACGGGGGCCCGACCGCTGGTCGGGCCCCCGTTCGGGTCCTGACTCTCCTACACCACTTCTCTGGGGGCACTTTCGTGGCGGAAACCTTGACGGCGACGAGCGCCGTCGTGTCGACCCGACCGCCGTTCTGGCGTGACATCCGAGTACTGCGGATCTCGCCCAGATCGCCGCGGTCGATCCTTGCGATCGTCACCGTCCGCTGGCTGCTCGGCAACCTGACCCGCAACCTCGACGAACAGGGCATCCCGACCGGGTTCGAGTTCCTCGACAACCCGGCCGGCTTCGCGATCCGCGACTCGCCGTTCGACCCGGCCGTCGCCGGTCCGCGACCTGGTCTGGGTCGGCATCCGCAACACCGCGGCCGTCGTCGGTCGTCGGCGTCACGATCGCCCTGATCCTCGGCACCCTCGTCGGCATCGGCCGGCTCTCGACCAACTGGCTCGTCCGCAAGCTGGCGACGATCTACGTCGAGACGTTCCGCAACATCCCGGTGCTGGTCATCATCATCTTCTTCGGTTTCGCGCTGTTCACGTTCGGGCCGCTCCCCCAGTTCAACCCGGCCAACCCGCCACAGCTGGTCCAGATTCCCGGCACCGACAACAACCTGATGATCCTGTCGAGCACGCCGGCTCGGCTTCCCCTCGCTCCAGAACAACGACAACGGCGGCACGTTCTGGATCATCATGGCGATCGGCCTCGTCGCCGCCATCGCCGTCTGGGTCTGGCGCACCCGGTACAACGAACGCACCGGCGCCGCCCACCACCGCGTGCTCTACTCCTTCGGCACCCTGCTCGTCGTCGGCCTTGCCGCCTACTTCGCCCTCAGCGGGCCGATCTCGATCTCGTGGCCGGTCGTGTCGGAGAGCGGCCGGATCATCGAAGGCGGCATCGCCACCAACGACGGCTACATCGCGCTCACCCTGGCCCTCGGCATCTACACCGCCAGCCACATCGCCGAGATCATCCGCGGCTCGATCCTCGCCGTGCCGAAGGGGCAGATCGAGGCCGGCAATGCGCTCGCGCTGTCCGGCTTCCAGCGCTACCGCTTCGTGATCCTCCCCCAGGCCGCCCGGATCGCCCTGCCACCGATCATCAACCAGTTCCTCAACCTGGTGAAGAACTCCTCGCTCGCCACCGCGGTCGCCTTCCCCGAGATCACCGCGCTCACCCGCACGGCCATCGGCAACGGCAACCCGGCGCCACAGATGATCCTGATCCTGATGGGCTGCTACCTGGTCTTCTCGCTGTTCATCTCGCTGATCCTGAACATCGTGAACCGCAAGCTGCGGATCGAGGGGAGGTCGTGACATGAGCATCGACTGGGGCTACACCGTCGCCCCCGACGACGGCGGCGGCGACATCGCCCACGCACTGGCCGAGGCCAACGCACCGCGCCACGGCGACCGCACGCCGCGGGAGTGGATCAGGGCCAATCTGTTCAACAACTGGTACAACTCGATCATCACGATCGTGTTCGGGGCGATCGCCCTCTACGGCGGCTACTACGCCCTGCGATTCCTGTTCTCGACGGCACAGTGGAACGCTGTGGCGGACAACCTCGAGTTGTTCATGCTCGGTGTGTTCCCGCGTCAGGAACGGACCCGGATCGTCGTGCAGTTGCTGATGATGAGCGGCGCGATCGGTCTCCTCGTCGGCTACTTCCGTGCCCGAGCCCGCCAGGTCGCCGACGAAGCCGGCGTCGAGTTGGTCCCCGTCACCGTCCGCGAGACCGTCTCGACCTACGGCTCGATCGCCGTGTTCGTCGGCGCCAGCCTGGCGATCGGCGCCCGCACCCTCGGGCCCTATCTGCTCGTGGTCGGGCTGCATCGCTGCAGGCGTCGCCGGGTTCTTCGCCACCCGCCCCCTGCGCAATCCGCTGTCGAAGGTCGTGCTGCTGACGCCGTTCGCACTGGCTGCTGTCACGCTCACCACGGTGTCCGACCTCAACAACACGGCGGCGTACGTGATCGCAGCCGGTGCCACCGTGCTGTTGATCCTCGTGAACGTTGCGCAGCGGCTCTCGCTGATGCTCAGCGCCGGGCTGCTGCTGGGTGTCGCCGGGTTCCAGGCGCTGAGCGGGACGGGCGGCCTGGCGTGGCTCTTCCTCGCCGCTGCGCTCGACACCGTTCGCGTTCGACGTCCTCGGCGACGTACAGGATCGACTGCCGACCGCGGTCGGTTGGGTCGGGGTCGCGATCGTCGGCGCGCAGTGTTCGTGCGGCGGCTGATCGTCGACGGCGTCGGCTTCTCCAGCGGCATCGTGCTCGTCCTCGCTCGCCCTCGCTGTGATCGGCATGCTGCAGTCGAACCCTGGACCCGCGTTGCGGATCGGCGTGTTCGTCACCCTCGGGGTCGCGATGTGGCTCGTCGCCGGCGCGATCGATCTCGCAGGCATCGACTGGGCCGACTGGAGCGGGCTGCAACTCAACATCGTCGTCGCCGGCGCCGCGATCGTGCTGGCGTTCCCGCTCGGGCTGCTGCTGGCCCTCGCTCGACGGTCGAGCCTTCCGGTACTGCGCTACCTGTCCACGGCCTACATCGAGGTCATCCGCGGTGTGCCGCTGATCTCACTGCTGCTGATGGGCGCGTTCTTCATCGGCTTCTTCCTCGACACCGACGACCCGCTGTCGAGCATCACCCGGGCGACGATTGCGATCACGATGTTCTCGGCGGCCTACATCGCCGAGATCGTCCGGGGCGGGCTCCAATCGGTCGGCGACGGCCAGACCGAGGCCGGCCAGGCGCTCGGCCTCAGCCCCGCCCAGATCACCCGACTGCTCGTCCTCCCGCAGGCGCTGCGCAACGTGATCCCGGCGATGGTCGGCCAGTTCATCTCGCTGTTCAAGGACACGAGCCTGCTCGCCATCATCGGGGTGATCAACTTCCTCAGCGTGCGCGAGATCGTGCATGCCCAGGAGGCGTTCCGCGGTGTCGGCATCGCCGAGACGCTCGTGTACGTGGCCTTCGGCTTCTGGGCGATCTCGTTCGCGATGTCACGGGAGAGCCAACGACTGGAACGACGCCTCGGAGTGGGCACACGATGAGCGACCTGGACAACGGAGACGGAACCGAGATGCCGGACGGAGCAGCCATGAGCACAGAGACCAACCAGGACCCGACTGCGGCCGAGGTCTTCGCCGACGCCACCCAGATGATGGGGTCGTCGAGCGAGGTGATGATCGACGTCGAAGCGGTCGACAAGTTCTTCGGCGACTTCCAGGCGCTGCGCAACATCAACATGCGCGTCGGCAAGCAGGAGGTGGTCGTGGTCATCGGGCCGTCCGGCTCGGGCAAGTCGACGCTGATCCGCTGCATCAACCGACTGGAGGCCCACGACCGGGGCCGGATCACCGTCGACGGCGTCGAGCTGTCCGACGACATCCGCAACATCCAGGAGATCCGCCGCGAGACCGGCATGGTCTTCCAGAGCTTCAACCTGTTTCCCCACCTCACCGTGTTGGAGAACATCACGCTGGCGCCGCGCCAGGTCCGTCGGGTGCCGAAGGCCAAGGCCGAGGCCGAGGCGATGGAGCTCCTCGAGCGGGTGAAGATCCCCGAGCAGGCGCGCAAGTTCCCCGGGCAGCTGTCCGGCGGTCAGCAGCAGCGTGTGGCGATCGCTCGGTCGCTGGCGATGAATCCGAAGGTGATCCTGTTCGACGAGCCCACCTCGGCGCTCGACCCCGAGATGATCAAGGAAGTGCTCGACACGATGCAGGAACTGGCGTCGAGCGGCATGACGATGATCTGCGTCACCCACGAGATGGGCTTCGCCCGCGAGGTCGCCGACCGTGTCGTGTTCATGTCCGACGGTGAGGTCGTCGAGGTCGGCACCCCGGAGCACTTCTTCGACAATCCCCGCGAAGACCGCACGAAGCTGTTCCTCTCGCAGATTCTCTAGAAGTTCTCACCCGCTCGCCGCTGGCGGTGGCCCAACCTCTGCCAGAATCTCGCCGTGACCGACAACGACGAGCAGCAGAAGTCATCCAGGCGCTGGATCAAGTGGGTGGTGATCGGCGGAGTTGGCGCCGTCGTGCTGTTCTTCGCCGGCATCTTCGTCTATGCGAACTTCATCAACGATTCGCCCGACGCCCTGGACGAGACCGACCTCTCGAACGCACTGACAGCCACGACCGAAGCTGCAGCACCCGAGACGTCCGCCGCCACCACCGATGAATCCACTCCCGACACCGACCCGTCGGCAACCACCGTCGCTCCCGACGACCGAGGCGCCGGCCGGTGACCCCGGCTTCGACGGCGACTGGGTTCCGACCACGGCGTCCGAGTTCGGCTATCGGGTCGACGAGGTGATTGCCGGGGTGAACGTCACCGCGGTCGGGCGCAGCAACGAGATCGACGGTCTCCTCACCATCGATGGTACGACGGCGACCGTGGTCGACATCGAGGTGCAGGTCGACAGCATCACGAGTGACGACTCGCGCCGCGACGGCCAGTTCACCGGCCGGATCATGAGCGCTGACGAGTTCCCGACCGCAACCTTCAGCCTCACCGAACCGATCGAGTTCGGTGAGATCCCCACCGACGGTGCACAGGTCGTTGCAACCGCGGTCGGCGAGTTGACGCTGCGGGGCGTCACCAATCCAGTGACGTTCGACGTCACCGCACAGACCACCGACGGCCGGATCGGCGTGTTGGGGTCGATACCGGTCCTGTTCGAGGACTATGGCATCGACAACCCGTCATTCGGTGCGATCAGCACCGAGGACGACGGGCTCGTCGAGTTCATCCTCGTCTTCGAACGAGCCTGACCCTGCGCTCCCCGCTCATCGGTGATGCGTCCGGTGCTCAGACGACGGGTTGGCTCTTGGCCCAGGCGTCGGCGAGGGCGGCGTACTTGCCGCCGAGCTCGACCAGTTCGGTGTGGTTGCCGAGTTCGACGAGACGACCGCCGTCGATGACGCCGATGCGGTCCGCCCGCTGAATCGTGGAGAGCCGGTGGGCGACGACGATCGTCGTCCGTCCGGACATCAGCGAGTCGAGGGCGTGCTCGACGATCAACTCCGTTCCCGGGTCGAGGTTGCTCGTCGCCTCGTCGAGCACGAGCACCGCCGGATCGACCAGTGCCGCGCGAGCCAGCGACACCAGTTGGCGCTCGCCTGCCGACAGGCGTGAGCCACGCTCGCGCACCTCGGTGTGAATTCCCTCGGGGAACTCCTCGAACCGCTGGAGTGCGCCGATGGCTTCGAACGCGGCGCGCACGTCGTCGTCGGACGCCTCGGCACGGGCGACACGGACGTTGTCGGCGATCGTCCCCCCGAACAGGAAGCCTTCCTGGGGAACCACCACCACGCGGTGGCGCAACGAGGCGAGCGTTGCGTCACGGAGATCGATGCCGCCGAACGAGATCGATCCCTCGGTCGGGTCGTAGAGCCTCGCCATCAGCTTGGCGAGCGTCGACTTTCCGGCGCCGGTCGGGCCGACCAGTGCGAGGCGTTCGCCATCGGCAACGGTGATCGACACGTCGCTGAGAACCGGGCTCTCCGTCGCCGGGTACCGGAACCCGACACCGGCGACGACCATCTCGCCGTTGCGCGGCAGGTCGCTGGCACCGTCGAGGATGTCCGGTTCGGTGTCGAGGATCCCGAACAGCTTGCTGAGCGACGCTGCGGACGACTGCAGCGTGTTGTAGAGCTGCGAGAGCTGCTGCACCGGCTCGAAGAGCTGGGCGAAGAGCAGCACGGTGGCGATGATGACACCGATCTCCACCTCACCGCGCGTGTACAGCCAACCGCCGACGCCGACGATGATCGCCGTTGCGAGCACCCCGGCCGTTTCGACGAGACCGAAGTACCAGGTCGACACCTTCACGCTGTGGACGTGCGAGTCGTACAGCTCCCGGTTCGACTGCTCGAAGCGGCGGCGCTGCTCGGGCTCACGGGCGTAGGCCTGGATGACCCGGACGCCGGCGATCCCTTCCTGCAGTGTTGAGAGGTTCTGGCCGATGTTCTCGCGAACATCGAGGTAGGCAGCGTTGGAGTCGCGTTGGAACTTCCGCGATGCGACGATGATGATCGGCATCACCAGGAGCCCGACGAGCGCGAGCTGCCATGACATCGCGAACGAGAGAATCAGGGCGAAGATGACGAGCAGGATCGCTGCCACGAATTGGAGCAGACCCCACTGCACCAATTCGGCCATCGACTCGATGTCGGCGGTCATTCGGGCCACGAGCACGCCCGACTTGTTGCGGTCGAAGAACGCGAGCGACTGCTTCTGGATGTGGTCGAACACGCGGATGCGCAATGCCTGCAGGAACCCCTCGCCCGCCCGGTTGATCAAGATGTACTGCTGGCGTGCCGCCACGTAGGCGAGCACGGTCAGCACGAGAAAGAAGATGACGGCGTTGCGCAGCACGGTCTTGTCACCGGGTGTGATGCCGTTGTCGATCGCCCATCCGAGGATGACCGGCCCCATCACGACACCGAAGGTCGACATCGCCGTGAAACACAACGCTCCGAGGATGGTCTTCTTGAACGGCAGCGCCATGCGGCCCGCGCGTCGCAAGACCTTCTTCGCCTCGTCGGCGTCGAGCTTGTCCTCGTCGGAGATGGCGCCGACCCCGAACATCAGTCACCTCCTACGGGGGTGGTGGCATCGACCGGGACGGATGGTTCGTTGCCCGTCTCGCGTGCCAGTTCGGCGCGTCGTTCGTCGTCCTCGGCGGTCATCGCAGCGAGCACCTCGCGGTAGCGATGGTTCGTCTCGAGGAGTTGCTGGTGCGGGCCAGAGGCCACGACTCGGCCCTCGTCGAGCAGCACCACCGTGTCGGCCAGGGCGATCGTGCCAGGTCGGTGGGCGATCACGATGGTGGTTCGACCGTCCATCACCGTCGACATCGCCGAGCGGATCTCGTGCTCCTTCGAAGGGTCGACTGCAGAGGTCGCATCATCGAGGACCAGGACCCGCGGGTCCGCGAGGATCGCCCGTGCGATTGCGATGCGCTGACGCTGGCCACCGGACAGCGAATAGCCGCGCTCGCCGAGCATCGTTCCGTACGCGCCGGGTAGCCCCATGATGAAGTCATGAGCGCCGGCGAGCCGCGCCGCCCGCTCGATGGTGTCCTGGTCGGCATCGGGTTTGGCGAACGCGATGTTCGCCGCAACGCTGTCGTGGAACAACAAGGTGTCCTCGAACACGATCCCCACCGCTCGGCGGGCGTCATGGAGTGCCAGGTCGCGCACATCGACGCCGTCGATGCTCACCGAGCCCGCGTCGACGTCGTAGAAACGTACGAGGAGCCGGGCGACGGTCGACTTGCCGGATCCGGTGCCACCGACCAGGGCAACGGACTGTCCGGGCACGAGGTCGAGATCGAATCCGTCGAGCACGGGAGCCTTGGCGTCGTAACCGAAGCGCACATCGCGGAACGTGACGGCTCCAGTTGGTTCGACATCTGGGAGTCGCGTCGGGTTGGAGGGGTCGGTCACGATCGGCGCCGTGTTGAGCACCTCGTTGACCCGCTCGAGTGCGGCGCCGGCACGCTGGGCGAAGGCGATCGTCATCCCGAGCATTCGCAGCGGCCCGACCAGCAGCGCCACATAGAAGTTGAACTGCACCAACTGGCCGACCGTCAGGTTGCCGTTGATCACCTGGAGCCCGCCGAAACCGAGGACGGCAACGAGCCCGAGCTGCGGCAGCAGGTCGATCGCCGGGAGATACTTCGCACGGATCCGCGCCGCTTGGATCGAGACCCCTCTGATGTCGGCGGCTTCCTTGCGCAGGCGCTTCGACTGCACCTCCTCGGCTCCGAACCCCTTGATCACCCGCACGCCACCGACCGACTCCTCGACCACGGTTGCGAGTTCGGCCTGCTCGGCCTGGATCTGCAGCACCGCAGGATGAATCGACTGCGAGAAGCGCCGTCCCGCCACGTTGACGAACGGCAGCGGGGCAAGGGCGACCAGAGCGAGGCGCCAGTCGGACACGAACAGGATCACCGAGGCGGCCGTCACCATCGACAGGTTCGAGATCGTGATCGGAATCATCACGACGAACGACTGGACCTGCTGGAGATCGCTCGACGACCGGCTCATCAGCTGACCGGTCTGCGCCCGGTCGTGGTATCCGACATGGAGCGACATGATGTGGTTGAACATCATCTCGCGGAGTCGAGTCTCGGTCCAGCGAGCCTCGCGGAAGGCGAAGAAGCGACGAAGCGCCGTGAACGTGCCGACGCACACACCGGCCATCACGATGAGGAGCACCCAGAGCCAGAGGTAGTCGCCCTGTTCGATGCCCTTGTCGATGCTGAAACGAACGAGGATCGGGACCGAGATCTTCCCGACCATCCACATCAGCCCGATCAACGAGCCGATGATCAGGTTTCGACGCTGCGCCTTGAGCGTGGTCGCAAGCAGCTTCCAGCGCGACGGCGGCTCGGGTGACTCGACGCCGTCCAGCTCGACCTCGTCCAGGGTTGCAGATTCAGCGCTCACTCAGCCGGCATCATTCCCCGACCGCGAGGCGAGCGGCGCAAGCAGCTCGGTCACTCGGTCTTTCGGGCGACCGATGATCGCCGTGTCGGCGGTGACCACCACCGGCCGTTGGAGCAGCTGCTTGTGCTTGACGAGCAGCTCGACGATCTGATCCTCGGTGGCGGCGTCGTCATCGGTCAAGCCGAGCTTCTTCCACTTGCTGTCGCGCCGCACCAGCGCGGTCGGCTCGTCTTCGAGCTTGCCGATGATCGAACGGAGTGTGTCGGCGTCCGGTGGGTTGTTGATGTAGTTCACGATGTCGACCTCGATTCCGAGCTCTTCGGCAATGCGCACGGCATTGGTCGAAGAGTTTCAATGGCGGTTGTGGAAGATGGTTGCGACGGCGGCCATTGGGTCGAGGTTACGACCTGATTGGAACAGTGCTCTCATCGGTTACGCGCCCTGTCCAGCACGTACTCACGATCCGAGGCCAGGGTCGATCCGAGAACGGCGCTCCGCCGGGCTCAGGCGCAGCCCGGCGGCACGAAGGCGCCGAACCAGTTCGCGGCTCTCGACCTGCTCGGCACCGGCCCCGATGAGCTCGGCGCGGTACTCCTCGGGGATGTCGTAGTGATCACCCTGAAATCCTCGTCGGGGAATCCCGACCCGGTCGGCGAAGTCGTGCAGCTCGTCGTAGGAACTGTCGCTGACCAGGTGGCACCACCGCTTGCCGCGCCACCACCAACGGGCCTCGTCGATCAGGATCGTCATCGCCGATCACCCTGACACATCGACGCTGGCACACTGGAGGCGTGACCGATGTGACGCTCGAGTTGGAAGTCGCGTGGCAGCTCCATGTCGGAGGCCAACGCCGATTGCTCGACAACCTGCTGGCCCGCCACCGCGAGAAGCACCGCCGATATCACTCGGCCACGCACGTGGCGTGGGTGATCCGCCACGTCGACGAGTTGGCCGCCACCGAGCACGTCGAACACCTGCACGAAGTGGTGGCTGCGGCCTTCTACCACGATGCCGTGTACGAGCCGGACTACCCGGCCAACGAGCGAGCGAGCGCCCGGTTGGCCCGACGTGACCTGACCGCCATCGGCTGGGACGAGGCCGCTGTCGAACGGGTCGGCTCGATGATCGAGGCCACCGAGCACGGTGCCGCGATCGCCGAACCGGCCGGCGGCGACACCGCCATCCTGCTCGACGCCGACCTCGCCATCCTGGCCGCCGACCCGGCGGCGTATTCCTCATATGTCGCCGCTGTGCGCTCCGAGTACCGCAACGTCGACGACGACGACTGGAGAGCGGGGCGCACTGCGGTGCTCGACGGCTTCCTCGCCCGCCCGGCGATCTACCTCACCTCGTTCGGTCGCGACCGCTGGGAGGACCGCGCCCGAGCCAACCTCGCCGCAGAGCTGGCCGACCTCAGTTGCTGACGGGTTCGGCCGGCACCGATTCGTCCGGTCGCAGCCCGTGTTCGATCTCCGTCTGCACGTTTCGTTCGAGTACGCCGTAGCCGATCGCCGTCGCCAGCGTCACCGCACCCATCAACGCGATCGTCTGGCGCAGGCCGATCGCTTCCGCGAGCAGCCCCAGCGGAGCAGCGGCGATTCCGAACCCGGCGAAACTCAACATCATCAGCGACTGGACTCGACCCTGATGGGAGTCGCTGGTCATGTTCAGCGCAATCGAGTTCGACAGCGATTGGTAGCCGGTCGTGCCGGCGCCGATGAAGACCACGACGATCACCCCGACGCCGAACAGCGGAGAAATCCCGAGCGCGATCACCGCCACGCCGAACAACAGCCCGGAGCCGACCATCAGCTTCCAGACGCCCGCCCCGTCTGCTCGGCCGGCAAGTGGGATGGCCACCGCGACAGCGCCGATCGAGCTGGCCGACATGATGATCCCGACCCAGCCGTCACCGAGGCCGAACTCACCCTTGACGAGTGCAGGGATGAAGGCGACGTAGTTGAACCCGAACATGATGATCACGAACGAGCTCACCACGAGCCGGCGCAGGTGCGGTCGAGCCGAGACGTAGCGGACACCGTCGACGATCTGGGCGAACGGGCTTGCCGTACCTGCGGCCTTCGGTTCATTGCCCGGCGGGCATCGCACGAGCAACACGAACGACAACAGCGAGAACGCAGCCGAGACGACGTAGGCGCCACCGATGCCGATGAAGACGACGCCGGCAAGGGCTCCGGCAAACGCCGGAGCGATCACACGGGTGCCGTTCATGCTCAACAGCGACAGCGTGATCGCATTGCCGAGCTGGTCGCGTCCGACGATCTCGGAGGTGAACGCCACCCGGGTGGGGCCGAGAAAGCCGAACGCCACGCCCTGCGTGACGGCGGCGACGAGCAGCATCCAGAACTGGACCGCGTCGGTGATCACCACGATGCCCATCCCCGCCGCAGCAGCCAGGATCGCACCTTGGCTGACGACGAGCACACGACGCTTGGGAAGGCGATCGGCAGCTACTCCGCCGAGGGGCGTGGCAATCAGGAGTGCGATGCCGAAGCAGAGGTAGACGAGCCCGAGTGCGCCCTCCCGTTCGGTGAGGTCCCACGCCAGCACACCGCGCAGCAGGAACTGCATCTGTACCGACATGAACGAGAACGTGCCCGCCCACCACAGCTTGCGGTAGTCCAGATTCTGGAGCGACGCGAAGGAGCGTGCGAATCTGGCCATTGCCCTACCTTGCCCGACTGATCAGCCGCGGACGTAGCCCTGCTGCAGCGCCATCGTCCGCACCGCATCGGCAACGGCGTCGGCAACACCCGGCTCGAACGCTCCGGGAATGACCCGCTCGGCGACCGGATCGGACACCAGACCAGCGAGCGCGTCGGCGGCCGCGCGCTTGATCTCGATCGTGCAGCGCGTCGCCTGCACGTCGAGCAATCCACGGAACACGCCGGGGAACGCGAGCACGTTGTTGATCTGGTTCGGATAGTCGCTGCGACCGGTGGCGATCACCGACACGTTGTCCGGCATCAGCTCGGGCATGACTTCCGGGGTCGGGTTGGCCATGGCGAACACGATCGCGTCGTCGGCCATCTCCGCCAGCCACTCCGGCTGGATGATGCCGGGACCGGACAGCCCGAGCAGGACATCGGCGTTCTGCAGGGCCTCGCGCACGCCACCCCGGCGGTCGTCGCAGTTGCCGTTCTCGACGAACCACTGCTTGGTCGGGGTGAGGTTGTCGCGTTCGCGGTGCAGGATGCCGGTGGAGTCGACACCGATGATGTCGCCCGTTCCGTCCTGGCCGACGCGCGCATCGTGGAGCAGTTCGGCAACGGCGACACCCGCCGCACCGGTTCCGACGATCACGACGGTGAGTTCCTCGACACGTTTGCCGACGACCGCTGCGGCGTTGATCAACGCCGCAAGCGCGACGATCGCCGTGCCGTGCTGATCGTCGTGGAAGACCGGGATGTCGAGTTCGTCCTGGAGGCGACGCTCGATCTCGAAGCATTCGGGAGCCTTGATGTCCTCGAGGTTGATGCCTCCGAACGTCGGCGCGATCGCCTTGCCGATCGCCACCATCTCGTCGACGGTCGGAGCGTCGACGCACACCGGGTAGGCGTCGACGCCGCCGAACTGCTTGAACAGCACCGCCTTGCCCTCCATCACCGCCATCGCCGCTTCGGGACCGATGTCGCCGAGGCCCAATACGGCGGTGCCGTTGGAGAGCACCGCAACCGCATTCGAGCGTCCGGTGAGCGACCACACGCGATCGGGCTCGTCGGCGATCGCCTGCGACACCCGGCCCACGCCGGGGGTGTAGGCGAGCGAGAGATCCTCGGGGCCGTCGATCGGTACCCGCGAGGCGATTTCGAGCTTGCCGCCCTGGTGCAGAACGAAGGCCGGGTCGTCGGCGTAGGGGTCGGCGACGTCGATCCCGTCGGGGATCGCGGGCTGGTCCTGATCGGTCATGTGCGTGGTCATGATCTGTCCTTGGTGGGGAAACGGGGGTGTCCCGAAGACCTGCAGCGGAGCCCGCCGCCGGTGTCCGGCTGGTCGGGCGAGTTCGACGATGCTCAGCGCTGGCGCTGAGCTCGTGTCCCCCGCCTGACCCGTACCGGAATGAGTACGGGTGCGGGGCCGCGTGCAGCCACCACTGCGCCTGCTGCTGCTACTGCAGCGACAATGGCAATGACGGCGATGAGCACGACACCGACCCTACCTGATGTGATTCACTGATCCCATGACCGACCTCGAAACGATGCCCGTCGAGGACGTCGACACCCGTACCGACGAGACCACCGAGACCGGCGAACCGACCTCGGCGCACATCGTCAAGACGAAGAAGGGCGAGAACGCGGCAGCGGTCGTACTGGAGGCCCGCATCATGGGGACTCCGATCGAGGCACTGTGCGGTTTCGTGTGGGTGCCGTCGCGCGATCCGAAGCAATTGCCCGTGTGCGAGGAGTGCAAGAGCGTCTACGGCATGTACAAGGCGTTCAACGACGGCTTGCGCGACACGCCCGAGGACTGACCACCGGTCGTGACCGAACTCAGGATCCGACAGGCGGTCCACGCGCTGCTCTTCACCCCCGACCACCACATCCTGCTGGTTCGTTTCGAGTTCCCCGACGCCACGGTGTGGTCGCTGCCCGGGGGCGGCCTCGACCCCGGTGAGACGCATCTCGAGGCACTCCACCGCGAACTGATCGAAGAGGTGGGACTTCGCGATCCGGTCGTCGGCGTGCACGTGTGGAACCGCGAGCACCTCATTCCGCATCTGGACGGTCAGTGGGACGGCCAACAGGACCGCTACTACCTCGTCGAGGCGACCGAGCAGTTCGAGCCGACTCCGGCGCTCAGCTGGGAGCAGCTCCGGGCCGAGCGGCTCCACGAGCTGCGCTGGTGGCACATCGACGACATCGAGCAGGCCACCACCGATGGCGACGTGTGGTTCTCGCCGCGTTCGCTCGCACAGCACCTACGTGGGTTGATCACCGATGGTGCGCCCGCAGTTCCGATCGACACCGGCGTGTGACGTTTGGTGTCAGACACCAGACGTAACGCGCGTCGATCAGCCGGCGGTGTTGACGATCAGCACGTCGCAGTCGGCGTGCTTGAGTACGTCACCGGCAACCGACCCCAGCACCCGCGACACGCCCTGAACTCGGCGGTTTCCGACGACCAGCGTTCTGGCGTCGAGGCGACGGGCCTCGTCGCACAGGAAGTCGGCTGGGTTGCCCGACCCGACCGCGTGGGTGACCTGGTCGCAGTCGAGACGGCGCGCCGCATCTTTCAAGAACTGATCGGCGTCAGCCAACCAATCGGTGCGGAACTGATCGGTGCCGACCTTGATGTCGACCGACCTCGACTTCTCGGCGCACGTGACCAGGTGCAGATTGGCACCAAGCGCCTTCGCCATTTCGGCAGCAACGCGAGCTGCATGCGCGGCGGTCTCGGAACGGTCGATCCCCACAACGATGTCGTTCATGGCCTCTTGCCTCTCGGTCTGCTTCCCGGGCGAACTGTCGCTCGGCTTGTCATCATGCCATGCCTCCGGCCGCAACGGTTCCTCCGAACACCGGCACGGTCGGCCCGTCACTCGCTGCCGCGACGAACACGGCACAGCTCGCACGCCGTACGACCCGGCGCGTCACCGAACCGAGGACCCGGCCCATTCCGTGCCCGCGCCGATTGCCGACCACGATCAAGCGTGCCTGCAACCGCTCGGCCTCCTCACACAGCACGGAGACGGGGTCGCCCAGCGTGACGACACTGCTGATCGAGGGCGCCCTCAACTTCGCAGTGGCGTTCACGACGAACTGCTCGGCATCGGCGAACCAGTCACCGTGGAACCGATCGGTTCCCACGGCGATTTCGACCGGCCTGGTGCGCTCGGCGCGCATCACGACGTGCAGGTTGGCACCCGACGACGATGCCAACTCCGCAGCGGTCTTCAGAGCTCGGCGGGCGGCGTCGGATCGGTCGATGCTGACGATGATGTCATTCATAGTGGTCCCTCTCGTTGTTGCCTGGTCCGGGTGGACGACCCAACTGTGCACACCGGCCGTCACCGGCCTGTCACAACCGATCGGGGACCCGGTGACGCGGCCGTGACGTACGGTGGGCACGGTCGACGACATGAACGGACGGGGCGACGTGCAGATCCAGGTGTTGGGACCGATCCAGGTGACCGACGATCTCGGCGAGGCGGCACCGCTGTCGCTCCAGCTCAAGCGGCTCGTCGGCTTGTTGGTGATCGCTGATGGACAGCCCGTGTCGGCGAGCCGGCTGGCCGAGTACGTCGCCGACGGCAACAGCTCGGGTTCGACGGTGCGCACCGCGGTGTCGCGACTGCGCAAGATCGTCGGCGACGGCATCGAGGCCTTCGATGGCGGCTACCGACTGAACGGTGATGGCCACCTCATCGACCTTCGCCGCTTCGAGTCACTGCGAACCTCCACGGGGCCCACCCGCATCGACGATCTCACCGAATCACTGGAGCTCTTCCGCGGCCGCTCGCTCGGCGACCTCGCCGACGAGGAATGGGCCACCACCGAGGCGGGGCGAATCGACGGTGAGCGAGCAGCGACCACGGAGGACCTCGCCGAGGCACTGGTCGACGCCGGACGTCCTGGCGCGGCGGTCGAGCTGCTCGAACCCCATGTCGCAGCGCACGAGTATCGAGAGCGACCGGTTGCGCTCCTCATGCGGGCGTTGGCCGACAACGGACGCACCGCCGACGCTCTGCGGGCCTTCCAACGATTTCGCGCCGTGCTCCGCGACGATGTGGGCCTCGACCCGTCGTCAGAGCTCCGTGCACTGGAGGCCGAGATCCTCGCCGCCACCAACGACGTGCGAACACCGGATGCATCGGCCGGCGCAGCGGCACCGACGCCCACATTGCCGGACGGCACGGTGACGTTCATGTTCACCGACATCGAGTCGTCGACACAGCGCTGGCAGGCCGACGAGACCCAGATGTCGCGCGAACTCGACGAGCATGACCGGCTCCTCGCACGCGTCGTGAGTGACCACGACGGCGTCGTGTTCAAACACACCGGCGACGGCATCTGCGCGGTGTTCACCTCGGCCACATCCGGCATCGACGCCGCCGTCGCCGCGCAGTGCGAACTCGACCTTCCCGTCCGGATCGGCCTGCACACGGGGGAAGCCGAACGGCGTAGCAACGACTACTTCGGGCCGACACTCAACCGGGTGGCCCGAGTGATGGACGCCGGGCACGGTGGGCAGATCCTCGTCTCCTCCTCAACGGCATCGTTGATCGATCGTGACCTCATCGATCTGGGCCAGCATCGACTCAAGGGGCTCGCGTCTCCCGAGCAGATCTTCCAGGTGGGCGACGACGAGTTCCCACCGCTGCGGGTGGAACGCAACCGCACGGGCAATCTGCCCACCGAGGCCAGCTCGTTCATCGGACGCACCGGCGACATCGACACCATCGCGGCACGCGTGGCGAGCGACCACGTCGTCACGCTGCTCGGCGTCGGCGGAACCGGCAAGACCCGCCTCGCCCTCGAGGTCGCCCACGCACTCGCACCAACCTTCCCCGACGGCTGCTGGCTCGCCGAGCTGGCACCGATCAACATCGCCGAAGCGGTGCCGTACGCGATCGCTGCGGGGCTCGGCCTCTCCCCTCCCCAGAGTGGCGACATCATCGATCACCTGATCAAGCGGATCCGCCACCAACGCCTGCTGCTGATCGTCGACAACTGCGAGCACCTCCTCGCCTCCGCCGCCGACGCCGTCGAACGCATCGCCGCCGCCTGCCCAGCCGTAACCGTGCTGTCGACCAGCCGCGAACCACTCATGGTCAACGGCGAGAGCTTGTCGCCCGTGCCGACGCTCTCTGCCGACGACGCGGTCGAGTTGTTCCTCGCTCGGGCTGACACCGAAGCCCCCGACCTCAACCTCGACGACGCGCAGCTCGCCGCGATCGCCGAGCTCTGCGAGCGCCTCGACCGGCTACCGCTCGCGATCGAACTCGCCGCATCACGGCTGCGTTCGCTCACACCCGTCGAACTGCTCGGCAGCATCGACGAACGCCTCCGCCTCCTCGTCGGCGGACGCCGATCGCGCATGGAACGCCACCAGACGATGCGCGGCACACTCGACTGGTCCTACGACCTGTGCACACCGGTCGAGCAGAACGTGTTCGATCGACTCTCGGTGTTTCCCGCCGGATTCAACCTGACATCGGCCCGCGCGGTCGCCGCGGGCGGCGTGGCCGATGAACTCGACGTGATCGATCTCGTTCCGCGCCTCGTCGACCGGTCACTCCTTCAGCGGGTCACCACCGACGACGGCACATCGCTCTACCGCATGCTGGAGACGATGCGCGCCTACGGCCGCGAACACCTGCAACACGCCGGCAGCTCGGACGAGGTTCGAGCGCTCCACGCCCACCATGTCGCCGACACGCTCCGCGCGCTCTCACTTCGCAGCCGAGGACCCGACGAAGAACTCGTGCGCCAGGAGATGGCCGGTTGGCTGACCGACGCCATCGTGGCGGTCGACTCGCTCGTCGAGCATCGCCAGTGGGACGACGCGTTGCAGCTCACGTTCGCGGGGAAAGCGGCCGGCCAACGCCAGTGGACCGAGCTGGAACAGCTCGTGCTCGGACCCACGTTTGCGCCCGATGGGGCGACCAGGCTCGAGCTCGAACTGTGCGGCTTCGCCATGGTCTCGACCAGGTTCGATCAGAACGAGACACGTGAGGTCCTCGACGCCATCCTCAGCGGCGATTGGGTTCCCCGGCCCGACTCGGCTTCGGCACCGCATCACAAACTCGAAGGAATCCACCTCGACGACGAGACGTGGGACCAGCTGATCGGCTCCCTCGACGACCTCGGCCAGGCCAGCGTGCCGACTCGATACCTCGCATTGCTCAACGTGGCCGTCTCCGCCATCATCGATCGTCAATCCGAACGGGCGGCGCCGCTGGTCGACGGGCTCGACGCGCTGGCCGCATCGAGCGGTAGCTCGGTGATCCAGTCGGGTGCCGACTACCTGCGTTCGACGTTGGCCGCCGAGCGATGCGACTGGGTGGAGGCAGCCATGTGGGCCGAACGCGTCCTCGAGAACTTCGGTGAAGCGCAGGGCGGTGATGCACAGTGGATCAACGTGTCCAGCGGGTTCCGCCGGCTCCGATGCCGCGCAAGCGCGCAGCTCCCGATCCGCTCCACCGACCTGCGCGAGCCATGGGAACAGCTGATCAGCAACGGCGTGAACATCCAGAGCTGGCACGGAGCGTTGTCGACCGCGACCGCGTGCGCACGCCTCGACCGTCGCGATCTTGCCCGACGGCTACTGCGCTGGATGCGGTCGAGCATCACGGTCGGATTCCACGAGTTCGGTGAATCACCTCCAGCCAGCTTCGCCCTCGTCGGCCTCGACTGGGAGCGCGACTCGGCCGGGCCCTGCACCGACACCCTTGACGACCTGCTCGCTGAGGTCTTCGCCCTCGCCGACGATCTGGATCGACAACACCCCTGAACTCGACGCCGGAGACGCTGCGCTCGTCTGCCAGTCGACGACCGGGCGATCTGTCGCGTCACGGAACGTTCGGCTGGTCAGCCAATGAGAGGCGCCAGACCGGCTCACCGTTGCGGGTTTCTCCTGTCGGGCCGAAGCCGACGCGGCCGTAGAGCCGAGCCGCCGCCTCGTTGGCCGGGCGAAACGTCAGTTCGACCGATCGACAACCCTGAGATCGACACCGATCCATTACTGCCTGCATCACCTTCGTGCCGACACCCGTGCGTTGTCGATCGAGGTCGACGGCGACGTTTCTCACCTCGACGGTGTCGTCAGCATGGGTCACTGCCAGGACCGCAACGATCGCGCCGTCGGCATCGAGGTAGGCGAGTGGTTCCCACCGCCGCCCGCCCTCGCGGACGTAGGCCTTTGCCAGGATGACGAGGGCCACCGGTTGGGAATCGGCCACCATCGGCAACTGCTCGTCGCTCACACGAACTCGAAGTGCATCGCGCCAGTTCGCCTGATCGATCGCAACCAGGCGGCTGTGGGAACCCGGAGTCGTCACCGGTTCGACGCCCACCATGATCCCACGATGTGCGCCGCTCGACCAGGGTCTCGTGCGTCGAGGTGGTTCAGGGTCGCCTGGGCGAAGTGGCCGAGGAGGTCACCGGTGTCGGGCGTGGGCGACCCCGGGGTCTCGATCAGCAGAGTGGGCAGCGGCATCGCTTCGGCCTGACGGACAGCGAATGCCCGGTCGGCAGCACCGGCGACCATCGTCGCCCGAGGGTCGGGAGCACCAGGAGGGGGTTCGGACATCGCGGCTGGAGTCGTCAGGAGCTGTCGGCGCACCTCACGCGCTCGCGCATCGATCTCGACGGGCTCGAGCCACGGTCCGCCCAACCCGTCGACCAGCACCAGCCCGGCCGCCCGACCACCGAGCGCGAGGATCTGGGCCGCTGCGCCGTTGTGGCCGACGCCGACGACGATGAGTTCGTCGGAAGGCACGGCGCGAAGCAGCTCGAGTGCCACGAACACCGCGTCGCCCGTCTCGTACTGCCCGCCGACCGGAGGTGGCGCCCCGTTGTGCCCCGGAAGGTCAGGCGCCAGGACACGTCCGGGCCAGTCAGCGAACGCGGCAGCCCACTCACCGCCACCCGGCGCGCCGAGATCGTGCAGCACGAGCACGTCGGTCATGGACGGGCACCGATCTCGTCGAGGAATCGGGTGATGCGATCGAGCACGAAGTCGGGCCGTTCGACGTGTACGTAATGGCCCGCATCAGGCACCGACTCCACCCGCCCGTCTGCGAACATCGCGACGCGCCGCTCGGCCTCTTCGTCGTGGACCTCGGTCCACGCATCTTCCTCGGAGCTGACGAGCACGAGCGTCGGGGCAGCGACGTGGCGATACTGGGCGAGGATCAGGTCGAGCGAGAACCCGTCGGGCACCCCGGTGCGGAACGCAGGATCCCACTTCCACACGAACCCGCCCTCCACCTCGCGGGTGCCGAACTCGACCAGGTGCTCCAGGAACGGGCGTGGCAGTCGGATGTTGATCGCCCCACGACGCTCGGCGAGCTGGTCCCGCGACGCCCAGGGGCGCGGCGGGCTGCTTGCGAACTTGTCGATCTCGTCGAGGCTCCGAGTGGCCATCTCGACGACGTCGTCATCTCCGAAACCCTCGGCCGGCGGTCCCAACCCGTCGAGGTTGACGAGCCAGGCGAAGCGTTCGGGCATCGTCGCTGCCGCCGTGACGATCTGACCGCCGCCCATCGAGTGCCCGATCATCCCGATCGGCGTGCCCGGCGTCGGCGCCAACACCCGGGCGAGCTCGCACAGATCGAGCGTGCACGCGCTCCACGCCATGCCCGACGACAGCCGCCCCGAATCGCCGTGGCCCCGCACGTCGATCGCCACGACGTGAAAGCCGAGCTCCACCAGTCGAGGAGCGAAATCGTCCCACGTGCGACCGTGGTCGTAGGCGCCATGGACCAGCACGACCGGTGGGTCCGCCGGATCACCCCAGCACCATGCCCGTAGGCGCGTCCGGTTCACGTCGAAGAACGTGGCCCGATCGGGCACTGCAAACTCGTCCCCCACGATCGGTCATCCTCGCAGGCGGGCGCGCTCGGAGCCCAGCGGATTTGGACGAACCGTCAGCCGGACCCGACGACCCTGCGCAGCGAGGACCTCCGTTCCGGCCCGCCAGGCGTTACTCGTGGTGTCTGACACCAAACGTAACGGTCAGGTGGTGTGGTGGCTGGTGCGGATGATGCAGGTCTGCTGGGCGGTGCCGAGCAGACGACCATCTTGGCTCCACAGGTCGAGGGTGCCGTGGCCGACCGAACGATGACGGCCGTCGGGGTGGATGTCGAGCAGCACCCACTCGGACGGCTCCGGGTCGATGACTCGCACCGTGTTGTCGAGGCTGGTGCCGCCCGGGGTGACGCCCAACGCTGCACACACGGCGAGCGGGATGATGTCGGCAATGAATGCCTGGGTCGCCGCGCTCCCGATGACGTGATCGGGAATCCGACACCACAGCCCGAGTGGGCCGGTCTGGGGGTTGTCGATCGCCTCGACGGCGAACTTCCCGGCGGCGACGCGCCGCTCGAGGTGATCGAAGAAGCTCCCGGCGACCGCAGCGGCGAATGGCTCCGACATCGGCGGGCACTCCTCGGGTGCGGGCACGTCGGGCATGGCGCCGAAACCGACAGCGTCACCGGTCGGCCGGTCGGTGTGCGCACACAGCGAGGTGAACACCGGTCGCAGTTCGCCACTCGATTCGGTGACGGTTCCGACCACCTGGGCCTGCGTGGTCGCACGGCCGGCGGCGGGCATCATCACGTCGAGGTCGATCACCTCGTCGGGCAGCGGGCGTCCGATGAACTGTGTCGTGATCCACTGCAACGGCCGCCCCGTCGCCCGCTCCGCTGCTTCGATCGACGCAGCGATGCCCGAACCCCCGTAGAGGAATCCGAAGGGTGTGCAGAGCTCCTTGCGAGCGGTCAGCTGGAACCGATGCGTGTCGTCGGTGGGTTGGAGGTCGAGGAGATCGAACGTGGGGAGCACGGAGCCGAACGGTGACAGAACCCACGACGCTCCGCCAACTCGGAACTGCCCGTGCGAGCCGCCGACTCGTTCGAGCGACGTTCAGGTGGCAGGGCGTTGGCGGGTCCCGAGGCGGTCGGCGCCGGCATCGATGCCGGGCAACTGGGGCTCGAAACGGCCGGCGTGGGTGCTCACCAGGTCGGCGACAATCGCTTCGACCTCCGGCCACGAGGTGGCCCGGGGGCCCGGGAGCGCACGGTTGTACGGCTGGTCGAACACGATCGTGGTGTTGCCGTGCGCCCGAAGTTGCTCGACGTTGTGCGGCGCATCGTCGATGTACGCGTCGGCGTCCGCCTCCGGCTTCGCTCCGAGGAAGCACAGATCGCGGTACGGGATCCGGTTGGCGTCGAGCCACGCAGCGGTGTCACCGACTGCCTTCTCGTGGCCCCAGTTGACGTAGAGGCGGTGGGTGATGATCCGGATCCAGACCCCAGCGTCGGACAGTCGCCACAACGCGTCCGCAGCGCCGTCGATGACCTCCATGGTGCGGAACATGTCGTGCTCCATCACCGCGACCCGGTGCAAGTCCGAGTACTCGCCCGGCGCGAGGCCCCACTCGCCGAAATCCCACGAACGTTCGAGCGTCAGCGACTCGGGATCGACGCCCCGGATCTCGGCCAGGATGTCGCGGAACCGGCGGCTGTGGTCGGCAACGACGCCATCGAGGTCGACGCCGAGCGTGAACGAACCGTTCATTTCGAGCACCCGCTGTTCGTCAACACACCTCCAGCCTGCCAGAGTGGGCGGCGATGGCGGACAGCTCTCGACGACCACGGCTCAGATTGGGGATCGATCTCGACGGGGTGGTGGCCGACTTCAACGCGGGATGGATCTCGCGCTACAACGGCCAATTCGGTACCGAACTACTCCCCGAGCACGTCGACATCTGGGACGCACCGACGCTGTTGACGCACTTCACCGACATGGGCGAGTTCTGGTCGTGGGCCCGCACCAGCGGCGACGGGGCAAGCATCTTCCGCATCCTCGAGCCGTACCACGGCGCCATCGAGGCGCTCGAACGTCTCGCGAGACGACACCGCGTCGTCATCGTCACCACCAAACCCCACTTCGCGGTGCACGACACGTTCGAATGGCTCGCCCAGCACCGCGTGCCCACCACCGAGGTGCACATCGTCGACGACAAGACCACCGTCGACTGCGACATCTACCTCGACGACGCCGACCACAACCTGAGCGCTCTGCACGGCGCACACCCCGACGCCACCGTGTGCAGATACATCCGCCCATGGAATGCCGCCCACGACGGAGTGGTCGACGTCCACGATTGGGCGGCGTTCGAAGCGGTCGTCGACGCCTGCGTTACCGCAAGGTGAACGCTTCGCCATTCGGTTCAGCCGATCCGGTCGCGTCCGCTACGGTCGCTCGCATCCGCCACCAACCCAGGAGATACACCACCATGAGGTCCCGCAAGATCATCGCCGCGTGCGCAGCACTCGGCCTCGTCGTCGCCGCATGTGGCAGCGACGACGATTCGTCGGATTCCGCCACGACGGACGCACCGTCGGCCACCGATGCACCCGACACCACCGATGACATGGACGACGACATGGCCGAGGTCCCCGAGGACTGGCCCGACGAGATCGTGTTCACGCTCACCCCGTCGCAGGAGACCGGTGGCCTGATCGAGACGGCCGAGCCGCTGGCCGATCTGCTCTCTGCCGAGCTCGGTGTCGAGGTGACACCGCTCGTGCCGACCGACTACTCCGGCGTGATCGTCGCCCTCGAGTCGGGGCAGGCCCAGATCGCGGGCGGTCTCGGACCGCGCCAGATGGTCCAGGCCGAAGAACAGGCCGACGCCGAGCTGATCCTCCAGGCCGAACGATTCGGCTCGCTGCTCTACGTCACGCAGTGGTTCACGAACGACCCCGACACCTACTGCGACGACGAGCCGGTCGCCGACGAGGACGGCTACCTGTTCTGCAACGGGGTGCTCGACGCAGCCAGCGCCGCAGACGGCCCGATCGGTGCCGACAAGCTGGCGCTGCTCGAGGGCCAGACCGTGTCGTTCGTCGATCAGGGATCGACGTCGGGGTACGCAATCCCGGCGTTGCAGCTGAGCGAGGCCGGCATCGACCCGATCGACGGGATCGACGGCCTCTTCGCCGGCGGCCACGACTCCTCGGTCCAGGCGGTCTACGACGGCGACGCCGTCGTCGGCGTGTCGTTCAACGACGCACGTGGCGACATCGTCGAGACGTCTCCCGACGTCGGCGAACAGGTCGTCGTGTTCGGCTGGTCCGGCCCCATCCCGAACGATGGGTTCGCCGTCGCCGGCGACCTGCCCGACTCGCTGGTCGAGGCGATCACCGCCGCCTTCGTCTCCATCTCCGACACCGAGGAGGGAGCAGAGCTCCTGTCCGAGCTGTACAACATCGACGATCTCGTCCCGGTCACATCCAGCGACTACGACGTGATCCGCGATCTCGAAACGCAACTCGGCGACCTCCTCGAGTGACCACACCGCTGCCGGTGTGCGGGTCGTGCCGGCCACGACTCGCACACCGGTCGGCGCGTCAATGAGAGGATGACGAAATGATCCGATTCGAGCAGGCGTCGGTCACGTATGCCGGCGGGGTCGCCGCGATGAAGGACCTCGACCTCACCATCGAGCCAGGCGAGTTCGTCGTGATCGTCGGCCTGTCCGGCGCCGGCAAGTCGACCCTGATCCGGGCGATCAACGGGCTGGTCCCGCTCACCTCGGGCCACCTCGAAGTCAACGGGATGCAGGTGCCCGAACTCAACCGGCGCGAGCTGCGCGACCTGCGCGCCGACGTCGGCATGATCTTCCAGGGCTTCAACCTGGTCGATCGCACCACCGTGTTGCGCAACGTGCTGATGGGTCGCCTCCATGAAGTGTCGACGTGGCGGACCCTCCTCGCTCGCTACACCCAGGCCGACATCGACATCGCCGCCCGTGCGCTCGCACGGGTCGAGATCATCGAGAAGGCCTGGGTACGAGCGAGCGACCTGTCCGGCGGACAGCGCCAGCGCGTCGGCATCGCCCGAGCACTCGCCCAGGAGCCGTCGATCCTCCTCGCCGACGAACCGGTCGCCTCGCTCGACCCACCGACGAGCCACGTCGTCATGCGATATCTCCAGCAGATCGGACGCGAGCTCGGCATCACCGTCATCGTCAACCTCCACTTCCTCGATCTCGCCACCGCATACGCCGACCGGATCATCGGGCTGCGCGACGGTGCACTGGTCTTCGACGGTCCTGGCAGCGAATGTGACGCCCAGGTCTTCGAAGACATCTACGGCCGCAGCCTCACTGCCGACGACACGATGACCAAGCGCGCTGCGCTGTGAGCGCACCGGGCACCACCGACCCTGACGCCGCAACGTCCGGCCGACCGGCACCCGAGCTTCCACCGAAGCCCGGACCGTCGTGGTTTGCGATCGGCGGCACGATCGGCGCGATCGTGATGACGGTCATCACCGCGCGCTCGGTTGGTTTCTCGTTCAGCGACGTCTGGTCGAACCTCAGCCGTCAGAACTCGGTGATCGAAGGCGCGCTGAGCCCCGACTGGAGCCAGATCTGGTCCGAACGGTCGCGTTCGGCGTTCATCGAAACGTTGCAGCTGGCGGTGCTCGGCACGGTCGTCGGCGCAACCCTCGCCCTCCCGCTGGCGCTCTGGACGACCAAGTTCGGCAACCCCAATCGCTTCCTGCGCACGATCGTGCGGAGCTTCAACAACGTCATCCGGTCGATCCCCGACCTGCTCTGGGCCCTGATCTTCGTCACGGCGGTCGGCATCGGGGCGCTCAGCGGTCTGCTGGCGCTGATCTTCTTCTCGCTCGCGGTCACCACGAAGCTCACCTCCGACATCCTCGACGGCATCGACATGGGGCCCGTCGAGGCGGCCAATGCGAGCGGTGCGGGCCTCAACCAGATGCTGCGCACTGCGGTCGTGCCCCAGATCCTGCCCTCGTACGCCTCGTTCGTGCTCTACAACTTCGAGCTGAACCTGCGCGCCTCGGCGGTGCTCGGCCTCGTCGGCGCCGGCGGCATCGGTGCACGAATCGAGTTCTTCCGCGGCCGCGGCCAGTGGGAAGAACTGTGGGGCCTCGTGTTCATGTTCTTCCTCGTCGTGCTGATCGTCGAGCGGATCTCGGTGTCGCTGCGCCGGAGGTTGGTGTGAGCACGCCGGCACCCACGCTGCCCGCGAAGCCGATCGATCGGTACAAGTGGTTCTTCACCGCCGGTGTCGTCGGCATCACACTCTGGTCGGCGCTGGGTCTCGAGGCGAAGTGGAGTCGACTTCTCGACGCCCCGAGCGACATGTGGACGCTCGGCAGGGTCATGTTCACCAACATGGAGGCCGCCGACTTCCCGGACCTCCTCAGGGCGATGTGGGAGTCGGTGGCGATCGCATGGATGGGCACCCTGATCGCCTCGGTGTTCGCGATCCCGATGTCATTCCTTGCGGCAGAGAATCTCGTTGGCCGACCGATCGCCTGGGTGACGCGACAGGTGCTCAACCTGCTGCGAGCGGTCCCCGAGGTCATCCTCGCCCTCGTGTTCATCCCCGTCTTCGGGCTGTCGCCGATGGCCGGGGTGATGGCCATCGGCATCGGCTCGATCGGCTCGCTGGGCAAGCTCTTCTACGAGATCATCGAAGGCATCAAGGACGAACCGATCGAGGCGTCGGAGGCGGTTGGCGCTTCCCGGATACAGCGTCTCCGCTGGGGTGTGCTCCCGCAGGTGACGCCCGAGCTGGCGTCGCTCGTGCTGTACCGGTTCGAGGTCAACATCCGTGCCTCGGCCGTGCTCGGCGTCGTCGGCGCCGGCGGCATCGGCGGCGACCTGCAGCAGGCACTGCTGTTCAAGGACTTCGGTACCGCCGGACTCGGGCTGATCATCATCGTGATCGGCACGATCGCCGTCGACACCGTGTCGGGCGCGGTACGGCGCCGGATCGTTGCCGGTCCGAGCGGAGGTGGCGGCGGCTCGTCGTTGGGGTCGTCCGGTCGCCTCCCGATCTTCTCGCGTCGGTGGGCGACGGGCGTCGACACGATCACCACCGTTGCCGAGCCGCCGGCGTCTCGCTGAGCGCCGGTTCGCCACCTAGGGTCGTCGTCGATGCGCATCGCCGACTGCACGACCTTCGTGATCGCCAATCCGCCGCCACACTTCGGCGGCCGGTACTTCATCGTGGTGAAGCTCACCACCGACACCGGTGTCGTCGGCTACGGCGAGATCTACGTTGCGACGTTCGGGCCGCACACAGTGGCGGCGATGATCGACGATGTTGCCGACCGATGGGTGATCGATGCCGATCCGAATCGGATCGAGCTGCTGTGGCGCCAGATGTATTCGTCGGGGTATGCGCTACGGCCCGACCCGACGCTGGTCGGAGTGATGAGCGGGATCGAGATGGCGTGCTGGGACATCGTCGGCAAGGACGCCGGCAAACCGATCTCCGACCTGCTCGGCGGACGGGTCCACGAACGGATTCGTACCTACACCTACCTGTACCCGGCCGAGGGACGGCCCGACGTCTACACCGATCCGGCTCAGGCGGCCGAGCAGGCGGCGTTCGAAGTGTCGCGGGGCTTCACAGCGGTGAAGTTCGATCCGGCCGGGCCGTACACCGCGTTCGACGGGCACCAGCCGAGCTTGGACGACATCGAACAATCGGTGGCGATCACCGGCGCGATCCGCGAGGCGGTCGGGTCCCGTGCCGACCTGCTGTTCGGAACCCACGGACAGTTCACGGCGGCCGGTGCGATCCGGCTTGCGCAGCGGTTGGAACCGTTCGATCCGCTGTGGTTCGAGGAGCCGACACAGCCCGACCAGCCCGAGGAGATGGCCAGGGTGGCGCGCCAGACGTCGATCCCGGTCGCCACCGGCGAGCGACTGACGACGATCACCGAGTTCGCAGCGCTGGCGCGACATCAGGCGGCGGCGATCTGGCAGCCGAACCTCGGACGCTGCGGTGGCTTGCTCGCCGGGAAGAAGATCGCGGCGATCGCGGAGGCGTCGGGCTGCCAGATCGCACCCCATCTGTACTCCGGCCCGATCCTCGGCGCGGCCAACATCCAGCTCGCGGCGACGCTGCCGAACCTGCTGATCATGGAGGGGATCCAGGACTGGACCGGCTTCCACGCCGACCTGCTCACGGCCCCGATCCAGTGGGATGGCGGCCACGTGATCCCGTCACGCGAACCCGGTCTCGGTGTCGAGCTGAACGAAGCGGTGGCACTGGCCCACCCGTACCCCACCGACGGCGACCTCCACCTCGGCATGGCCCCCACCCCCGTCCGCTGAGGACTGCGTCAGCGGAAGTCGCGGGATTGGGTCGTGGCAGGCATCGGGAGAGGGGCGAGGTGTTCCGCGACGATGTTGACGACGCCTTCGCTGCGCTCCAGGCGGCCGCGGATCAGCATCGCCGGAGCCTCCCGAGCGACCTTGCGGAACCGCGCCCAGCATCCCTTCGAGATCACGACGTTGATCAGGCCGGTCTCGTCTTCGAGGTTGAGGAAGGTCACCCCCTGGGCAGTCATCGGGCGCTGACGGTGGGTGACCACCCCGGCGACCTGCACGATCGAACCCGGCTCAGGGTCCCACAGCTGCGCAGAGGTCAGCACACCCAGACGTGTCAACTCCTCACGAACGAAGATCGTCGGGTGTCCGTCCGGCGACACACCCGTGGCCCAGAGATCGGCGACCGCCTCCTCCACCGGTGTCATCCCAGGCAGACGTGGCGCGTCGTCACCGGTGACGATTCCCGGCAGACGACCAGGCCGTGACTGCGCCGTCGCACCGACGGTCCACAGCGCCATGCGACGGTCGAGCCCGAAACACTCACCGAACACCCCACCGGTCGCCATCGCTTCCAGTTGGACGAGCGTCAACGCCGGCACCCGCCGCACGAGATCCTCGGTGTCGGTGAACAACCCGCCCGCCTTGCGGGTCGCTTCGATCTCGTCGGCCAGCTCCGAGCCGATGCCGCGAACCGACCCGATCCCCAACCGCACCGCAACACCACCCTCCGATTCGGTACATGGCTCCAACGTCGCCCCGGCCAGCGACGCATTGAGATCGGGGGTGTGCACCACGACACCGTGTCGGCGGGCATCGCGCACCAGCGTGTGCGGCGACCAGAACCCCATCGGCTGAGCGTTGAGCAGCGCCGCACAGAACGCGGCGGGCTCGTGATATTTGATCCACGACGATGCGTACACGAGGTAGGCAAAGCTCACCGAGTGCGACTCGGGGAAGCCGTAGTTGGCGAACGCCTTCATCTTCATGAACAGTTCGTCGGCGATGTCGCCGGTGATCCCCCGCTCGGCCATCCCCGCGTACAGCCGCTCCTTCAGCCGCTCCATCCGCCGCGCCGAGCGCTTGGAGCCCATCGCCTGTCGGAGCTCGTCGGACTCTGCCGGGCTGAACCCGGCGACGTCGATCGCCATCTGCATCAACTGCTCCTGGAACAGTGGGATGCCGAGCGTCTTGCCGAGCGAATTCTCCAAGAGGGGATGCAGGTACGTGATCGGCTCGAGGCCGTTGCGGCGGCGGATGTACGGGTGTACCGACCCGCCCTGGATCGGACCTGGACGGATCAATGCCACCTCGACCACGAGGTCGTAGAACCGGCGGGGCTTGAGCCGCGGCAGGGTCGCCATCTGCGCCCGCGACTCGATCTGGAACACCCCGACGGTGTCGGCGCGGCACAGCATCCCGTAGACGTCGTCGTCCTGCGGGATGGTGGCAAGGTCGACCTCGTAGCCCCGGTGTTCACCGATCAGATCGACCGCGTAGTGCAGCGCCGACAGCATCCCGAGACCGAGCAGGTCGAACTTGACGAGGCCCGTGCGGGCGCAGTCGTCCTTGTCCCACTGCAGCACCGAGCGCTTGTCCATCCGCCCCCACTCGACCGGGCACACCTCGATCACCGGCCGGTCGCAGATCACCATGCCCCCGGAGTGGATGCCGAGGTGCCGCGGCGCATCCTCGACCTCGAGTGCCAACTCGAGAACCGGTTCGGGGATCGAGCAGTCGGGCTGGCTCGCCGTGGAGGCGACACCACCCCACCCGTCGACCTGCTTCGACCAGGCATCCTGCTGGCCTGGCTCGAACCCGAGCGCCTTGGCCATGTCGCGCACCGCCGAGCGGGCCCGGTACGTGATCACGTTCGCGACCTGCGCGGTGTGGTGGCGTCCGTAGCGCTCGTAGACGTACTGGATCACCTCTTCTCGCCGGTCGCTCTCGATGTCGACGTCGATGTCGGGCGGACCGTCACGCTCGGGCGACAGGAACCGCTCGAACAGCAGGCCGAGCGACACCGCATCGGCGGCGGTGACCCCGAGGGCGTAGCAGACAGCCGAGTTGGCAGCACTCCCACGCCCCTGGCAGAAGATGTTGGAACGCCGGCAGAACTCGACGATGTCCCACACGATCAGGAAGTAGCCGGCGAAGTCGAGCTGCTCGATCAGCGCCAGCTCGTGGTCGATCGTCTTCCAGGCTCGGGCGCGCAGCGACAGGTCGTCACTGTGCGTCGGCCGCTCGCCATACCGTCGACGCGCACCGTCCTCGGTCACCTTGCGGAGGAACTCCATCTCTGACATCGCCGTGCCGTCGGGACCACGGGGACACGGGAACGGCGGAAGCTTCGGGGCAACCAGCGACAGGTCGAACGCCGCCGCCCGACCGATCTCGGCGGCCCGTTCGATCACACCCGGATACCGGTGGAACCGCTTGGCCTGCTCGGCGCCCGAACGGAGGTGCGCCCCGGCCGCCGCGGGGAGCCACGGGTCGACCTGATCGAGGCTGCGCCGCGACCGCACTGCGGCCAGCGCCGTCGCCAACCGGCGCTGGGCCGGTGTGGCGTAGTGGACGTTGTTGGTGGCCACGCACCCGACGCGCTCGCGGGCGGCGAGTTCTGCCAGCGCATCGTTGCGAGCTGTGTCGAGCGGGTCCCCGTGGTCCCACAACTCGACCAGCACCCGGTCGCGCCCGAACGCATCGACCAGGCGGAGCAGCTCCCGACGGGCGGCGCCCGGGCCGTCGGCGACCAGCGCCGCAGGCACCGCCCCCTTGCGGCAGCCGGTGAGCACCCAGCCATGACCGGCGACGGTGTCGGCGAGGTCGCCGAAGGCGAACTGCGGTGCCCCCTTCTCGCCCGCGAGGTGCCCGTTGCTCAGCGTGCGCGACAGCCGGGCATAACCGGACGGACCATCGGCGAGTACGAGCAGGTGGGTACCGGAGGGGTCGGGGGCGTGCGAGTCGGGCACCATGCCGGTGTCGACCTGGCGGAGCGTGTCGGCCTCCGATCGGGCGACCCGGATGTCGCCAGTCATTTCCGACGCCGAGGCCGACAGCGTGATCTCGGTGCCGAACACGGTTGCGAGACCGACCGCCTTGGCGGCTTCTGCGAACCGGACGACTCCGTAGAAGCCGTCGTGGTCGGTGATCGCCAACGCTTCGAGGCCCAGGCGGGCGGCCTCGGTGGCCAACTCCTCAGGGTGCGAGGCCCCGTCGAGAAACGAGAAGTTCGAGTGGCAGTGCAGCTCCGCGTACGGCACCGTTGATGTGGGACGTTCGAGCCCGTGTGCTTCGAACGGTTGACGCTTTCGGCTCCAGGCCGGCCCGTCGCCGCCGGCGTTCCACGATGGGCTGCCCGGGGCGCGCCCGTCTCGGCCTGCGGTCCCCGAGAGGGTTGCTTCCAGTTCGCTCCATGACCAGGACGGGTTGTTGAACCCCATCGCGACCAGTATCGAACATCTGTTCGCCCACCGCAACCCCGAACACTCCCCTGACATCTGTCAGAGGAGGTCCGAGGTGTCCGGTCGGGGTGTCCGGCGAGGTGTCCGGTCGGCGCCGTCGGCGGCGCTCAGTCGGCAGGGGCCATGCTGGCCGGTGAGAGCCCGGTGAGACCGTTCGCCCGGGCCCAGTCGGCGATCGCTGCGCTGTCGCCGTACCAGTTCGACACCGGGGTCGCCGCCAGGCTGGCCGGCGAGAGCCCCGTCAGGCCGTTGGTGCGGGCCACTTCGGCAATCGCCGGGTGATCGCCGACCGCCGGGACCGACGACGGCGACTCCTGGGCGAGTGCCACCCCGATGCCGAAGGTGAGACCGCCGGCGGCGATCACGCCGCCGACGAGGGCCCGCAGCCGTGGCCGCCGGGTCGTGACCGCCTCGGCGGTCGGATGGCCCGGGATGATGGTGGAAGTGTCGTTGCTGTGCATGACGTGCCTTTCGTCGACCCCGAGGGGTGGTGTCGCCGACTCGGTCGAGCCGGCTGATGAGCACACTGCAGCCAGCGGGTTGGCACCCGATGAGCAACGATTGCCGCTCGATGTCAGCCGGTGCCGACCACCGAACTCACGTCGCGTCCCGAAGTCCCCTGCATCGGCTCTCACCAGGGGCGATGGCGCGTTAATCTCTCGGTAATCGGGGGATGATCGAGTGCACGACATGGAGTTCAGAGCACTCGGCCCCGTTTCGGTCACGCGCGACGGCGAGGCGGTCGATCTCGGATCCCCCCGCCAGAAGGCGGTGATCGCCCTCCTACTCGTCCACCACGGCCAGGTCCTGTCGACCGACCGGATCCTCGAGGAACTGTGGGGCGACGAGAGCGACGGCAAGCTCAACGCACTGCGGGTCTATGTCTCCCGGTTGCGGGCGGCCCTCGATCCCGACCGTGCACGCGGCGAACAGTCGGTGCTCGAGACCGTCGGCTCCGGCTACCGGCTGAACGTCGACACCGGCGAGTTCGACATCGAGGTCTTCGAACGTCGAGCCGCCGAAGGACACTCCCTGCTCGGCCACGATCCCGCTGCTGCCGCCACCGAACTCCGCGCCGCACTCGATCTCTGGCACGGCTCGGCGTTCGAGGACTACGCCGACGAGGAATTCGCCCACTTCGAGAGTGTTCGCCTCGGCGACGCCCGGGTCGATGCGATCGAGGACAGAATCGAGGCCGACCTCGCCTGCGGGCTCGACGGTGAGGTCGTCAGCGAACTCGAACTCCTGCGCCAGCAGCATCCGCTCCGTGAGCGGTTGGTCGAATACCAGGCCCTGGCGTTGTACCGCTCCGGCCGGGCGGCCGAAGCGCTGCGGGCCATCGGCCGGTTCCGCCGCCACGTCGGCGACGAACTCGGCATCGACCCGTCGCCCCGACTCCTCCGGCTCGAGGAGCACGTCCTCCTCCACGACGAGAAGATCCAGTCACGCCGTCCTGCACCCGAGCTCGGCAGCAAGCGGCCGGCGGCGAACCCGTTCAAGGGCCTGCGGGCGTTCGGCACCGACGACGCGTCGACGTTCTTCGGGCGCGACGCCCTCACCGCAGAGATCCTGCGCAACCTCGGCCGCGGTCAGCGGCTGATCGCGCTCGTCGGCGCCAGCGGGTCGGGCAAGTCGAGCGTCGTGCGCGCCGGGCTGATCCCGGCCCTCGCCAAAGGGGCCATCGACGGGTCGGATCGGTGGCTCGTCGCCAGCATGCTGCCCGGCGCCCACCCCTTCGCCGAACTCGATGCCGCACTGCTGCGTTCGACGATGGACGCGCCCGCCAGCCTCGGCGAGCAACTCCGCGACGGCGACGCCGGCCTCCTCGGCGCGGCGCTGCGAATCCTGCCCGGCGACGACTCGCACCTCGTGCTGATCATCGACCAGTTCGAGGAGCTGTTCACGCTCGTCGACGACCCGGCGGTCCGCGAGCGGTTCCTGTCCAACCTCGTCACCGCGGTCGACGACCCGCACCGTCGAATCAGCGTCGTGCTCACGCTGCGAGCCGACTTCTACGCCCACCAGCTGTCGCACCCCGAGTTCGGCGCCCGGCTCGGCAACGGCATCGTCAACGTCACACAGCTGACAGCGGAGGAGCTGGAGGCCGCCGCGCTGCGCCCCGCCGAGGAGCAGGGTGTGTCGTTCGAGCCCGCGCTGCTCGGCCAGTTGATCGCCGATGTCGGCAACCAGCCCGGTGCGCTCCCGCTGTTCCAGTACGCGCTGACCGAGCTCTTCGACCGGCGCACCGGCGACGTGCTGACCGCCGCGTCGTACCGGGCGATGGGTGGCCTCGACGGTGCGCTCCAACGGAGGGCGTCGGACCTCTTCGACGAACTCGACGAGCAGCAGCAGGACGCCGCCCGCCAACTGTTCCTCCGGCTCGTGGTGGTCGGCGATGGCGACCAGCGAAGCCGGCGACGGGTACCCGCCCGCGAAGTGGCCTCGCTGTCGGTCGACCCGGTGGCGATGCAGACGGTGATCGAACAGTTCGGCGAGCACCGCCTGCTGTCGTTCGACTCGGACCACCTCACCGGGGCACCCACTGTCGAGGTCGCCCACGAGGCGCTGCTGACGGCGTGGCCGACGCTCGAGAGGTGGGTCGACGACAGCCGGGACGATCTGCGCCGCCATGCGTCGCTCACCACTGCGCTCCACGAGTGGACGCTCGCCGACGAGCATCCTGACTACCTGCTGACGTCGGCCCGCGTCGCCGAGTTCGACGGCTGGGCCGCGTCCTCGCCGATGGCGCTGAACGACCGGGAGCTCGAATTCCTCGCCGCCAGCCGCGAGCGACTGGACCGAGAGCGCGCCGAGGCGGCCCGCCGCGAACAGGACGAGGCCAGGGCCCGGCGACGGCTGTGGGGTGCGGTCGCCGCGCTCGGGGTCACGCTCGGCGTCGCTGGGCTCTTCCTGTTCGGCGTGCTCGGCAGTGAGGACGACCGCCGGGAGATCACGTTCTTCGGGATCCGCAACGACCGCAGCTTCAACGCGAACATCGCGACGGGACTCGACCGAGCGGCACGCGAACTCGACCTCGAACTCACCGATGTGCCCTGGGCGATCGATCCGGGTGCCGAACTCCGCGAGTTGGCCGAATCCGGACCAGAGATCATCATCAGCGACGGCGTCGGGTATGCCGCCGACCCGTCAGTGATCACCGACTTCCCCGACGTCCAGTTCGGGTTCCTCGACACCCTCACCGACGCCGACAACGCATCGTCGGCCATCTTCGCCAATGAGGAGGGCGCCTACCTCGCCGGCGCGGCGGCCGCACTGCGGTCCGAGACCGGCATCGTCGGCTTCATCGGCGGCGTACCGATCCCGATCATCGACGAATTCCAGGCTGGCTTCGAGGCCGGTGCCATGGCGATCGACCCCGACATCACCATCTTGCCCACGTACGTCGACCAGTTCGCCCAGATGGACTTCGCCGGCTTCTCCGCACCGGACATCGCTGCCGACCGGGCGAGAGCGCTGTACCGGCGCGGCGCCGACGTGGTGTTCGCCGCGGCCGGCCAATCGGGATTCGGGCTGTTCGACGTGGTCGTCGAGGAGTCGGAGACGGCTGGACGCCAGCTCTGGACGATCGGCGTCGACAACGACCAGTGGTTCCAGGTCGACGGCGACCAGCAGGAGCACATGCTCACCTCGGTCGTCAAACGCGGCGACGTCGCCGCCTACGAGCTCGTGCGCGCCATGCTCGAGTCCGACGAGCGAGTGGTTCTGCGCCTGGGTGGGGCCGACGGAGTGTGGCAGTACTCGCAGCAGGGCGACGGCCTGACCCCCGAGATGATCGGCGTGCTCGACCAGATCGTCGACGAGATCGAAGCGGGACGTCTCGAGATCCCGTTGGCGCCCACTGTGCCGGTCCTCCTTCTCGATCCGGACGGCAACGAAATCGATGGCCCCGAAGACGTCGGCGACGAGTTCTCCGAGCCCGGCGTCGACGGGCTCGGCAGGTCCGATCGAGCCGGGGACGACCGAGATCACTGCGCTCGGCACACCGCTGATGCTCACGTTCGACGACGGCTGGCAATCACCGTTGAACATGCCCGGTCACACCGTCGTCGGCAACCTGGGCCCAGACGTCACGGGCGAGGTGAACCTCCTCCGACCCCACCTGCTCACCGACCCGACCCGGCCGGGAGCTGCCGTCGGGGTGCAGGAGGCGTGGCCGCTCGACGACATCGAGGGATTTCTCGACAACCTGATCGACGGGATCGTCACCGCCGGCCCCGAGCGGGTGCAGATCGGTGGGAGCGACGCCGTGTACTTCGAGGCCGAGATCACCGACCGCGACGTCTGTGGCAGCTTCAGCTACTGCGCCGGCTTCCTCGTCAACACGATCGACGACCAGGGCAACATCAGTGGCTGGGCGTTCCAACCCGGGGTCCATCAGCAGGTCTGGTGGGTCGATCAGGGTGACCAACCGCCACTGGTGATCATCGTCGCCACACCGAGCGGCGACGACAGCTTCCGGGATCAGGCGGCTGCCCTGCTCGACACGATCGTGATCGGAGACCCCGCCCCCCACCCCATCGCGTTCGAAGACGCCGGCGTCCTCGGCTGAGCGCCAACTGTCTCCTCGGATCCGAACGCCCCCGATCCCACAGAATCGCACCGGAACGTCCTCGGTGGGCAGGTGTCCAACGGACCCCTCTCGGGGCGTCGCAGTCAGGGGGCCAGAGCGGTCAGCAGTCCACGGAGGCCGGGGTCGGCGCGGTCGACCGCGGC
>CAWKCN010000038.1:0-63657 GCA_963848145.1 Ilumatobacteraceae bacterium
TTCCTGCGGATCAGCTCGTCTCGGGCGGTTGGTCGAAGTCGGTGCTGCGGCGGAGCATGGCCGACCAGCTTCCGTCGCCAGTGGTGTGGAACCGGGGGAAGCCGCACCTCGGTTGGCAGTTCACCGAGGTGTGGGTCGACCGAGATCCGATGGTGTACCTGCGCGATCTGTCGTCAGACCATCCGCTCGGCGAGTTCATCGACGTGGCCGAGTTGCTCGCAAGGGCCGACGCCGACCCCGATGACAGCGAGGGGTGGCGGCTCCGCTGCATGAGTCTCGGTCTCTGGCTCGAAGCCACGACCACGCGATGAGACCACGCGACTACTTTCAGTAGTCAAGTCGCACTCGGAGTGGCGCGTGGGTGCTGTGTTGCTTATGATGACAGATCCGCTACGTCCCAGAGGGGCACGAATGAACACCAACAGGAACCAGAAGGCCATGTACGTTCAACCGTCGTTGCAGCGTCTCGGCAGCATCAGCTCGCTGACCGCCGGAGGTAGCCTCGGCCAGATGGAGGGCATGGGGATGGGGATGGGCGAAGGAAACGAGAACAACCCGAATCGGAGCCGTTCGTAAACTCCCACCTGAATGGGTGCTGAAGCCCGATACGGCGGCGTTCTGCTGTCGGTGGGGTTCGCACTGCCAGAACTCGATGCCTGCAGCACTGGCTGCACGCCCGATCGAGCATCCACAGCACCGACGTTCGTCCCCCACGACCGAGGGCGTGGAGTCACCAGTGGCTGAACGATTCCGAACTGTTTTTGTCGGTCGCACGAATCGACGGTCGATACCTGCTGGAATTCGACGACGGTCGAACGTTCGCGTTCGATCCGGATGCCCGAACCGTCACCTGCCCGAACCGGTGGACTCAGGGGTTCGACACCAACTGCTCGACCAGGTGCTTCCGCGGGTGCTCGAACACCTCGGGAACCTGATGATCCACGGCAGCGCAGTCCGAACACCGCAGGGCGTGGTGATGTTCGTGGCCGACACCGGTGCCGGGAAGTCGACCCTCGTCGCCAGCTTCCAGGCCGCCGGGATGGAGCTGCTGTCCGACGACTGCATGCAAGTGATCCTCGATTCCGACACCACCGTGCGCTGCAGACCGACGTATCGGAGCCTGCGGCTGTGGTCCGACAGTGCCGATGCGATCATGGCGAACGAACGGTACGAACCGATGTCACCCGGCAGCGACAAGCGACGCCTCGGCCTCGCCCGGACAGCACCTGCCGATCCAACCGTCGTCGCCGCCATCTGCGTGCTCGCGAACGACGATCACGACCGGCACGAGGTCACCTTGTCACCGGTGACACCGGCCCGAGCGGTGTCACTGCTGCTCGCTCAGTGTTTCCGTCTCGACCCGACCGACGCCGCCTCGACGAAGCGCACGTTCGAGCGCTGTGCCGACGTCGTCGAGCGTGTTCCCGTCGTGGAACTCGCCTATCCCCGTGACTATGCGCGGCTGCCCGAGGTCCGAGACGCCGTCTTGGAACGTGCGGCCACCGGTGACTGGACGTCGGCTAGTCCGGCGTGACGACCAACAGCCCGGCCGCCACCAACTCCTCGACCAGTGCCACCACGTCGGTTCGGATCTGATCCTCGGGAGCGTCGAACGCAGCGATCACGGCGGTGACGGCGCCGTCGACATCGGCACCGCCTTGACGGCCTCGATCACGCATGCGCCGACGGCGTTCAGCCCGTAGTACTGCTCGCTCGACATGTCGAGCAGCACGACTTCGTCGTGCACCTTGCGCATCGACACCGAGTCCGGTATCCGCATCACCGTCGATCCGTCCATCTTAGTTCGCCTTTCAACTTCGTCCACCCAGCCGAGACTGTAGCGGTCTGCGCCGCCGCCGTTCCGGAGCGTCGATCTCTGTACGATCGACGACGTGTCGTATCGCGAGCTGTTCGAGCACGGTGGCTACGTGTCCGACGCGGTCAAGATCGATGCGTACCGACGCGCACTGGGCAACCTGATCCGGCCCGACGACGTGGTGATCGACATGGGGTGTGGAAGTGGTCTGCTCGGCCTGCTCGCCCTTCAAGCGGGCGCCGGACGATTGATCGCCGTCGACAGCGGACCGATCCTGGAGCTGGCTCGTGAGACCTTCGAGCGCAACGGGTTCGGCGACCGGGTGGAGTACCACCGCATGCACTCGTCGAAGCTGACGCTGGCGACGCCGGCCGACGTGCTCGTGTACGACCAGGTCGGTGGCTTCGCCCACGAGGTCGGCCTCACTCGCAACGTGCGCGATCTCCTCGACCGCGGCGTGTTGAAGGCCGATGCGAGGATCGTCCCCGGCTCGTTCGACCTCTACGTGGCACCGGTGTCGGCACCTCCGGGCGACGACCCCGTGCGGCCCTGGACCACCGGCGAGAGCGGGTTCGACTTCGAGCCGTTCCATCGATCGGCGGCGAACTCGCCGTTTCGGTTGACGGCGAAGGCCGACTGGTTGGTCGGGCCCGGCGTGCACGCGGGGCACCTCGACGCCGGCGACGAGGGCAACATCTCGTTCGAGGTCGTCACGCATGCCGAGACGGCCGGGAACGTGACCGGCATCGTCGGGTACATGCGGGCACATCTCGACCCCGAAGGCGGCGTGTCGCTCACGAACGACCCTGCCGATCCGGGCCGCTTCGACCGCTGGCACGTGTATCACCCGGTCGAGCCGGCGATCGCCGTCGAGCCAGGCGACGAGATCACGATGAGCTTCACCATCAACCAACGCGGCGACCTCACGACCTGGCGGGTCGAGGGTGGCGGCGAGACGCGGGCGGCGTCGCAGTTCCAGGGCGACTTCCTCGATCCGCTGGTGATGTTCGATCCCCCGGGCGACACCGTGCCGCCACTCAGTCGTGACGGACAGTGCCGACGAGCCGCCCTCGACGCGCTTGGCGAGGGCGTGCCCTTCTCGGAACTGGTCGAGATGCTGGTTCGCGATCACGGCGACCAGTTCCGAACACACGACGACGCCCGTCGGTACGCCGCGTGACATGGTCGCCCGCTACTGCGAACGAGCCTGAGCGTTCAGCCGACCGGGCCCAGCAGCGGGCGGTCGAAGGGTGGATGCCGCTCGGCGACGTCGGTCGGGTCGGCCACCGGGGACGCCGTCGAGTTCCACCCAGGCGTGTGCGAGCGTCCCGGCGCCGAGGCCGACTCCGGCTCCCACCCGGATCACGGGACGCCGACCGCACAACGACAGGATCAGCCAGATCAGCTGCGATCGTGCAATGCACGTCGTGCTCCGCAGACGGATCACTCGGGCGACGCCGTTGACGGCGCGCCCGACCCGGCGCGGGTGACACGCGATCCGGGGAAACGGAAGGCGCCCCAGCCGGGCCACGACGGCCAACGTGCGTCGGGTCGACAGACGGTTGGCGAGATGCAGGATGGGCAGCATCGGGAGAGCGACAGCGGCAACGAGGACCATGCCGGGCGAGATGCGCCGATCAGCAGCATCGACGTCGGCACGGGCGACCACGAGGCTCACCGTACAGCGCGCCCTTCCCGGTGACGTCGAAGCGTCCACAGCAGCCGAGCGGTGTCGGTCTGGCATGATGTGGCAATCGTCTCGCCGCTCGCCGCCGGATCACCATGAACATCGCTGATGTGGCGGCCGGCGTCGCCGCCTACGGACTCATCGAGGGCGATCCGCGCCTCCCGAGCGCTCCACTCGGTGACGACGAGTGGCAGGAACTCGTTGCCCTCTGTCGCCACGAGCGCTTGGTGTTCCTGCTCGATGCTGCGGTGCAGGGGGGCGCAGTTCCGGCAACGGTGGAGCAACGAAATGAACTCGGTGCGCTGTTCGTGCCGTTGATGCAACAGCAACTCCACCTCGAGGCCAAGCTCCGTCTCGTCATCGAAGTCCTCGAGTCGCACCAGCTCGACCATCGGCTTCTCAAAGGACCTGCGCTGGCGAACACCGTCTACGCCGATCCTCAGCAGCGCTACTTCCACGACATCGACCTGCTGGTACGAACCGAGCAACTCGCCGACGTCGTACGCGTGCTGACGGCGGAAGCCGGCTATCGGCGGCGGGCGCCCGAGCTGCGACCGGGCTTCGACCGCCGATTCGCGAAGTCGGTCACGATGCTCGACAGTCTCGAAGGCGAACTCGACGTCCACCGCACCCTCGTTCGCGGGGTCTGCGGATTCGAGCTCGACCTCGACGACGTGTGGGCATCGGCCCGGCAGGTGTCGGTCGCCGGTGTCACGGTGAAGGCGCTGTCGCCGGAGCATCAGCTGCTGCATGCCACTCTGGTGGCGGCTCTCTCGGACGTGCCGGCCCGGTTGTCGTCATTGCGTGACGTTGCCCAGCTCGCTTCGGTCGATGCCGTCGGGGCTGACCGGCTTGCCGTGCTGGCCACCCGTCACAGGGTGGTGGTGCCGGTCGCCCGGGGCGTGCTCCTCACCGAGCGGGGCCTGCAGATCTCGCTCGGTGACCTCGGTACGTGGGCCGCTGGGGTCGAAGTCGATGCTCACGGGCGGCGACAGCTCGCCGAGTACGGCGCCGACGGACGGTACCGACAGCAGGCGTTCGACATCGCACGGACGCTCTCGTGGGCCGACCGGATCCGCTACCTCTCGGCGCTCGCGATGCCGTCACGGGAGTTCCTGCGCGGTCAGGGGGTCGGCCGTCTGGCATGGCTGCGCGGGGTCAGGAATCCCGATGGTCCCGCAGGGCCGTCACGATCTGAGGCGGGCGCCTACGTGGACGGCCGCGTCATCCCGGGGTCCGGTCCGCGTGTCATCCGGAGACCCTCCACTACGATCGCCCTGTGCCGGCTCGTGTGCTCTGGGTGATCAAGGGGCTCGGGCCCGGGGGAGCGGAGCGGTTGCTGTGTGCGGCTGCCCGAGCGCACGACCAGCAGCACTTCCACATCGAGTGCGCGTACGTGCTGCCGTGGAAGGACCATCTGGCCGAGGAGCTCGAACGGGCGGGTGTGCAGACGCACTGCCTGAGCCGGAAGCGCACCGACTGGCGCTGGCCGCTGCGGCTGGCCGAACTGGTGCGTGACGGCGGGTGGGACATCGTGCACGTCCATTCGCCGTTGCCCGGATCCGTTGCCCGCCTCGCGACGCGCACGATGCGCAAGGCCGATCGCCCGAAGCTGGTGAGCACCGAGCACAACCGTTGGGCGACTCATCGGGGTCCGACCCGCTGGCTGAACACGTTGACGAGCCGCTGGGATGCAGCGTCGTTCGCCGTCACCGACGAGGTTCGCGACTCGATGTCCGGGCCGGCGGCGAAGCGGGCGGAGACGTTGCAGCACGGCATCGACGTGGAGTCGACGGCCAAGGCGGTCGCCGATCGTGAAGCGGTGCGGGCCGAGCTCGGGATCGGCCTGGACGAGATCGTCGTCGGCACGGTGGCGAACTTCCGGCCGCAGAAGGACTACCCGAACCTGTTGCGGGCCGCGCGGCTGCTCGCCGACCGTGAGGTGCCGGTTCGATTCGTTGCGGTCGGCCAGGGCCCGCAGGAGGCCGAGACCCGGCAGCTCCGTGACGACCTGGGTCTCGCCGACCGGGTGATCCTCACCGGGTTCCGCGACGACGCGGTGCGGGTGATGGGTGCGTGCGACGTGTTCACGCTGGCGTCGCAGTGGGAGGGGCTGCCGGTTGCCCTGATGGAGGCGCTCGCGCTCGGCCTGCCGGTGGTGGCGACGAACGTCGGCGGGGTGGGGGAGGAGATGCACGACGGTGTCGACGCGCTGCTCGTCCCGCCGCGGGATCCGGTGGCGCTGGCCGACGGAATCGAACGTGTCGTGATCGATCCGCTGCTCCGCGAGCGTCTGTGCGGCAGCGTCGATCTCGCGTGCCGGCGACTTCGACGTGCGCCGCGCCGTCGACCGGATCGAGGCCGTGTACCGCGATCTGGCCCCGGAAGCGGCCGGTCAGCCGGCGGAGCCGACACCGGCTCCCGCTCGCCGCCCGCTGCCGAAGGGTCTCGACATCCGTGAGGCGACGCCCGACGATCGCCCGGCGATCATCGAGTTGTGTCGGGCGTCGCTGGGCTGGGGTGACGATCCCCGCTTCGAGCAGTTGTTCTCGTGGAAGCACGATCAGAACGCGTTCGGCCCGTCGTACATGTGGGTGGCCACCGACGGCGATCGCATCGTGGGCCTGCGGGCGTTCATGCGCTGGGAGTTCGTCCGTGGTGGTGACGTGCTGCGCGCCGTGCGGGCGGTCGACACGGCGACGCATCCCGACTACCAGGGCAAGGGCCTGTTCACGGCGATGACGATGCACGGCCTCGACGTGATCCGGGACGACGGCATCGACTTCGTGTTCAACACCCCCAACGACAAGAGCCGCCCCGGCTACCTGAAGATGGGCTGGCAGGAGGTCGGCAAGCTGCCGGTGGCGATCCGGGTGGCGGGGCCGGGCGGTGCGGTGCGGATGGCGCGATCACGGGTGGCGTCGTCGCACTGGCCGTTGGACGTGGCGCTCGGCGAGCCGGTCATGGACGTCGTGGCGGACCTGGCCGTCGACGTCGAATCGACGCTGGACCGTTCCACGATCGCCACGAACGTGAGCACCCGCTTCTACGAGTGGCGCTACGGCGCCGACTTCCTCGGCTACCGGGCCGTGGCCGGCGACGGCGGCCATCTCGTCTGTCGGGTCCGTCGGCGTGGCGACGCCAAGGAGTTGGTGATGCTCGACTCGCCGGGGCTCGACATCTCGTCAGCCGACCGAATCGCCGAAGCGCCTGCTGCGAGCCAACGGGCTGGATCATGCGCTCCGGATCGGTGCGCCCGATGCTCGCAATGGGTTCGTACCGGCGCCGGGCGGGCCGGTCGTCACCTGGCGTTCGGTGTGCGCCGAAGCGATGCCTCCGCTCGCGAACTGGCGCGTCGGCATGGGCGACGTGGAGTTGTTCTGAGAATGCGCCTCCGCTCTGCCCACCGAGCGTTCGTGTTCCGGGTGGCCGACCAAGCAGACTGCGGAAGCAGGGAGGTGTCGAGGGCGTCCGTGCTGGCGTTCCGTATGTTGAGCCCAACGGTGCTTCTGGACGACAATCCTGCGCAGTCGCACCTGTGTGTTCGCGGTTTCTCGCACAGATGAGCGTGTGAAGGTGCTTAGGAAGTGAATCCCAGATGAATCCGATCCCGCCCGATCTCACTGGTGCAGCCAGCGAGAGTCCTCGAAGCGCTGTACCGACCGCTATCTCCCGCTTGAGAAGCGGATCGTGTCGCAGCCATCGGGGTCGCTTGGACGCCGCCTGTCGGCAAGGATGCCCGATTTCCTGCTGGTGGGTGCTCCGCAGTCAGGCACGACGTGGCTTCACCAGGTACTGGTGTCACATCCCCTGATCGAGGTTCCGAAGAAGGAGATCGGGTACTGGGATAGGAAGTTCGATCGTCAGCCGTTGGCTTTCTACGCCCGGCGGTTCGAGGTAGCTGGTCGAGAGTCGGGCACCATCGTCGGTGACATGTCAACGAACTACGGGAGGATCGTTCCTTCGCGTATCGACGTATCTCGCAGCGCTCGCGCCGAACCTTGCGACTGCTGTTCGTCGGGCGAGATCCTGTCGAACGCACCTGGGCGTCTTTCAGGCGATCGGGTGCGCTCGAGCAGGTGGGAGCGGAGGATGAGCACGAGGTTCTGGATCTCGTCAAGGCTCACGTGACCCGGGGCACCCGACGACAGAACATGCCCGGAGTGATCGGAGGCCTAGCGCATTCTGACTACGCGGCTCAGTTGATCAACTGGCTGACGTACTTCTCGCGGGAGCAGCTTCACTTCTGCAGTTACGAGCAGCTGTTTGCCGATCCAACCTCGGTCCTCGGTGGAATTCAACGGTCGCTTGGGGTCCCTGAGTATCGGCTGACCGTCCCAGTTGAGCGAGTCAACACCAACCCTCCGGCTTCGATGCCCGATACGGTTCGCCATTGGCTGTCATGGCGCTTCAGCGGTGAGACCCAGCGCACCGCGGCGGGTACTCGAGACCGAGGGAGCCGATTGGGGCTGGACCGTCTCAGTGAGCGAGCCAAGCTCGTCCGTCGAGTTCACCGTCGTGATTCCTACCAAGGATCGCCCCGAACAGACGCTTATTGCGCTCCGAAGCGTGCTCGATCAGTCCCTGCAGCCCTACGAAGTCATTGTTGTCGACGATGGTTCGGCCGATGTTGAACCTCTCAGCGACTCGCTGTCGGCATTCAATGGCGTAACACTTGTTCAGGGAGCAGTCGGGAGGGCCCGCCGCAGCCCGAAACGCAGGTCTCGCAAGGGCACGGTCGGAGTGGGTGGCGTTTCTGGATTCGGACGACACCTGGATGAGAGATCACCTCGAATCCTTGCGCGGGGCAATTCTTGCTCAGCCGAGCGCCGCCGTCGTAGTCGGATCGTTCGTGGTCGAGCGAGAGCGTAGTCGTTCAAGGGTGGTGCGCTCTTGGATGCCAAGGCTGCGGCAACGCCGCATGATCCTGCGTCTCGAGGCCCAGCCGTTTACCGCGTCTGCGGTGGCAGTTCGTTCGGGACTCGGGTCCGAGGTTCACTTCGATGAGAACTTGCCTGTATGGAGGACATGGAGATCGTCTTGCGGCTGGCGGGGCAGGACGGTGTCGCAACTGTTGGAACAGTAACGGTCTCAAAGCAGGCCGACTCCCCCACCGCGGTATCGGGCTGAGTTGGACACGGTGGCTGGATCGTTATCTGATGGAAGGGACTCTCAGGACCTCGCCCCAACGACGCTGTCGCTGCTCGGCGCCAATGCGTAAGACTCAGGTTGAATAGTCTGGACTCCGATACGGCTCGGTTCTGCAGGGTCTTTTGCAGACTTGCTGGCCGCTCGTACCTCGCTGGCGCCGTTTTAGATGGCGCGCCGCCGAGAGCTGCTCTATGAACTGTTCCGCAGCAAATCGCCGTAGAGGTCGAAGAGCACGTTGATGTTTCGCTGGGGCGAGTAGAGCTCGACGACTCGGGCCCGCGCAGCTTGAGCGAGTTGATCTCTACTCGAGAGCGGGCGCCGCACCATTGATTCGATGGCTTCGGCCCACTCCTTTGAATCGCCCGGAGCAGCGTACTCGATCGTAGACCCCCCAACTTCCCGCAACACCGGGATGTCGGAGGCGATGGTTGGCGTCCCGCCGCGCCCCATGGACTCCAGCAGTGTGTTCCCGAGGCCCTCATGGAGCGAAGGAAACACGAGCGCATCGGCGTCATGGTGCGCAAGCGTCCCGTTCGCCGTAACGCCAGCGAACTCGACCGCCTCTGACAGACCCAAGTCCTGTGCCCGTTGCGTGAGTTGGGGGCCTAGTGGGCCGTCACCGAAGATGGTGAGTCTGACTCGATCTGTCGCGCATTTTCGATGCGAGCCAACGCATCGAGGATTGTGCTGATCGACTTCTGAGGCGCCAGTCAGCCGATGGAGATGAGTCGAAAGTGTTCGCCGGATGAACGGTCGGCGGGCGCAAGGAACTGGTAGCGGTCGAGGTCTACAGCTCGAGGGATGATGCTCATCCGACTTGGCTTGACCCGAAGGTTGCGGGCTGCGCGGAGTCTGCAACGGTCGAGGTCAAGGCTACGAAATGATCGGTCGCGTGGCCCGTCACTCGATCGATGATCCGAACAAGATGGCGGCGAAGTTGACCTCTGCCGACGCCAGGGAGCACCTCGTGGACGTCATGAGTCGTGTTGACCAGGTGCGTGACGAGGGGTTGCCGAGTTCCGATCATTGCGAGCCCGAGCGACCACAGTCGGCTCTCGTAAATCGCAGAGTCGACGATGTCAATGTTGCTGACGTTGAGCCACGAACGAAAGCTCCGCACCGCAGTGAACAGGGCATGAGGATTGCGGTCTGCCCGGCCGGGGATGTTGAGGTTAACGACCTCCACTCCGAGGTCAGCAAGTGACCTCTCCAGAGAGCCTCGGGAATGGGGTACTGCGTGTAGCGCGCGCAAACGACGGGAATCACATCAGATTGCCGGGCGTGACTTGCGGTGGTCACGATGGCTCGTTGAAGGCCACCTACTTCCAGGTTCGGAATGAGATAGCAGACTCGCATCCCGCGCTTGTTCTTCGAGTCGTTAGTCAACCAAGGGCTCCGTGGCTCAGCCGACCGTCAACCATGGCGGGGTCATCCACCGAATCTACCCTGTCCCTCGTGGTTGCCCTCTGCGCCACTGGAGGTCGATATGGCGTTCCTCAAGTCTGGTGGCGTCCGAGCGATTGCGGCGGCCAATGCCGATTGCTCCGGAGTTCGTCAACGGACCAGTCTGGTGCCACTCGGCATGAGTCTCTTGCGGCGCGGTCATCTGTGGCGTACTTGCAGGGGATCACGCGGCTTGGTCGCTTGGTCGTAAGGATCTCCGTGCTTGAACCGGCAGACAGTTCTAGGAGGCTCCACAGTTCTGCAGTGAGCTACAATTGCGGCAGTGCAGAATGACCCCCTTGTCTCTGTAATCATCCCGACTTTTGGCCGACCGGAGTTTCTTGGGGAGGCTATTGAATCGGTGGTCCATCAGCCATACGGAAATGTGGAAGTGCTAGTTGTGGATGATTGCTCACCAATTCCTGTGACATTGACTAATCCTGACAAGCGTGTACGCGTTCTTCGGCACGATGTCAATAGAGGTCCTGGCGCAGCGCGAAACACCGCTTTGGCAGAGGCTTCCGGCGAGCTGATTGCATTTCTCGACGACGACGATCTTTTTGTCGGCGATCGAATTGGTCGTGGTGTGAGGGAGATTGGCAATGCTCGAATGCACGTCGTGCCGTCGAATGTGAACCTTCGCAAGTACGAGGGGGATATGCGTCGCACGCTTCATCACGGGCCTGCGCCGTCCACTCTGCAGGCGATGGTTCGGAAGGACGATGTGTGTGCGTTTGACCCAACCCTCAGAGTTTCCGAGGACACGGACTGGTGGTTGCGGATGACCAGTCATGCAGTGTTTGCATGGTCAGACGCTCCGGGGCTTTGGGTTCGTGAAGCACGATACGCCGCGTCCCGGTGTAGATCCGGCAGTCCGGCTTCAGTGTCGTCGAGCAGTTGCGCTGCGCCATGCGAAAGGCCTCGACCGCAAGAGTCGTGCACGCCAATTCATGCGGGTGTCCGCAAGTGCTGTGCAGGCAGAGGAAAGAACAACTGCTGCTCGCTATGCCTTGAGATCCCTTGCCGCTCGACCAACAGGGGTCGCAATGAAGCTGTTGGTGCGAAGCGTGACTCCGACCAGTCACTGGACCAGGCTCTAGTTCATCGATTCGTCCAGATCACGTCGAGTTTTCTCGACAGCTGCTCGGAGCTGCGACAGATCCAGCTCTGCCGGTGCCGCTTCGCCGGAGCGAGCGATTTCCAGGCCAGATGCGAGACTGAGTGGCTTCTGGATCGGTCTACCGGTACCGAGGTAGTAGTCGTCAAACTTGAACCGACCACCCTTCATGTCCGGATGAGGAGCAAGCCACAGAGCCGGTACTCCATATGCTTCTGCGAAGACAATCCCGTGGAGAGACGACGAGAGAACGATTTCGCATGCACAAACCGCTCGCACGAAGTCTTCGACGGCCTCCCCTACATCGATTATCGATACGTCTTCGTGCATCCTTGCTTCTTGTAGTGTGTCTCGGTCGACCAAGTGTGGAATTACACCAACCCTGTTTGACCTTGTCCGCTTGATTGGCATGACGTCCGCAAGAAGAAGCCCCGGATCGCCGAATACCTCAGGAATCCTGGTGTCGCCGAGGCAGCGGCGGGTTAGCGGGCCACGAAGCCAGGCAACGCGTGCAGTCGCTGGAAGCGTGATCTCCTCATCCTGGATTGCGCCGCAACCCGCGAGCAGATCGCCGTCCTGCACGTGTCGTGCGATGCTGCCGAGCCCTAGAAGCTTGCCTTTGAATTTCCGACGGACCCACTGGGTCTGTACCCCCAGTGTTGCCTCAGCCAACGGCGCTGCTACAAGATCTCCAACGTTCTTGTCGACTCGGTGCCAAAATTGGGCAGCATGACTCCGGTCGATCATCGGCGGAGACATTCGCAGCACTCTCCGTCGCAATGGGATCGCGAATTCCCTCACCCGCTGCGAACCCTTCACGGGATGAGAGTAGCAGGAGACACAATGCGGCACCATTGTGCGGTCTAGATTCTGAGGATGCCGGCTGAGATGGTCTTTGTGGTTGGCACTGGGCGAAGCGGCACGCACTTCTTGACCCGATGTCTAATTCGTCACCCGCGAGTGACCGACCTCACCGGTGGTGCGGAAAATCCACTCGTCTTCCAGAACTCGGTCCGTCTCGCGGCGGGAACCGCGAAACGGGGCGACGGATGGCTTCTCGTTTGGAAGTACCGAATGATGAGGCTCCGAGCAGGCAAGAAAGTTCTTGTCGATCAATCGCATCCCAACCTCTGGAATTTCGAGCTGCTCTCTGCGAGCTTCCCCTCGGCGGCTTGGCTTGCCCTGGTTCGCGACCCACGTTCTGTCGTGGCTTCTATGCTCGAGCACAGTGGAGTTAGAGCAAGAACCGAGGAGTGGAGGTCCTATCCGTTTCCGAATCCGTTTCTTGGACTAACCAAGACGAGCAAAGCGGGCTTCGAGAGGGCGAGTCTCGCAGGGAAGTGCGCATACCGCTGGCTTTCTCATGCTGAGCGCACCCTGGAACTCGTCCGAGCGGGCGCAGTGACCCCCGTGAGTTACGAGCGGCTCGTTCTGGATTCGGAGGCCGTGATGGTCGAACTCGCTCGGGAGATCGGCCTCGACGCGCCTTCACCAACTGACTACGAGGCGGAGACTTCGTCGATCAGAGAAGTGGGAGCGGGTCCTCACACGCAGGGAAGTGGACGAGATACTTGAGATCGCAGATACGAGGTCTGTCCTCTCGGACATGCAGCGGCTTCTCAGCGGGCCATGAAGTGACGGTCGGCACCGATCCGCTGCGAATCAGTAGGACTCTGCGGTCGTTGAGCAGCGTGGCCGCATTGCTGCTGCGGGTTGACCGTCGGTGGCTTGTTTGTCCAAGTGTTCCGTCCGATGCGAAGCGGGCCTCGTGGCAGCAAGAGCGCGCCCCTTGGTGATGTCGTCGACTCGTGTCGAGCGGAATACGGCAGCGAGGTTTTTGGAGCAAGGAACTGCAGTCGGTGTCACCAGGCGCTTCAAGCACGTCGATACAGCGTCAATGGCATTGGCCGGTGGTGCCGCGGTGCATCTGCGAGGCTGAAGCGAACCTAGGATCTCTTGGATGAGGCAACGGCTAGAGAACGCCGCAGAGTTCCTGCTTCCAGGTCGAACGGATTACTTGAACTTCATCCATATCGGGAAGTGCGGCGGCCGAACGGTCAATGCCCAACTCCGTGAAAGCCCGGACGTACGGAGTGACTTCGTTCGTGTCTGGCGAACTCACGTCCGGCGTCCGATCTACAAGAGCAATACCCGCTACCTCTTTGTTGTGCGGAATCCGATCGATCGAGCGGTTTCGGCGTTCAACTGGAGGAAACGAATGATGTCCGAAAACGGCTCCCAGCGGAAAGATTTCGCGGGAGAACTCGAAGCGCTCTCGAAGTACGGGTCGATAGAAAACTTGGCGGTGGAGCTGTACGACGGGCCGGTCGCCTTCGGGATCCAGTAGCACAGGACTATCGTTCAGTACACCATCTTCGGGAAGGGGTATCCTTTTATCTAGATCCCCTATTGCCAGGATGGATGGCAGCCAGGTTTTCGGCGTTCTTTGTCAGGAAAGTCTCAACGAAGACGTTGAGATACTTCTTGAGTGTCAGAGCACTATCCGGGCCAACGACAATCGCTCGAATACGTGTTGCGCTGAGCCAAGCTGCGAGATCTAATCTCGGTCGTTTCCTGAGCAGGGACTACGAGTGCTTAGCCAGGCTGTGCGCCCTAGCAGAGCTGCCGAGCGCCAAGTCTGAGCGACTTCTGGCCGGTAGATGCACAATTCGGCTCTGGTGGTATCGTCCGGGATCTTGCTTGTCTGGACGTACATCTGGCCCCTGGCGCAGAAGCCTTTCGGGGCGGACGGACGTGGCCCCTAGTGATTTCGGCCGATGACTCCGCCCGAGCGCCCCACGGCCATTGTTCATCGAAGCCGGAGGAGGACAGCGCCACGGCACTCCTTCGCTTCGTCGGAATCATCGGGATGTCGCGGTCCGGCAGTACCGTCCTGGGTCTTGCATTGGGCGGCCGTCCAGGGACGATATTCGTCGGTGAGTCGCAGCACTTCTCAAGGCAATGGCGAGAGGGCAGGCCCTGTGGATGCGGCGAGCGCTGAACGCGTGCCCGTTCTGGTCGAGTCTCGTCGATTTCTCAAGAGACTCGGACCCGCCGCCTCTCGGCGCACCGGCGACCGCGCAGCTTCTCAAGTCGGCGAGCGAAAGGGCTGGTGCCTGTGCCGTCGTCGATTCTGGAAAGGCCGTGAAGCGAGTACTCGAACTCTCGAGCGAACTCCAAGTGGACTCCACGCTGATCCGTCTCGTGCGTGACCCTCGAGGCCACATCATCTCAGCGCACCAGGGGTGGCGTGGTCGACGGAGATCAGACCTTGAGCCTCCTTGGCGCCTAGTCGTTCGGGTGACCGCCGCTTGGTGGTGGAATCAACTGGTGAATGGCCTTGCACTCCGGAACCGAACGCACCATTTGGTTCGCTACGAGGATCTGGTAGCCGATCCCGACCGAATTCTTCAGCTCGTCAGCCCGATGGACGGCAAGCTCGGTGAAGAAACCCTCGACTTTCCCCACGTTATTGCAGGAAATCCTGTACGCCTCTCTAGTGGGCGAGTTGAGTTCAAGCTGGACTCTCGATGGCACGGAATGTCGAGGTCAAAACAGCTGGCCGCATACGTACTCGGTTTCCCGTTCACGTTGGCGAATCGCTACCCACCCTGGATATCCGCCGACAACAAGTAGTCGTCCGACCCTGCCACCAGTCCCAAAGACTGGTGTTGCCCCCGACATGCGCGAGGTAGCGGACACCGACAACGCTGCTACCTCGTACGCCACGAGTTCAATCACCATTCCGGCGGCGAGGAGGCACCGAATTCGAGATGCCCGCCCATCCTCGGCTTGCGCGCCGCCGCACTCTCGCAAACGCGCGGCGAGGTGGACGCGAGTACGTTCGCGGGCCGGTCAGCGGCAGATGCGCCGGCTTGGCACTGTTGACCCTCGACTCGAAGAAGGCCTCCAAGAGTGGCTCGAGCGTGATCCAGCGTTGCTGAGCGGCCGCGTACCGAAATTGGCTGAGGTCGGCATGTCTCTCGTCGTCGAAGTCCTCAACCTGACTCGTGATCTGGGCCACGTCCTGCCCCAACGATCCAGCGGCAATCTTGAATGCGTTCACACCTGGATCAATGAAGTCCGAAAGGCCTGCGTTCACGCTCGAGAAGACGACACATCCGCACGCAAGCGCCTCCAGCGGTGGCAGACCGAACCCCTCACTCAGCTTCTGGCGCAGCCAGTGATCGCGAGAGTCGTAGAGGAAGACCCGTGATCTGTTGAAGTAGCTCGCGAGACTGTCCACGGGCTCGTCGAGAACCGTGACTACCAGCCCCGCTCGCTCCAGTTCGGGTACCAAGACGTCAAGGACGTATCTCGAGCACTTGCGACGTTGTACGAGGACGTCGATCGTCCGTTGTCGACGTTCGTTCGTGAACTCGTCGGAGAGTGGATTCGGTAGGTACGCCAGGAACGAGTCGGGACAGATCTCTCCCAGGTACCCCAGCGTGTATCGGCTCGCCGCCAGGATCGGGATCCCCGAGTCGAACGAGTTGAACCAGCCGACGGAATTCGCCCAGTACACGACACGTTCCGACGTCAGTAGCGCAGCGAGCCGCTCGATGTGAGAGCCGACGCCGCAGATCACGAAGGAGTCGTTCAGCACCTCTCGGTGCCGCTCGACCGCATCTTGCGCCCGTCGGATGTCGTACTCGATGACCGTGACATCGGCGACGGGGCCAAGCGCTTCGGCCAACCGGAGTTGCGTGAGATGACCGCCCGAATACGTCCCGGCGGCCCGCTCTGGCACGAGGATTGCGATCGGCCTGTTCACCGGGTGCGCTCCCGATGGACACCGATGGACCGGAGCTGGAGGTTGCCGTGACGGTCGCGTGATCATGCGAACAGCTAACACGAATGCGGTGCCGGCTGGTTCGACTTCGGCCACTGCGAGGGAATCTGAGGCCAGCGAGGCATGCTGCCTTTCGGCGGCCACTTAGTGCAATCATGTCCCGGTGGCGAGGAAGGATGGTGCCGAAGGCGCTGACGAGATGAAACCTCCTTCAGAAGGCAACATCCGACTTCTGCTCGTGGGCCGATCGAGGTCGATCGCAGCGCTTGCCGCCACCTCGATCGCCGGCGGGTTGGCCGAGGCAGCACTTCTCGTCATCGTGACTCGCTCAGCGTTTGCGATCACCGATGACCAGGATCGCTTCGGCATCCTCGCCGGCGTCGAAACGACACTGCTCGGCGCAGTGCTGATCGCCTTGCTGCTCGTCGCGGTGCAGACTGGCCCTCGCTGTCGTCTCTGCCTGGCAGACTGCGAAACTCACCTCCTCGGTGGTCGCCGACGTGAGGCGCAATCTCGCCCGGGCGTTCATGAGTGCATCGTGGACTGCCCAGCACGGTCAGCGGAGCGGTCGGCTGCAGGAGCTGCTGACGACTTTCACGGGACAGGGGGCGTCGCTCGTCACGTCGCTGATGCTGGGCATTCGCGCCGGCGGAAGCCTGCTCGCCTTGGTCGTGACGGCGGTTGCGGTCGACCCGCTGGCCGCGCTCACCGTGATCGTGGCCGTGGTGGTGCTCGGCTCGGTTCTCCGGCCCCTTCGTGCTGCAGTCAAGCGAGCGGGCGCCCGGTCTGCGGCGAGCGGGATGAGCTTCGCCACCTCGTTGAGCGAGACGTCGCAGCTCGGCATGGAGATGCACGTCTTCAACGTGCAACCTCGAGCGACGGAACGGATCGACGATCTGATCGTCAGCAACGAGGCCGCATCGCGCCGACTCACCTTCCTGCGTCAACTCGTGCCGGCTGTCTACACCGGGATTGCGTACCTCGCCCTGGTCGGGGCGCTCGGTGTCGTCTCGACGATCGATTCTGCCAACCTCACATCCGTTGGCGCCGTGATGCTGATCATGCTGCGGTCGTTCGGCTACGGCCAGGCGGTGCAGACCTCTGTCGCCTCGATCAACTCCGCGATGCCGTTCCTGGGTGCGCTCGATGACGAACTCGACCTACTACTCGGCCGCAGCATCCGTCGACCACGGTCAGGCCATCGGGACGATCGGAAACGCTCTCGCTGCAGGACGTCTCGTTCGAGTACGCCGCGGACACGCCGGTTCTCCACAACGTGACCGCAACCATCGACCGACTCGGAGGTGGTCGGAGTCGTCGGGCCGTCCGGCAGCGGCAAGTCCACTCTCGTGCAGTTGCTGCTCGGGCTGCGGCCGCCGACGCGCGGTGCCATTCTCGCCGACGATCGAGACATCAGCCTGCTGTCGAAGACCGAATGGGCACGCCGAGTCACGTTCGTGCCTCAGGAAGCGCACCTCATCGCAGGATCCGTGGCCGACAACATCCGGTTCTTGCGCGACGACGTCACGCAGGAGCAGATCGAGCATGCCGCAAGGCTCGCCAATCTTCACGACGACGTGGCTGCGATGGACGGTGGCTACGAGCGCCTCGTCGGCGAGCAGGGAAGCCATCTCAGCGGCGGTCAGAAGCAGCGGCTGATCATCGCCCGAGCCCTGGTCGAACGGCCTGACGTCCTGATCCTCGACGAGCCGACCAGCTCACTCGACGTGCGCTCCGAGTCGTTGATCCGCAAGACGCTCGACGACCTCCGCGTCAGCACGACCGTCATCATCATCGCCCACCGGCTCTCCACTCTGGACATCTGCGACCGGATCATGGTGATCCAGGACGGTGAGCTCAAGGGCTACGACACCCCCACCAACCTCGAGTCGACCAATGACTTCTATCGAGAGGCACTCGTCCTGTCGGGCCTCCGCTGACGCGGCGACGGTGCGGCGGCGCTTCGGATGAGCTCGAGCAAGGGGCGGCGTTCGCTTCGAACTCGTGTCCAGGAGACAGCGACGTACCGCAGCCTCGCGTACCGCCGCCAGGCGTCATGGGCTCGCAGCGCCCGACAGACTCTCGGTTCGTCGTCGAGACGGGCCGGGCAACGGCCGATCCGGCTGTGGTGGTGGCGGGGTAGCACCCCCAACCTCGGCGACGAGCTCACGTGGCTGCTCGTCGAGCGGATCACCGGCCGCCGGACGGTGCGTCGACCGCTTTCCGAATGCGACCTCGTCGGTGTCGGCAGCCACCTCGAGAAGGTCTACGCAGGGGTCGGCAGCAACCGGCCACTCGTTCTCGGTTCGGGCTTCCTCGACGCCGGTGGCCCCGTCGGAGACCTGGGCCTGCCGGTGCTCGCTCTCCGGGGCAGGCACACCCGCGAGCGAGTCTCCGACGCCAGCGACGACACGCTGCTCGCAGACCCCGGGCTCCTTGCTCCGGAGCTGCTCGTCGGCGGCGTTCCCGCACGGCGCCGCGACAGCGTCGTCGTCGTGCCGCACGGGATGCACGTGGACACCCCGTTCGTCGAAGCTGCGCGCAGGGCCGCAGGCGTCGACGTGGTCGATGTGCGGAACAACCCACTCGACACCATCGCCACGATCGCTGCCTCGCGGTTCGTCTACTCGTCGAGTCTCCACGGGCTCGTCATCGCCGATTCGCTCGGGATCCCCAACGCATGGATCAAGCCGGGCATCGACCTGTACGGCGGCGACTACAAGTTCGACGACTACTACTCGTCGTTCGGCCTCGAACGATCGCCTGTGGGACTCGTTCAGATCGGCGACGATCTCGTCGCCTTCGCCAAGACCAGCGTCGACGACCCCGACTTTGCTGTACCCGTGGAACTCGTTCAACAGAAGCAGCAGCGGTTGACCGAGCTCCTTCGCGACTGCGCGAGCATCTGAGCAGCCGCCCTCGGCGTTGGACGGACCCACCAGGACGTGTCGGAGTAGTGTCGGCAGGGATGTCCCCCGTCGATCGAGTCCAACGTCCGTGGGCGCCACCGCCGATGGACGGCTACCGGCCGATGGTCATCAACGTGGCGCTCACCGGCGCGGTGCCAGGGAAGCAGGACAACGCCGCCGTTCCCATCACCCCCGAGGAGATCGCCGCGGAAGCGATCGCCTGCGCCAAGGCCGGCGCGTCAGTTGTGCACGTTCACGTGCGCGACGAGGACGGGCAGAACACGCATCGGCGGGATCTCTACGAGCGGGCCATCGGCCCGATCCGCGACCAGGTTCCTGGCTTGATCGTGTGTGTCACGACGAGCAGCCGGGTCGATCCCGACCTCGACAACCGGATGATCGGGCTCGAGCTCGAACCGCCGCTCCGACCGGACATGGGAAGCCTCACCCTCGGATCGTTCAACTTCCCTCGGGTGGTCTCCAACAACCCACCCGACCAGATCAGAGCGCTCCTGGCGAGAATGCTGGAGCTGGGCATCCGCCCGGAGCTGGAGGTGTTCGAGCTGGGCATGGTCAACACGCTCCACGCGCTGCGCGACGACGGCCTGATCCCCGATCCGCCCGTGGTCAACATCCTGCTGGGATCGTTCGGTTCGGCGCCTGCATTCGTCGGCGACCTCGAACACATCGTGCAACGGCTTCCGCCGGGCAGCGAGTGGGCCGCTGCCGGCATCGGCGCGTTCCAGCGACCGATGACCATCGCTGCGGCGATCATGGACGGCAACGTTCGAACCGGTCTGGAGGACAACCCGCGCGGTGACGGATCGCCGGACTGGTCGAACGTCGAGGCGGTGAAGCTTGCGGTCCGGGCGGCCGAACTCGCCGGGCGACCGATTGCCACCACCGCCGAGGCCCGCCGGAGATTCGGGCTTGCACCAGCGGGCGAGGGCCAGAGCTAGTGGCACGGACGGCGAGCCCCGGCTGGCTCGTGTACGCCTGCCGCACGTCGTACGCGGCCGACCTGGTCGAGGTCGTCTGGAGGACGGGTGCCGAGGTCCGCGCCCTCGTCGACAACTGGCCGGGGGAGCCGCTCGACGGTGCCGTCGCCGAGGTCATCGAGGCGCATGCGATCACGGAGGAGTTCGCCGAGTGCCCAGTCGTCGTTGCGCCCACCGTCCCCGGAAACCGCTTCAGCGCTCGCCTCGATGCCGTCGATCGCGGTCTCACATCGTTCCCGGCCCTGATCGACCCGACCTCGACCGTCGCAGAACCGCCCAGATCGGCACCGGGACGACGATCAACGCCGGGGTGGTGGTCGGTGCCACGTCGACCCTCGGCGAGTTCGTGTGCGTCAATCGGAGTGCCTCGATCGCGCACGACAACACGATCCACGACTTCGCGACCATCGGGCCCGGCTGTGTGCTCGGCGGTTTCGTGACGGTCGGGCGTGGCGCGTTCCTCGGGGTCGGCGCGATCTGTGCACCTGAGGTCTCGATCGGAGCGAATGCAACCGTCGGTGCGGGAGCGGTCGTCATTCGAGACGTGGCTCCGAACACCGTCGTGGTCGGCAACCCGGCCAAGGTCCTGAAGGTCTCGGACAGTGGGTACGGTGGAGTCAGCGTCCCCGTCTGAAGCGTCGCCGACCGTGAGCGTCCTCGCCCTCTCGTACAACCACGAGCGATTCGTCGACGAAAGCCTCGATGCCATCGGCTCACAGACCTTCCGTGACTTCGAACTGATCATCGTGGACGACTGCTCGACCGACGACACGGCGAGACGTGTGGAGCATTGGCTCGAACGCACCGGGTTTCCGGCGACGTTCGTTCGCAACGAGACCAACCTCGGCGTGAGCGCATCGCGCAATCTCGGACTCTCGCTCGCTCGGGGCGAGTACCTGTGCACTGCTGCGACCGACGACGCATACGAACCATCACGCCTCGAACATCAGGTGGCGTGCTTCTCGAGCGAGGGGCCCGACGTCGCTGCGGTGTACAGCGAGGTGCTCGTCATCGACGAACAGGGGAGCGAGCAGCCCGAAAGCGAGCAGCGCTGGCTGTCGACGGAGTCGCCGAGCGGCGATGTCTTCGACCAACTGCTGCGGGAGAACTTCATTCCGTCACCCGCGACGATGATGCGACGATCGAGCGTCGAGGAGGTGGGAGGCTGGGACGAGGAGGTGGTCCTCGACGACTGGGACCTGTTCCTTCGTCTGGCAGACCGCCATCGGATCCAGTTCTGTCCCGGAGTGGTCGCAAGGTATCGACTGACGACGACCGGGCTCTCACGCGATCCAGATCGCGCCGTCGAGAGGTCGCGCAGCGTTGTCCGGATCATGCTGAAGTGGCTCGACCGAGATGACGGCAACGCTGCCTACATTGCCCGCCGGGCATGGCAGTCGGCGTTGGCCGTCGTCGAGATCGACCAGGCTGCCGGCGTCTCGAATGCTCGGCCAGATCTACCAGCGCGCACCCACGCGTCGTCGGCGCATGGAACTCGCCGTCGGCTCGACGCCGCTTGGGGCCACTCCCTGGTCCGACGCAGCGCGTCGAATCCCGAAGCGCCTGCGGCGATCGGCGCCATCGAGTGAGTCGTTGACATGGCGTCGAACACGGGCTCCGGTCTTCCCGATCTCGGTCCCGCATCGGTCATCGTCCTCCCGCAGTTCGTCGACCAACGAGGCGCGCTGACCGTGGCCGAGACGGATTCGAGCCTGCCGTTCCAGCCGCAGCGCTTCTTCGTGCTGACCGATGTGCCGACCGACGCCGAACGAGGCGCGCATGCGAACCGCGAGAACCACGAACTGCTCGTCTGCGTGAGCGGTCAGTTCTCGGTCTCTGTCGACCAGGGCGACGGCATCTACTCGATCGAGCTCTCCGACCCCACCGTTGCCGTACACGTGCCACCGCTCGTCTGGGTGCGCATCCACGATGCAACCCCAGGGGCGGTGATGGTGGTCGCTGCGTCACATCGTTACGACCCGGCGGACGCCGTTCGCGACCGTTCCGAGTTCCTCCGCCTCCTGGGAGGAGGTTGAGGTGGACGTGCCGTTTCTGGACGTCGGGGCCACGTACTCCGAACTCGCCCCTTCGCTCGACGACGCATACCGACGGGTGATGGGTCGTGGCCGCTTCGTGCTCGGCGACGAGGTGGCCGCGTTCGAATCGGAGTTCGCCACTGCGATCGGCGCCACTGGCGCATGCGGAGTGGCCTCGGGTCTCGACGCGCTGTCGCTGGCGCTGCGGGCGCTCGGGGTGCGGCCGGGCGACGAGGTGATCGTCCCGTCGTTCACGTTCATCGCGACCTGGCTGTCGGTGTCGGCGATCGGAGCGGTGCCGGTGCCCGCCGAACCCGACGAACGGACAGCCGGCCTCACGGTGGAGTCGGCGCGGAGGGCGTTGACGAGCCGGACGAGGGCGATCGTTCCGGTCCACCTCTACGGGCTGCCCGTCGACGTCGCGGGGTTCAGCGACCTCGCCGCCGACTCCGGGACCCTGCTCGTGTTCGACGCAGCGCAGGCTCACGGAGCGCACTGGCACGGCAGCCCGGTCGGGGCGTTCGGGGACGCATGCGCATGGAGCTTCTATCCCTCGAAGAACCTCGGAGCGTTCGGTGACGGCGGCGCCGTCTCGTTCACCGACAACTCCATCGCCGAGCGCCTCGAGTCACTGCGCAACTACGGATCCTCGGAGAAGTACGTCCACGGCGAGAGGGGAGCGAACAGCCGCCTCGACGAACTGCAGGCTGCGTTCCTTCGCGTCAAACTGCCACGACTCGCCGAGTGGAACGAGCGACGTTCGGCGATCGCGGCAGAGTACCTCGATCGGTTGGAACCGCTGCCGATCTCGCTTCCTCCGGTTCCGGAGGGGCGGTCCAGTTCGTGGCACCTGTTCGTCGTTCGGACCGAGCGGCGAGACGAACTGCAGCAACACCTGCACGACTCGGGGGTGCAGACCGTCGTGCACTACCCGATCCCACCGCATCGACAGCAGGCATACTCGGATCTCCGTGCGGACCCTCTGCCCATCGCAGACCGACTCGCCGGCGAGGTGCTCAGCCTGCCGATCGGGCCCCACATGACGGACGACCAAGTCGACCACGTCGTGTCGGCGGTGACGTCGTTCCCGTGGTGACCGACTGATGGCTGCTGCTCGAGAACCGCTTCGAGTGCTCGTCGTCTGCGCGGTCAACGGGTACGGCGGGCCCGTGAAGTCGATCGTCTCCGTCCTCCGGCAACTCGGGAGCGGCGTGACGGCGGTCGTGGCCACCCAGCGCGAGGTCGTCGCCGCGAACCGGCCCGCCGACTCCGCGGGACCGTCGCCGCTCGAAGCGGTCGGGGATCGGCTCATCGACCTACCCCTCCCGAGAGGGATCGGCCTGGTTCGCGCCCAGTACGAACTCGCTCCGTCGTTGGCGCACGACTGCGCCGGGAGGTCGACGTGATCCATGCGAACGGCTTGACCGAGGCGGTCATGGTGGCGCCGCTCGCTGCGGTCAGTCGTCTCCCGGTCGTCGTGTGGGTCCACAACTACGAGGTCCCGAGGGCGTTCCGCATCATCCGTCCGTTTCGATCGGGTCTGACCGTCGCTGGACATGGATGGCGGTCTCGGAGTACTCGCGCAGCCTGCTCCCGACGTCGTGGACCGTCGACGTGGTCCCCAATCCGATCGAGCTTCCCGCCCGATCCGCTCTCCGAGGTGCGGCAGCCTCCGCTTCGTGTGGTCTACCTGGCCGGTACCGACCACCCGGTGAAGGGATTCGATCTGCTCCCCGAGATCATCCGGAGCGTGCCCGCCACCGAGGCCGACTTCGTCGTCGTCGCGAGCCGAGTCGCTCCGTTCGCACCACCCGCGGTCGGTCGCTGCATGGGCCGAGCTGCGGGGGCCCCTCGCCGACAGGGTGACGATCCGTTCGTTCGTCGACGATGTCGGCGAGATCTACGCTCGGGCAGATGCGGTGCTCACCCCCTCGCGGCAGGAGTCGTTCAATCGCGTGCTCGCCGAAGCATTGGCGCACGGCGTTCCTGTCGTCGCGTCGGACATCGCTGCCCATCGCGAACACTTCGACGACGGGGCCGTCGGTTGCCTGTTCCGCACCGACGACGCCGGCGACGCAGCTCGGTCGCTGAGGGCGCTGATCGCCGATGCCGCCGAACGGAAGCGATGTGGTGGAGCGGGCCCGCGAGCGGGCGGCCAGCTTCGACGCGGCAGGAATCGCGAGCCGCGTGCGCGCCGAGTGGGCTCGATCGACCGGGGCTCCGCGTGTGTCGGCCGGGTGATGCTGGCTCAACTCGAGACAGAATCCTGCCGATGCAGTTCCGTGACCGACCACCGCAACAGCGGCGATCCCAGCGTGCTCGTGCGCGATGCGACGATCGGACCTGCTCGTGATTCAGGCGATCGCGCGGACGCATGCAGCGCGACAACCCCAGCCGCCGACGAGGTTGAGCTCCCTCGCCACGACGGAACCGACCACCGAATGAGGGTGCTCATCGTCGTCGCGTCGAACTCCCGGCGGGGCGCCGAACTCGAGGGATCGCAGTTGGCGAGCGAGCTGAGCGAACGGTCGGTCGATGCAGATGCGGTTGCGCTGGCGCGCAGTGCGTCGCGTGACTCGATCGACGTTCCGGTCCTCGGCGAGCGACCGCTGGGGCTGTCGACCCTGCGAGCGCTCCGAGCTCGAGCTGCCGATGCCGACGTCGTCGTCGCCTACGGGTCGACGACGCTTCCGGCATGTGCGATCGGGCTGTTGGGCACCGGCACGCCATTCGTGTACCGGAGCATCGGTGCGCCAGGGGCATGGCTCCGGGGGCGACTGCACCGTTGGCGGACGGGATTGATGCTCCGGCGCGCGCAGCAAGGTGGTTGCCCTGTGGCCCGAGGCCGCAACTGGGCTGAACGACCTGTACCGACTCTCGCCGAGCAGAGTGCACGCCATTCCCAACGCACGATCGGGTGACGAATTCACCCCGGCAACTGCCGTTCGGCGATCGGAGGCGCGAGCCCGATTCGGGCTCGCCTCCGACGCTCTGGTCGTCGGGTGCGTCGGCGCGTTCCCCGACGAGAAGCGACTGGGGCTGGCACTCGAGTCGGTTAACGAACTGGACGACGCAATCGCGCTGGTCGTCGGCGATGGTCCGAACCGCCGGGAATACGAGCGCCTCGGAGCGGAGAGCCTGGGTGACCGAGCGGTGTTCACCGGGATGCTCGATTCTGTCGTGGATGCCTACGACGCAATGGACGTTCTGCTGCTCACGAGTCGAACCGAGGGAATGCCCGGCGTACTGATCGAGGCTGCTCTCAGCGGCGTACCCGTTGTGGCCACCGACGTCGGCGCCGTTCGCTGGCTTCTTCTGAGCGGAGCCAGCGGCGAAGCCGTCCCTCCGGATTCGAGCCCTCGAGTCATCGCCGAAGCCGTTGATCGAGTAGGCGTCGGTCGACGACCCCGGAGATGTCGCTCCGGGTCTGCACGTGGGACCAGGTCGCACCGCAATGGATTGCGCTGCTCGGTCCGTCGCAGCTCGAGCGGTTCGACATGAGCGTTCCTTGAGCGTCCGGACTCTCGTTGTCGGCAATCCGGAATGAGTTGTCAGGTCGAATCCAGACGGGCGTTCCGACATTCCGACATCGCACCGTCTCGAACACGCTGAGCGTTCGTCGCGAACCGCGGAGTGGCGAGATGCCACGTTTGGCGTGCGGGTCGGGAACTAGCGTTCCGTCGGTCATGAACAACATTCGCCCTCTCGATGCGCTCCGCCGATTCTGGTGGATCGTCGTGATCTTCACGATCCTGGGTGCCATCGTCGCTGGCGCCCCAGCGCCGCAGGAAGCAGCCGACTCGGTCACCCGTTGGAATGCTGCCCACACGCTGCTTGTGTCCAACACCTCCGACGGGGGTGTGCTACAACGATCCGCAGGCGTTCAACCAGCTCACGCTGTTCGCCACCACGGGCAGGGTGCCCGAACGTGCCGCCGAAGCACTCGACTTCTCTGGTTCGCCGGCCGCCCTGGCCAGCCAGGTGGTCGTCACGTCCGACCAGCAGACCGGTGCACTCCAGATCTCCACGACGCAGGAGACCGAGGACGACGCCGTCGCCATTGCGGACGCCTTCGCCAACGAGCTCTCCACCTACCTCGCCGAGCGGCAGGATCAGCTCTCCCAGGATCGGATCGCCGCCACGCTTGCCCGGCTCGACGACCTCGAAGCCCAGATCAACGAGGTCGAGGCAACGGTGCTGCTACCCGCGGGCGATCCTGATGGGCGCCCCATCGAGGATCCGGTCGCACGCGCTCAGCTCGACGCGCTCAGCCGCCAGTACAGCGTCGTCTTCGAACAGTTCAACGCCCTCCAGGCCGACCAGGGCCAGCTGGTGCTCACCACGCTCGAGGAGGCCCAAGGGGTCCCGATCGAAGAACGCGGCCTCAGCGCCCCACGCTCGCGGGTGTCACGCGGCGTGCTCGGCGCACTCGTCGGCGCAGCGATCGGCTTCGGCATCGCTCTCCTGCTCGCCCGGGCCGACCGGCGGATCCGCACCACCGACCAGCTCACCGAGATCCTCGGCGTCGAGGTCAACACTGCCATCCCCGCCGTGCGTAACCACAAGCCCGACCAACTCGCCGTGCGTCCTGGCCAGTACGGGCCGTTGTCCGATTCCTACCGCACGCTGCGCAGCATGATCGCCTTCCTCGACGCCGGCCGCGACCACGAGGGCCGCGCCGCCGTCACGCTGGTCGTGTCGCCCGGCAGCGGCGACGGCAAGACGTCGGTCACCGCCAACCTCGCCGCCGCGTTCGTCGAATCGGGCGCCAGGACCGTGGCGGTCAACACCGACTTCCGTCGACCGACGCTGAGCGCCCGCCTCGGCGTGGACGACCCCGAACCGTCAGGGCTCGACCTGCGGGCGATTCAGAGCGCCCCACTCGAACTTGTCCTCGCCCCGGGCGCCGACCCCGGCCTTGCCGTGCTCGACCTGTCGGGCATGCGCGGCGTCGCACCCGGCGACCTTGCCCGGGTGACGGCGAGCATGATCCCACGGATTTCGGATGCTGCCGACGCCATCGTGATCGACACCTCACCGGTGGGCGCCACCGCCGAAGTCCTCGAGTTCGTCCCGATGGCCGACATCATCGTGATGGTCGTCCGTCTCGGACACACGACCGCCGCCACCGCCCGCCGGACCGCCGACACGATCCGCTCGATCTCGACCGGCAGCCTCGTACTCGTCGTCGTCGGCGGCGAAACCGGTGAGGCCGACAAGTACTACTTCTACGCCCAGCCCGAACCGAAGGAGACCGGCCTGTTCGGGCGCCGCAAGGCGAAGGAGATGCCCGTCGGCGCATGAGGCCCTTCGAGGCCGCCGTCGTCGCAGCCGGCGTCGTCTACCTTGCGGTGCTCGGCTGGGCGATGCAGTCGCTGTCGTACGACATCTGGGGTGCACTCGTCGTCGTCCCGGTGCTGTCGTTGATCTCGGCTCCGCTGATCATGCGGGCCTTCACCGGCGACCTCGCCGTGCTGCGGCCCTGGGCGTGGGCCGGCATGTTCGTGAAGTTCGCCGGCGGGCTCGTCGGCTACAGCGTCCGCTTCGACGCCTACCAGGGCAGCGCCGACGCCGGCAGGTATCACGCCGTTGGCAAGGAACTGGCGGGCGCCGTTCGCGACGGCTCGGCCTCGCTGCTCGACGTGCTGCCGAGCAGCACCGGCACCCGATCGATCGAGGAGTTCACCGGGCTCGTCTACACCATCTTCGGCTCCAGCCGTCTCGGCGGCTTCATGGTGTTCACCTGGCTCAGCTTCTGGGGCCTCGTGTTCTTCGTGAAGGCCGCCCACCACGCCGTCCCCGGCCTCGCCACCCGTCGCTATCTGCTGTGGGTGATGCTGTTCCCCAGCCTCGTCTACTGGGGATCCAGCATCGGCAAGGAAGCCGTCGTCGGGTTCTTCCTCGGCATCACCGCCTACGGCGCCGCGCTGGTGCTGGCGCGACGGGGCAAGGTCGGGTTCGGTGCGATTCTCATCGCCGATCGGACTGGTGGGCTCGGCCTACGTCCGGCCCGCACTTCGCCGCCATCTGGGCCGGAGCGATCGTCATCGCACTCGCCTCACGGGTCGCACTCGACGCGATGGGACGATCCGAACGAACCGACGGACGACGCCGACTGCAGCTCGGCTCGCTGGTGCTCGTGGTGATCGCCGGGATCGGCTTCGCGATCATCGCCAGCATCACCCTCAACTACCTCGGCCCCTCCAACGACGACGACGTCGCCACCACCGACCAGTTCTCCTCGATCTTCGAACGGACCGAGCGGCAGACGTCCCAGGGCGGCTCGTCGTTCACGCCGATCGAGATCCACGGCCCGCAGGACTGGCCCTACGCCACATTCCGCACCATCACCCGCCCGCTGCTCACCGAAGCCAGCGGGCTCGCCACACTGCTCCCGGCGCTCGAGATGACTGCCCTGCTCTTCGTCGGCATCTTCAGCTGGCGACGGCTCGCCAACGCCCCAAACTGATGCTCACCACGCCGTATGTCGTGTTCGCCCTGCTCTGCGTGGTCACCTTCGGGGTGGCGTTCGCCAGCATCGGCAACCTGGGCATCCTCACCCGTCAACGCTCGTTGATCCTGCCGCTCGTGCTGCTGTTCTGGTGCCTCCCGCCGATCGTCTTCGCCAGCGAACGGGCCCGCTCGGCAAAGGAACGCGGTCGGGCCACCCCCACTCCGGCATTGTCTGCCGAGTGAACCCGGCGAACCTCCACATGTCAGACCTGCCGCTCTCGGGTCTCAGCCCCGGCGAATTCCCCTGGCTGCTGGCGATGACTGCTCTGGCGATCTACCTGTGCGTGCCCGAGACCGACCAGATGCCCGCGATCGGTGCGATGGTCGCCGGCCTCGCCGCGATCGAGGTGATCACCCGTCGGCCATCGGGCCCCGTCATCCAACTCGTCGCCGGGGGCATCGTGCTGTGGTCCGGACTCTACGGCGCCACCGGTCGAGCCTCGGCCATCGTCGGAGCACTCTTTGCGTTCTGGCCCATTGTGCTGGTCGCGGGCCTCGCTCCATGCCTGCGGTGGCTACGTCGACCGGCTGCCCGGCGGCTGCAACGGTGGGGTATCGGCCTGACGGGAGGCGTCGCTGCCGTTGCCGTCGCTCGAACCGGAGCTCTCGAGCCGGCTGTTGGGCCCGCGCTCGCCGCCGTCGGAATCGCTGCCGTCGCGTCGATCGCCATCTGTTTGGTGATCCTGCGCGGACCGGGACGTCGACACGGCACTGTCGACTGACGCCCGTTTCCCAGATGCCGATGGTTTGGCCTGCTGATCCCACAGCAGATCATCGACGGTGTTCCTCGACATCACTGTTGTGGCGTCGGTAGCAGGGGCAGCCTTCGACCGCTCGGCCTCGCCGGCTTGCGTCACCCACCAGTTGGGTGGCGCCGCAGTGGGCGCATAGTGGTAGGTCGTCGTCGGCTCAACCCGCGTGTCCGGCCGCGACAGCACCGTGCCGATCACGTTCGCCTTCACCACCGCCAGCCGCTCGATCGTCTCCACCCACTCGCGGCGATCGCTCAGACCGGTCGTGGCTGCCAACAGCACTGCGTCACAGCGTTGCGCCAGGATCGTGGAATCGGTGACCGGCAGCACCGGGGGTGCGTCGATCACCACCATGTCGGCGGCCGCTGCCAACCCGTCGATGGCTTTGCCCAGCCGATCGGACAGCAACACCTCGGCCGGATCGGGCGGCGGCGGACCCGCCGGCAGCACCACCAGGTTCGTCTCGGCGTCGAGCCGCTTCACCGCTCGACTCAAGGTCGCATCACCCGTCAGCACCGACGACAGACCACGATCGTTGCGCAGACCGAACGAACGGTGCAGCTGGGGCTTGCGCAGGTCGCCGTCGATCAGCACGACGTTGCGGCCCGCCTGAGCCGCTGTCACCGCGAGGTTGGCCGCCACCGACGACTTGCCCTCGCCCGGCCGCGGGCTCGTCACCAGAATCACCTTGGCGTCCGACTCCTGCGCGAGGAACTCCACAGCGGTACGCAACGTTCGGTACGCCTCGGCCTCGATGGAGTTCGGGTCGGCCAGTGCGGCGAGATCGTCGGGCCGTCGCTGGCCGAACGGCACCCTCGGAATGACCGCGAGATTGGGAACGCCGGAGATGTCCTGCAGGCGACGTTGCGACCGGATCGTCGAATCGAAGCGGCTCACGACGATCGCTGCCACGACCCCGATCAGCAGCCCCGCGAGGAACGCGAGGACCGTGTTGCGAACGGTGGTCGGCTCGTAGGCGTCACTCGGAGTCATCGCCGGTTGGATGAGCTGGACTCCGTCGCCGCGAGCTGCGACGTACACCGCGGCATGGGTGTTCGCAGCGATCGCCGCGTTCTCGGCGTTCGAGCTGGTGGCGGTGAACTCCAACACCGCCGATTCGGGTACCGCCTCGACATCGAGCTCGGGTTCCGTGCCGATGTCCTGGCGTACACGGCTCACGACCTCGGCACTGCTCGCAACGGAGGCCTCCGCTGTGACCTGGCCGACGTCGGCGGCGACGAGCACGTCGGCACTGGCCCGGTACATCGACGTGGACATCAACGACAACACGAGAGCCACGCCCGCCGCCAGCACCGCAGGCAGGAGAATCAGGCCGCCGCGCCGCCGGAGCGCACCAGAAAGGGAACCAGTCGTCACCGCCGCCATCGTAGGGCTGCGATCTCGCTCCGACATCACGGCATCCGTCAGAGTGGCTTCAGTCGGGGGCTATCGACGCCGATGAAGAAAGTGGCATGAAGCGACTCGCACTCTTCCTCGGCGCGTTGGGCGTGATCGGCTTCAGCGTGTTCGCAAGTGGCTCGGTGGAGGCATACCAGCCGGTGGAGGACGAGATCTTCTTCGCCGACCCGTTCGTGAACCTCCCCGAATCATCGTTCGACGCAGTCGTGGAGGGGTGCTTCCCTGGCGAAGAGGTGTTGTTCATCAACACCGGTGTCGATCCGGATGACGCAGCGGTCGACACCTGCGACATCGTCACGTTCGAAGCTCGAGTGACCTTCCAGGCGCCCGTCGACGAGGGGGAGTACAACCTGTTCGCCTTCCTGGCGGCCGAGGAGTCGACCAACCCGGACATCCCCGACCGTCCGAACCGTCTCCTGCAGACCACGTACATCGTCGACGAGGACATCATCATTCTCGATTCCGGTGACGGCGGTATCGGTTTCGGCGACGGCGCTGGGGCCGTCACCTCGACGTCAGGCTCCAGCGTCGCATGGCCGAGCTTCTTGTCGTTGGCGGGGTTCTATCGGACATTCCTTGCGCTGCTGGCCCTGATGGCAGGGGTCTTCTTCGTCTGGTTGTGGAGGCGCCGGCGGGAGGAAGAGCAGCAGGCTCAATCGTACGCCGGTGGCCAGATGCCACCGCCGGAGTCCAGTACGCCCACCCTCGCCTGAGACCCGCAGGCGTGAGATCTGTGCGCGACTCGTTGCGGAACCCGGGACGAATGGGGCGCAGATCCAGCGATGGGACGAAGAGGCCGCAACTCGGGCGGGGCCGCCGCCAGGTGACTCAGTCCCCGAGTGTGTCCTGACCGGCGAGATAGCCCTGGCCGTCGTCGCACGACTCGGCGAGAGGGCACCAACGGCACGTCACGCCCGGCCGACGGACCGGTGTGCGGCCCTCGGCCTCCAACTCGACGATGGCGTTGATGCCATCGAGTGTGCGCCGCACCGCCGTGCGCAGCAGGCGCTCGCTGACGTCTTCCACCTGGGCTTCGGATGCGTCGAGGTAGAACGTCGCCACCTTCCGCGGCGGCACCCCCTTGGCGAGCGTCTCGAGCAAGGCGTAGAACCCGAGATCCTGCCGGTGCCGCACGCTCGGGCGGCCCGTCTTCAAGTCGATGATCACCTTTCGGCTCTCAGTGCCCGACGGGCGACCCATGACGAGGTCGACCTTGCCCTGCAAGACGATCGATCCCTCGTTCGGCCAACGCACCGCCGACTCGGTCATCGGATTCGACCGTTTGTCGAGCGGCGGGAAGCTCTCCATGAACTTCGTCACCCGCTCGACCGACTGGCCCCGCAGGTCGGCCTCGTCGGCAGGGGAGAGATTGGCGATCCAGAGCCCGATCCCACGCTCCTCGTCCGCGAGGCGCGCCATTGCCTCGTCGACGAGATCGGTGGGGTTGGCCTCGCCACGCCACGACAGCGTCAGCTGGATCGCCCGGTGTGCCACCTGCCCCTTGGCGGTTGCCGGTTTCCACTCGAAGTCGTCGGGGAGGACATGGAACTCCTCGCAGTCGAGCACCGTTGCGATCGCGTGCTTGTTGGCGAACACCTGCTGGTTCGGCCGGAGGCGCTCGTCGAACTCGTCGAGGGCGGCACGCATCTCGGTGCGGATGTCGGCCACCAGGTCCGGTTCGAACACCAGGGGTTCGCCGGAACGGCGCAGCACCGCCAGCGTCTTCTGCTGAACCGGCGTGAACGACGATGTCGCCGTAGTGGCGTCGTTGCCGCGCTCCGCTTCGTCCATGCGCCGACTGTACCGATCACCTGTCCGTTGCAGGCTGCCCTCGACGGGCTGAGACGCGTCCTGGATTGCCCCGCTCCGGATGCTCCCGTTCACTAGCCTCGGAGCGTCATGAAGCACCCGTGGTTGGCGTATCTCATCGTCGCGTTGTTGTCCATCGGTGCGGGCGTTGCCATCGTCGGGCTCCCCGACGACGACTCTGCCGCCACCACGATCGTCGTCTCCCCGACGACCGGTTCTGCCGCACCGACCTCCGAGGGCGCGACATCCGTCGTGGAGACGACCGCTCCCGCGACCACCGACCCGACCACGACCGTCGAGGCCACGGTGCCGGACGCGACGACGACGACGAGCACGTCGAGCACGAGCACATCGACGAGCACGAGCACGACCACCACGACGCCCGACGTCGACCTGCCGCCACGCAGCGAGCTGTTCACCATCGTCGCCAACGGTGCGAACATCTCGGGAGCTGCTGGTCGGAACGTCGAACGGTTGGAAGCGATCGGCTACACCGACATCGCCCCGAGGAATGGAACGGTCGTCGTCGACTTCACGATCGTGTACTACGCCGACGGGTTCGAGGATTCCGCTGTTCGACTCGCCGACGACCTCGAACTGTTCCCCGAGTTCGTCGCGCCGCTGATCGACGCACCTCAAGTACTGGACCTGCCCGACGACGTCCAACTGCTGGCATACATCGGCCTCGACCGGGCCGGCTGACCCCGAATCGAGTACCGAGATGAATCGCCATCGGATCCTGTCTTCCCTCCTCGGGTTGATCATCGTCGGCGTGATCGGCGCAGTTCTGTACCTCGAGTCCGCCAACGAGAGCAGCGCAGCGGCATCCCCCGCGACATCGACGTCCACCCTGCCGTCGACGACGCTGCCCCGACGACGCTGCCACCGACCACGCTGCCCCCGACGACTCTGCCACCGACGACTCTGCCCCCGACGACGCAGCCATCGACGACGCTGCCCCCAGCCACCACCGGGGCGCCGACCACCGCCTCGCCAACTGCTCTCTCGCCGACGACGTTGTTGCCCACGACCGTCCCGTCAACGACGTTGCCGCCGCCGGAGCGGGCGACGGTGCCGGTGGTCATCTCGAGCGGGCCCAGCGATGGTCAACGTCTCGCACCCGGCGCCGAACTGATCGCTGCAGTCGGCTGGACCGACATTCGCCCGCTCACCGGCTCGGTGCCGCTCACCGAGACGATCGTGTTCTTCGCCGAGGGCTTCGAGGCATCGGCGGAGCTGCTCGCTGCCGACACCGGCGTGCCGCTGACCTCGATCGCACCACTGGCAGATGCCCCGCCGGTCGCCGGCCTCGCCAACGCCCAGCTCCTCTTCTACCTCGGCGGCTCGTAGTCCCCCTCGCCCAGGTCTCCCGGAACCACGATCGGGCTCGCGAACTCTGAGGTACCCCTTCGTCATGATGGATGGCGTATGGAGTCCGCCACCACCGTCGAGTTCGCCGCTGCTGCCCGCACCCTCAGCCGCGAGGCGCGCCGGCAGGGGCTGGTCGGGCCGAGCTTTCGGTGTCCGCCCCGTCTCGTCGGGATCGATCGGTCGATTCGCCGCCGCCCGGACGGCGCCGTCGTCTCGATCCGGCTCCAGGGTCGTCCCCGTGGTGCCGTCGTCGCCGACATGATCGAAGGGGTCGTGGTCGCCAACGGTCTGCGCCCACCGGCGGCCGACCGGGCCCGCACCGAACTCTGGGCCGCCCTCGACCAGGCCGTGTCCCACGCCGCCGCCTGAGTGTTACTCGTGGTGTCAGACACCACGAGTAACACCTCACACCGGCTGTGGTTCGGTGCCGGCGACGCTGGTGCGGAACAACTCGCGGCGCTCGCCGGGGTAGTCGTTGATCGCGAAGTGTTGCGTGGCCGAGTTGTCCCAGATGGTCACCATGTTCGGCTCCCAGTGCAGCCGGCAGGTGAAGTTCGGATGCGTGGCGTGGGTGGTCAGGCGGGCGAGCAGCGCGCGACCCTCGTCGGGGTCCATCCCCTCGATGCCGGTCGTGTACACAGCGTTCGCATACAGCGCTGGGCGACCGGTGCGCGGGTGGCGGATCACCAAGCGGGTGCGACTCGCTGGCGTGGGCGTCGGCCGACGGCTCGACCGTCATCGAACTCTTGCCGGCGACCGCTTCGAGATACCCACCCGTGCCGTAGGCCATGCCGGCCGAATGCGTTGCGCTCAGCCCGTCGATCTGCGCCTTCACGCGAGTCGGGCAACGTCTCGTAGGCGAGGTACTGGTTGGCCCACATCGTGTCGCCACCGGCAGCCGGCACGTCGTGGGCGTGCAACACCGTGTAGGCCGGTGGGGCGGGCAGATACGACAGGTCGGTGTGCCAGGCGTTCGCGAAGTTGAGTTCGTCGGTCGGCTCCTTGATCACCCTGATCACGTGGGGGCGTCCGTCGACGGCAGCGATGTACGGCGTGATGTCGCGGCCGCCGAGTTCGTCGGTGAAGGCTTCGAGCCGGTCGAGATCCATCGGCTGATCGGCGAAGGCCACCACGAGGTGCTCGTCGAGCAGCCGCAGGATCGTCTCGATCTCGTCGGCCGACTGCGGTCGGGTCACGTCCACGCCTCGAACGATCGCCCCGCACGAACCACCCAGCCGTTGCACGTCCATCGTCGTCCCCATTTCCCGAGCGTACCGAGCGCCGGACGTGGCATCGGTGTTCGATCAGTGCGCGATGCGTCCCGCTTTCCGGGATGCAATCAACTCAGATCGTGCGTTGGGACGGTCGGCGCACTGATCGCCGCGGCCTCGACTACGCGACTGCGTCGATCGGGAGAACCGACCGGCCAGCCGGTGGCGGTCGGGCCGTGCTCGCGAAGGTGCAGCAGGCGGCGATGCGCGTCGGCCAGGTCGGGGACCTCGCCGGCGGGGATCCACCAGCACACCGACGTCGCCACCGGGCTGCGCTCGAACCACTCGACGCGACGCCGCAAGTAGATGGCGTGGCCACTCTTGAACATGAAGTGCTTCAACGACTCGAGGTCGGCCCAGACCGACATGTTCACGATGCTGAGCGGGTCGTCGTCACCCGGCAGACGCACGTAGCTCGACGACTGCCCGTCGTCGTCGACGAGGCGCCACACGAACCCCGGCGTTGCCTCTGCCAGTGCGTTGATCGGATCGAGCGCAGCCTGGAACTCGGCGGTCTGCTCCGAATCGAGCGCGTGATGCAACGTGCCGACGTTGAGTTGGGCCAGGTGGAATCCGTCCATGGCCTGGACCGTACGCGGGTCGGCGCGCTCCGCCAGCGCCGACCTGGTGGCACCGCCACCTGTGACCACGTAGGACAACACGAGTCGGATCCAGGTTGCTCCTTCGTGTCGTCCGTTGCGCTGGCTCGACTACACGGTGACGTCGAGGCGGCTGACGCCTCGCAGCACCACCCGCGGCTCGAACTCGGGCTCGGCCGCCAACGCCAGATTCGGGAAACGTCGGATGATCCGCGGGATCGCGATCGCCCCTTCCAAACGGGCGAGTGCGGCGCCCAAGCAGAAGTGGGCGCCGCCCCCGAACGAGAGCTGATCCTTCGCGTCGGTCCGGGCGATGTCGAATTCGTCGGCGGTCGATCCGAACTTGCGCGGATCCCGATTGGCGCTGACCGCGCACAGCAACACCACCGAACCAGCAGGGATCGTCGTGCCGGCCACCTCGACGTCGTGGTCGGGGATGCGGCGGGTCATCTGCACCGGCGAGTTGAACCGCAACACCTCCTCGACCAGGTTGGTGTCGTCGGAGCCACCGGCTCGCACCATCTCGAGTTGGTCGGGGTGGCGGAACAGCTCGACCAGGCCGTTGCCGATCAGATTGGTCGTGGTCTCGTGGCCGGCCACGTACAGCAGCCGGATGTTCGAGATCACCTCGTTCTTCGTCAGACGGTCACCGTCGTGCTCGGCGGCGATCAGTGCCGAGAAGATGTCGTCGGCCGGCTCGGACATCTTCGCGTCGTAGACCTCGCGCAGATAGCTGTCCATCGCGATTGCAGCATCGACCGAGCGTCGCTGTTCGTCCTCGGTGTTCACCGCGTCGAGGGTCTTCGCCATCGCATGCGACCAGCCGCGCAGCTTCTCGAGGTCGGCTTTCGGCACGCCGAGCATGTCGGAGATCACCGTTGCCGGCAGCGGCAGCGCGAAGTCGTGGAGGGCGTCGCCGCCACCGCGTTCTTCGAACACGTCGAGCAACTCCTCGGTCAGCTCGGTGGCCCGGACCCGCCACTGTTCGATCGCCCGCGGCGTGAACGCCTGTGCGACCAGCCGACGCATTCGGGTGTGGTCCTGGCCATCGACACGCAGCATGTTGGGCCCGGCAGGGTCCTGCGCTGCTGCGGCACGCTCGGCGTCGATCGACGGCGTCGAGGTCGCGTTCTCCGAGGTGCTCCCGATCGGACCGGTCTCGCAGCAGCCGGAATGCATCGTCGTAGCCGGTCACCATGTAGCCGCCGGTGAACTCCATGAAGTGCACCGCCTCCTGCTGGCGAAGTGCGTTCAGCTGCACGCTCGGATCGGCGAAGTAGCCGGGCTCGAACGGGTTGAAGATGACTCGTGTTCCTTCGGTGACCGTCATGTATCCCCCAAGACCTCGTCGGTGTGGAACCCAGTGTCGGTGAGTCGAGCGGACCGGTCAATGTCGCACATGGCACACCATGTGACACCGTTCCCGGCGCTGCGCCAGGGGATGGCGCACCCGGCACCACCCCGCCCGCCGAGATCCGGCGGCGGTGGATCTCTACAGTGGCACGAATGCAACCAGGCGACCTGCCCGTTTCCCGTGCCCGACTGCTGCTCGATCGGAGGCGGTTCCTGATCGCCGGTGCCGGTGCCACGGCTGCCGTGGTCGCCGGGTGCTCCAGCGACGGCGACGGGGCTGGTGCCCCGACGACCGACGCGTCGGCGCCGTCGTCGACCACCCCTGGCACGACGATCGCCGACACCGTCCCGGCCGACACGACGGCCACGACGACGCCGCTGAGCGCAGCCGCGGCGGTGCTTGCCGCCCCTGGGTCACCCGGGCTGATGGACGAAACGATCTACCAGCAGCGCGTCGACGAGTACCTCGCGTTCGCCACCACCGCCGAACACTCCTCGACGCCATCGGGCATCAACGCCTACCTCGGCCGGGCCCGTCGCGAACCGGACTTCACCTGGCCGATCGAGAACGTCACCGTCGACTCGCTGTCGGCGGTGTTCGAGCAGATCGACAACTGGGAGGACACCCGCGACTTCCGGTTCATGGACCTGCACTGGATGCTCGCCCTCCAGGGCGACACGCCGATGACGCAGCTGTCGCCCGAGGTGATCGCCGCGATCGACGAGCGGATGCTCGCCAACCGCTACGCCTGGGACGACCCGCTGCCCGACGACCGGGTCGACAACCTCTGGTTCTGGTCGGAGAACCACATCGTGATCACCCGTGCGGTCGAGTACCTCGCCGGCCAGCGATACCCCGACGAGACGTTCGCCGTCACGGGCCTGACCGGCGCCGAGCACCTCGAGCGGGCCAAGCCGTTCATCCTCGAGTGGATCAGCGAACGAGCCGACCTCGGCTTCTTCGAGTGGCACTCGAACGTCTACATGCTCAAGAACATCACGCCGTTGCACATGCTCGCCGAGCTCGCCGACGACCCCGAGATCGTCCTCGCCGCGGCGATGGCGCTCGACGTGTGCCTCGTCGACATGGCCGCCCACAACCAGGCCGGCGCCTACACCGCGCCGCGTGGGCGCACGTACAAGAAGGACAAGATGACCGCCCTCGACGAGGACGTGTGGAACATGTCCAAGTTCGTGTTCGACGACACCGCCGCGGGGTACCAGTCCACGAGCGACACCGGGGTGACGTACTTCTGCTCCGGCCAGCGCTATCGGCCGCCGCAGCTGGTGGTCGACATCGCACTCGACGATCAGCCGAGCGTCGTGCGCGAGCGGCACGGTGTCTTCTTCGACGGCTCGACCCCGGTGGTCGACAACCCGGAGGCCCCGTACGGCAAGGACTTCTCGAAGCGGGAGAACATCCCGTTCTGGTGGAGCCTCGGCGCGCTCGGCATGTGGCCGCTCGTCGATGCGGGCATCGACTACATGGACGAGTTCCGGCTGTGGGAGACCGAGGCATTCGAGCAGATCAACCTGCTCGCATCGCTCAACGACTACGACCCCGAGCGCATCAAGGTGTGGGAGCAGGAGCGGGCCGCAGCGATCAACTTCGGCTTCCTGTCCGAGGCGAACACCTACGCCTACCGTGAGCCGAAGGTGTCGCTGGCCTCGGTGCTCGACCACCGCTTCGGCGAGATGCGCGACCAGGGTCACGTCTGGCAGGCGGCGATCGACGAGGAGGCCATGGTGTTCACGACGCACCCGGCCACCGACGTGGCGCAGTCGACGATCTGGGGCGAGGACCCCGACCCCGGGTACTGGACCGGCGACGGGTCGATGCCGCGCACTGCCCAACACCGGGGCACGGCGGTGCACATCTACCAACCGAAGTGGGACGAGTCGACCGACCAGCTGGTGTGGGGCGTGTTCGGGTACCAGCCGTTCACCCACGCGTACGTGCCGCAGGATCGCTTCGACGAGGTGCGCCAAGTGGGCAACTGGACGATCGTCGGCAAGGGCGGCGGCTACATCGCGCTCTGGTCGTGGCGCACCCCGACCTGGCGCGAGTACGACCCGGCGGTGGTCGCCACCGACGGGATGGAGCTGCCGTTCGACCTCGTCGCCGAGGGTGGCCCCGACAACGTGTGGATCGTCGAGGTCGGCAGTGACAGTGGTGGATCGTTCGACGACTTCGTCACCGCAGTGACCGCGATCGACCCGTCGGTGGTTCGCGACGACGCCGGGTTCGACGTGTCGTGGACGTCGCCGTCGTCCGGTGTCGTCGACTGGTCGAGCACGGGCGTCTTCCTCGTCGAAGGCGTCGAGTACCCGACCGGCGACCACCCCCGGCACGAATCGCCATGGGGCGGCATCGATCACCTCTCGCGTCAGTACAACCTCACCGCCGGCGACTCCACCTGGGCCTGCGACTTCGACACGATGACCCGGGAGCTCGCCTGATGCCGCGACTCGCTCTGGTGGGGGCGGACCACAACCACCTGTACGAGATCATCGACCGGATGGTGAAGGCGGGTGCCGAGGCGGTCGCCCACACCACCGAAGGCCAGTTCGTCGAGCACTACTCGGGCTGGCAGTCCGACTCGGTCGAGCGGACCTACGACGACATTCTCGCCGACGACTCGATCGATCTCGTCGTCACCGCTGCCGTGCCGAATCGGCGCGCCGACATCGCACTCGCTGCGATCGAGGCCGGCAAGCACGTGGTGTCCGACAAGCCCGGGCTCACCACGATGGAGCAACTCGACGCAGTCCGAGCTGCGGTCGCCGATCGGCCCGGACGTCCGTGGACCGTCCTGTTCACCGAACGCTACGAGAACCGTGCGATCAACGAGGCCGTGCGGCTCGCCCGATCCGGTGCAATCGGCCCCATCGTGCACGTGGTCGGCGCCGGGCCCCACACGATGTGGGCCAAGCGGCGGCCCGCCTGGTTCTGGGACCCGGAGGCCACCGGCGGAATCCTGGTCGACATCGGCTCGCACCAGGTCGACCAGTTCATGTCGATCACCGGGGTGAGTGCCGGTGATGTCTCGATCGTGACCTCGGCGGTCGGCAACGTCGCCAGTCCCGACCATCCGGCGATGCAGGACATCGGTTCGATGACGCTCGCAGCGCCCGGCGTCGTCAGCGACCACCGACTCGACTACCTGACCGCAAAGGGGCTGGGTACCTGGGGTGACTGCCGTCTCACGATCGTGGGCACCGAGGGCACGATCGAGGCGCGAGCAAACGTCGACGTGGCGGGAGCGGAAGGCGGCGAGCACCTGATCGTCGTCGATGCCGATGGCACACGGCGCGTCGATGTGTCCGGCGTGGTCGTCGACTGGGGCGAGCAACTGCTTGCCGACGTCGCCGACGGCGGCGAACGCCTGATGACCCAGCAACACGCCATCGACGTCACCGACGTCTGCCTGCGCGCGCAGGCCGCCGCCGGGCCCTGGGGTCGCCCCGCCACCTGACCGCCCCCTCGCCGCCGGCCGCCCGACGCCCGCCCACTCACGTTTGCGTTGCGTTTCGGGTGACCCGGTCTCACCGAAACCGTCACGCAAACATGGGTGGTGGTCGGGGTTGACGTTTGCGTTGCGTTTCGGGTGACCCGGTTCACCGAAACCGTCACGCAAACGTGGGTGGGTGGTGTGGAGGGCGTACGGTCGGGGGATGGCCGACGAGCCCCTCGAGCTGCATCCCTGGAATCGTGGCTTCACCTGGGAGGACCGATCTGGCCCGTTCCGGCGACTCACCGGTGAGCAGGTGGCCGGCTTCGACCGCGATGGCTTCGTGGTGCTCGCCGACGTCTTCGACGACGACGACCTCGCCGCGCTGATCGAGGCGATCGACCGCAACGAGGCAGCGACCGAGGAATTCCTCCGCAGCCGTGACGACGGCCGCATCTCGATCGCCGAGTCCGGAGCGATCACGTTCACCGTCCACCTCGTCGAGCGCGAGCCCGTCGCTGCCGCCTTCGCCCGCCACCCGGTGTTCGCAGATCTGTGTCACGACCTGATCGGCCCCGACGCCCGCCTCTACTGGGACCAGGCCGTGTACAAGAAGCCCGAGAAACCGCGTCGGTTCCCGTGGCATCAGGACAACGGCTACGCCTTCGTCGAACCGCAGCAGTACCTCACCTGCTGGGTGGCGCTCACAGATGCGACCGTCGACAACGGGTGCCCGCAGGTGATCCCCGGCCTGCATCGCCGAGGCACCTACCGCCACCGGTACGTCGATCCGCTCGGCTGGGAGATCGTCGAGTCGCACGCTGATGCCGTCGCAGCACCCGTCGGCAAGGGCGGCATCGTGGTGTTCTCGTCGCTCACCCCGCACCTCACCGGCCCCAACGTCACCGACGCCGTGCGCAAGGCCTACATCCTGCAGTACGCGCCCGACGGCGCCGCGGTGCTCGCCGGAGACCCGGCCGGGTGCGTCGACCGGTCGGGTTCCCGCCGACGTGCCGAGCCGCCAGTTCCCGATCCTCGTCGACGGGTTCCCCAGCACCCGCCGAACACTGACAGTCCTCTGACGTTTGTGTCGCATTCGGGTGGCCCGGGTCCACCCGAAGCGTCACGCAAACGGGGTGGCCGAGCGACGTTGGCTAGCGTCAGAGCATCATGAGTGAGCTTCGAGTCGGTGTGGTCGGCATGGGCATCGGCCAGAGCCATCTGCTGGCCTGGTCGGAGGTCGACGGAGCGTCGGCCACCGTGTTCGCCGAACTCGACGACACCAAGCGGGCCAAGGGCGAGAGCGACTGGGGCATCCCCGGCGTCGCCTCGCTCGACGATCTCCTCGACGCGGTCGACGATCCGACCTCGCCCCATCAGGTCGACGTGATCGATCTGTGCACGCCGCCGTCGATGCACGAGGACCAGATCGTGCGCTGCCTCGACGCCGGCGTGCACGTGATCTGCGAGAAGCCGCTCGTCGACTCCGTGGCGGCCTGCGACCGGCTGACCGAGGCCGTCGATCGGGCGGCCGCAGCGTCCGGAGCGCGGTTCATGCCGATCTTCCAGTACCGCTTCGGCGAGGGTGCCGCCCGAGCCCGGGCGCTGATCGACGCCGGCATCACCGGTCGGCTCTTCACCGCCTCGGCTCAACACGTGGTGGCGCCGCGGTCGCGCGCTACTACGCCGACGCTGCGTGGCGTGGCACCTGGGCAGGGGAGCGTGGCGGCTGCGTGCTCAGCCATGCGATCCACAACCACGACCTGCTGACGTGGATGGCCGGCCCGCTCGTCGAACTCAGGGCGATGGCGACCACCCGCGTCAACGACGTCGAGACCGAGGACTGTGCCGTGGCGATCGGCCGCACGGTCGACGGTGCGTTGGTCACCATGAACGTCACACTCGGCGCGGCGTCGGAGTCGTCGCAGCTCGTGTGGCACTTCGACAACGTCACGATCACCTCGTCGTCGGAGGCCTACGACCCGGCCTCCGGTCCGTGGAACTTCGAGTTCCGACGATCGGCCTTCGCCGAGGAGGCCGAACAGGTGTGGGCGGATTTCGCACCGTCGGGCACGCAGTACACCGGCCAGTTCCAGGGTTTCGTCGATGCGGTCGCCGGCGGCGGCGACGTCCCTGTCACGCTTGCCGATGCCCGAGCCTCACTCGAGCTGGTCACCGCCTGGTATCACTCGGCCCGCACCGGATCGGTCGAGCAACTCCCGCTTCGCGCCGACCACCCCGCCCGCTCGTCCTGGATCCCGGAGGAAGCCCCGTGACCGCCCAGCGTCAATGTCGTTTGCGCTGCGTTCTGGGTGGCCCGGTTCACCGGAATCGTCACGCAAACGGGGTGGGCGAGCTGGGTTGCTCGTTTGCGTTGCGTTCTGGGTGGCCCGGGCCACCGGAATCGTCACGCAAACGGGGTGGGGGCGGCCGGGGGTGTGCGGTGAGCTTCGGGGCGCCGACGCCGGGGGAGCAGTTCGGGGTGGCGCTGCCCGGCGGTACGTCGGTGAGCCACGTGCGTGTGTACGACACGGTCGGCCCCGACGGGCTGGCCGGCGGTTCACCGCACCTGCACACCGTGTGCACCGAGGCGTATCTGGTGATCGCCGGCGAAGGTGCCGTCCAGACGCTGTCCGGGGAGGGCTACGCCGAGACGCCGCTGACCGCCGGCACGATTGCGTGGTTCTCGCCGGGCACGATCCATCGGCTCGATCAACCTCGACGGCCGTCTCGAGCTCTACGTCGTCATGTCGAACGCCGGGCTTCCCGAAGCAGGCGACATGATCCTCGCATTCAGGCCCGATCTCCTCGCCGACGACAGCACCTATCGCGCCATCGCCGACCTGCCCGCCGACGGCCGAACCACCGATCATGCCGCCCGACGCGGCGATGCGTCGCCGTGACGCAGCCGTTGCGGGCTTCGGCCACTGGCGCTCGCAGGTCGAGGCCGACGGCCCGTCGGCGCTCGATCCGCTGTATCGCCGCGCGGTGGAGTTGCTCGGCGATCGCCCGGCCGACTGGCTCGACCTCCTCGCCGGCGACCCCGCCACCGAGCTCGAGCGATCGCGAGCCCAGGTGGAGGAACTCTGGTCGCCCGACCGTGGACGCGCCGCCGAACGCCTCGCCGACTCGGCGGTCCGGTCGCGCTCGCTGCTTCCCGCAAGCCGCAACATGGGCTGTTGCGGGACGCTCGGGACCGTCATCCACTGACCCAGGTCAGGCCCATGCGCATCCTCTACATCGACATCGACACGCTGCGCCCCGACCATCTCGGCTGCTACGGCTACCACCGCGACACCTCACCCAACATCGACGCCATCGCTGCCGACGGCACCCGGTTCACCAACGTCTACGCCTCCGACGTGCCGTGCCTGCCGAGCCGCACGGCGCTGGTCACCGGCACGTTCGGCATCCGCAACGGTGTCAACAACCACGGTGGGGCCGCCGCCGAACTGGCCTCGCCGAGGGGCGCAACGTGGGTTCTTCAACCAGTGGGTGGCACGATCGTTGCCGTCGGTGCTCGGGCGGGCCGGACTGCGGAGTGCGTCGATCTCGAGCTTTCCGTTGCGTCACGGCGCGATGTGGTGGAGCGCAGGGTTCAGCGAGTCGATGAACCTGATGCGAGGGATGGGTGGCGAGCGCGCCGACGAGGTGCTGCCCGGTGCACTCGACTGGCTCGATCGGGTCGGAGCGACGGACGACTGGTTTCTCCACGTGCACTTCTGGGACCCGCACACGCCCTACAACGCACCCGAGTCGTTCGGGAATCCGTTCGTCGACGATCCGATCCCGGCAGTGGCACACCGAGGAGGTGCGCGCTCGCAACTGGAACCTCGCCGGTCCGCACTCGGCGCAGGAACCGTGGGGGTTCCGACCCGACGAGTGGGGGCCGCCGGGACCTCGTTCGCCGTGGAACCTCGAAACCGAACACGATGTCAAGCGGCTGTTCGACGGCTACGACGTCGGTGTCCGCTACGCCGACGACGCCGTAGGGCGCCTGGCGAACAAGCTCGCCGACCTCGGCGTGCTCGACGACACGATCATCTGGATCTCGAGCGACCACGGCGAAGCCTTCGGCGAGCTGGGTGTCTACGCCGACCACCAGGCAGCCGACGATGCAACCGCCCACATCCCGGCGATCCTGAGCGGGCCCGGCATCGCCGTGGGCGAGCAGACCGGACTCCACTACCACCTCGACGTGGCAGCAACCGTCGTCGACCTCGCCGGTGGACGCCAGCCTCGGCCGTGGGATGGCGTGTCGCTGCGGTCGGATGTCGAATCGGGGACCGACTCGGCCGGGCGCAACGCACTCGTGCTCACCCAGGGTGCGTGGTCGTGCCAGCGCGGCGTGCGGTTCGGTGATCATCTGTATCTCCGAACCGACCACGACGGGTACCACCCGCACTGGTCCGACGAGATGCTCTTCGATCTCGCGGCCGACCCGCACGAACAGACCGACCTCGTCGCCCGACGAGGTGACGTGGCCGACGATGCCCGAGCGCTGCTGGACGGTTGGCTCGACGAGCAGCTCGCCCGGTCGTACGTGTCGCAGGACCCGCTGGCCACGATCGCTGCCGAGGGTGGGCCGTTCCACGTGCGCGGTCATCTCGAGGCGTATCTCGATCGGCTCCGCTCGACCGGGCGGGAGGAGTGGGTGGCGCCGCTTCTCGCTCGGCACGCACCCACCGCCTGAGCCGCACGCCCGTCCGGACCCGCTCGGCTCGACGGTGACTACGGTCGATCGGTATGCAGCGGATGATCGGGTCGTCACGCATCACGTCGATCCGCGAGCAGGACCTCACCGGGATCAGCGACCTCCTCCTTGGCGCAACGCCGGAGGCCATCGACTCGATCGACTGGCTGCGCCCGCACTTCGTCGACGCCGACGGCGTGTTGCTCGGCCTCGTGCAGGCCTTCGTGCTCGAACACGACGGTCGGCTGATCGTGATCGACACCTGTGTCGGCAACGGCAAGGACCTCCCCGTGGTCGAGGAGTGGACCGGCCTCCAGACCGACTTCCTCGACCGGTTCCGCAGCGCAGGATTCGATCCGGCGGCCGTCGACGTCGTGCTCTGCACGCATCTCCATCTCGACCACGTCGGTTGGAACACCTACCACGACGGCGAACGCTGGCAGCCCACGTTCCCGAACGCCCGCCACCTCTTCAACCGCACCGAGTACGAGTTCTGGCAGGGCGAAGCCGACGCCACCTACGTTCCGAGTGCCGGCGAGGGGGAGCGGTTGGTTGCGGTACGTCGCCTGTTCGCCGACACCCAGGTGAGGGTGCAACGTGATTCGGTGCAGCCGATCGTCGACGCCGGCCTCGCCAACTTCGTCGAGGCACCGTGCGAGCTGTTCCCCGGCCTTCGCCTCCTGCCCACGCCTGGGCACACGCCCGGCCACGTGAGCGTGGAGATCGTCTCGGACGGCGCGCGGGCACTCGTCACCGGCGACAGCTTCCACCACCCCTGCCAGATCGCGCAGCCCGAGTGGTCGGCACTGCCCGACTCCGACGACGTCCAGAGCACGGCGACGCGCCACCGTCTGCTCGAGTACGCCACCGACACCGACGTGCTCGTGATCGGCACCCACTTCGCCGAGCCGGTGTGCGGTCGCGTGGTCGCCGACGGCGACTCGTACCGACTTCCTCGCCGGCGACAGCTGAACGTCGTTCGTGTGAGGTTCCTGTGGGGCATCTCACGAAGCGGGGACGCAACGATTGGGGAGCAGTCAGTTCGAGGCACGCGCGCATGATGCGCCCTTGAACGGGTCGGACTCGCGGGGGAGTCCGAGTACTCGCTCGCCGACGATGTTGCGTTGAATCTCCGAGGTGCCGCCCTCGATCTGTTGGCCCGGGTGCGCAGGAACTGGGTGATCCATTCGGCGGCGTCGTGGTCGTCTGGGGACCATGCCGTGGCGTCGGCGCCCGGAGATCGATAGCCAGCTTCCTGGAGACGTTGATTGGTGCATGGCCTTGGAGATCTTGGTGATCGAGCCCTCCGGACCTGGTGGTGGCCCGGCGGGAGCGGCGCGAGAGCGCTGGGACGTGAGGTGGAGGAGTCGGTCGGCGGTGTGGGCGGCAGCGAGGCGACACGTTCGAGGGCATCGACCGCGCCGGCCCGGGCGATGGCCAGCACGTCGGCGAGTGGCTTGCCGCCGAGGATCTCGTCGCTCGACTTGCGCTTTTTGCGCACGCCGGACAGAGCGTGACGTTCGGCACCGAGCGTGGTCATGGCGGCGGCCCAGCCTCCGCCGACGGGCTGATGCGCAGGATGTCGGGCACGCGGACGTCGGTGAGAAAGACCTCGTTGAACTCGAGCTGACCGGCGATGTTCACCAGTTGACGCACCTCGACGCCGGGTGATCGCATGTCGAGCCCGAAGTAGGTGATGCCGGCGTGCTTGGGTGAGTCGGGGTCGGTGCGTGCGATCAGCATGGCCATCTCAGACTCGTGGCCGAAGGTGGTCCACACCTTCTGGCCGTTGAGGATCCACTCGTCGCCGTCGCGCACGGCGGTGGTGGCGAGCGAGGCCATGTCGGACCCGGCGCCGGGTTCGGAGAACAGCTGACACCAGCGCTCTTCGCCGGTGAGCAGCGGGGGGAGGAGGCGCCGTTTGGTGTCGTCGGAAGACCACTGCTGGATCGTCGGTGCGGCCAGCGCGAGGCCGGATCCGCGAGGTACGTGCGGGACGTGCCAGGCGGCAGCAGGCTCAGCGCAGCACGGGCATCGACATCGAGAAGTCCGCGGCCACCGTGTTCGAGGGCGAAGTGCGGTGCAACCCAACCGGCAGCGCCGAGGACGGCGACGACACGCGGGTTGTAGAGTTCGCTTAGGAGTTCGGCCAGCCGGACATCGTCGCCCGTAGCGGACCGAGGTCTCCCACTCGGAGGAGGTGAGCGAGCGCAGCAGCGTCTCAAGCTCGGTGCGACCCGGGAACTCGCCGATGTCGGTGGTGGGGTCGAGCGGACCCGTCATCACCGCCCGCCGCGGCGCATCCGTTCGGTCATGTCGTCGGGTGTTCCGTGCGGGAGTGTCCGTTCGTGCAGGAGGGCCTCGATCCGCGTGCGTTCTGCCCGGTCGGCGATCAGCGCCTTGACGATGCGGTTGGTGCCGGCAGAGTTGGCAACGATCTCGGCGGCGAGGTCGCCGACGGTCTGGTCGAGGTCGTCGTCGGCCACACAACGGTCGACGAGCCCCAGTGCTGCGGCGTCGCGCCCTCCGATGCGCCGGCTCGTGAACATCAACTCCTTCGCCGTCGACCGGCCGACCCGCTCGGGCAGACGAACCGACATCCCCCACACCGGCACCAGTCCCCATTGCCCATGGGTGTCGCCGAGGCGGGCCGACTCGGCGGCGATCAGCAGGTCGCACGCGAGCGCAAGTTCCAGACCGCCGGTGTAGCAGTGGCCGTGGATGCGCGCGATCGTCGGCTTGGGCAGCGCTTCGAGCGCGTCGATCGTCTCGGGTTCGAAGTGTCGGCTCGGTGCTCGTTCGCCGCCTGCGATCGCATCGAGGTCGTGGCCGGCGCAGAACGCCCGGCCGGCACCGGTGAGCACGACACAGCCGACCGAGTCGTCGCCGGCGATGGCGTCGACATGGTTGCGCAGTTCGACGAACACCGCCGGGTTCAGTGCGTTGAGCTTGTCCGGTCGGTTCAACGTCAGCGTGGCGACGCGGTCGCGGTCGGAACGGATCACCAGGTCGTCGCTCACCGGAAGCCCACCACTGCATGCGGTGTGTACGGCTCCTCCAGCCGGGCGATCTCGTCGGCGGTCAGTTCGAGGTCGACGGCAGCGACGGCGTCGTCGATGTGGTGCGCTTTCGTCACCCCGATGATCGGCGCCGCCACGAACGGCTTCGCCAGCACCCACGCCAGCGCCACCTGCGCCCGCTGACACGTCGCGTTCGGAGGCGATCTCGGCGACCCGGTCGACGATGACCTCGTCGTCGGGGGAGTAGAGCATCTTGCCGAACTCGTCGGTCTCCGACCGGGCGGTGGCCTCGTCCCACGGACGGGTCAGCCGACCGCGTGCGAGCGGGCTCCACGGGATCACGCCGACGCCCTGATCCGTACACAGCGGCATCATCTCGCGCTCCTCTTCACGTTGGATCAGGTTGTAGTGGTTCTGCATCGACACGAACTTCGTCCAACCGTGCAACTCCGCCGTGTACTGCGCTTTCGAGAACTGCCACGCCCACATCGACGAGGCGCCGATGTAGCGGGCCTTTCCCGCCTTGACCACGTCGTGCAGCGCCTCCATCGTCTCCTCGATCGGCGTGCGATGGTCCCAACGGTGGATCTGATAGAGGTCGACGTAGTCGGTGCCCAGGCGTCGCAGGCTGTGGTCGATCTCGGCCATGATCGCCTTGCGCGACAACCCGATGGCGTTCGGGCCGCTGCGCATCGGCCCGTTGACCTTCGTCGCCAGCACGATCTCGTCCCGGTTGGCCATGTCGGCCAGCGCACGTCCGACGTACTCCTCGCTGGTGCCGAGCGAGTACACGTTGGCGGTGTCGAAGAAGTTGATGCCCGCATCGAGCGCTTGGCGGATGAACGGCCGCGACGTCGTCTCGTCGAGGGACCAGGCGTGTGTGCCCTGATCGGATGCGCCGAAACTCATGCAGCCGAGACAGATGCGCGACACGTCGAGGCCGGTGTTGCCGAGTTTGGTGTACTTCATGGTCGGCCACCGTAGGACAACGGTGTGGGTCGATCGCATGCGTACCCTCGGGTATGGCCGCAGCGAAGAAACTCCCACGAGACGACCCCCGAGCCGCATACATCGCCCGATCGACAACAGTCGACGTGCCGGGTTGGCGGGCTTCGTCGCCGACAAGCACCGGTGGGTCCTGGCGACCACTCGGGCCGACGGACGCCCACAGCTGAGCCTCGTGACCGGAGCGATGATCGCCTCGGGCGAGTTGGTGATCTCCACCTATCCGGAGCGGGCGAAGACCTCGAACGTCCGGCACCGTCCCGAGGCGTCGGTGATGGTGATGGGTGCCGAGTTCAACGACGCGTGGGTGCAGGTCGACGGCATCGCCCGGGTGGTCGACGTGGAGGACGCCGGTGATCTCTTCGTCGAGTACTACCGAGCGATCTCCGGGGAGCATCCGGACTGGGCCGAGTACCGGCAGGCGATGGCCGATCAGGGCAAGTGTGTGATCGTCGTCGAACCGACCCGTTGGGGTCCGGTGAGCACCGGAGGATTCCCGCCCTCGCTGTTCGAGGACTGACCGCCGACCGATCGTTTGCGTTGCGTTTTCGGTGACCCGTCCCTCCCGAAATGCACCGCAAACGGGGAATGGGGTGATCGCGTCAGCCGAGCGGGCCGAGCACGCCGTCGGCCGACAACCGCGCGATCCGATCGTCGTCGTAGCCGAGCGACGCCAGCACGGCAACGGTGTCGGCGCCGAGCGCCGGCGCGGCAGCCGGCACCGCTCGCGCCTCGCCGTTGAAGCTCACCGGCGGTCGAGCCTCGATGCGGGCACCGACCGGCCCGTCGTCGAGACGCACCAACGACTCGTTGTGGATCACCTGTGCGTCGTCGGCCACCTCATCGCGCCGGACCACCCTGGCTCCGGGCACGTCGTTGTCGACCATTCGTTGCAGTGCTTCGGCGGTGGTCAGCGATGCGACCGCCTCGTCGAAGATCAACCCGAGCGCTTCGCCGTTGACGTCGCGGTCGCGCATCGTGGTGAAACGCGGGTCGTCGAGCAACGCTGGAGCGAACGCCCGGCACAGGTTCGGCCAGGTCCGATTCCCGCTGGCGACGAAGGCGACCGCACCGTCGAGCGTCGGACGGATCGAGTACATGTCGGCGAAGTGCGACGACTCGGCGATGTCACCGCCGGTCCGACCGCCGTCGCCGAGTAGCGATCGATCCATCATCCCGTCGGGCCAGAAGAACCACAGGCCGATGTCGAGCATCGACAACTCGACGTGTTGTCCGCCGTGCCCGCGTTCGCGAGCGAACAGCGCAGCGGTGATCGCCTGGCTGACGGTGATCGCCGTCGTCTTGTCGACGACGAACTGGCGAATCAGCTGCGGTGCGCCGGTGTCTCCCTGCTGCAGGTCGGCCATGCCCGTCATTGCCTGGATCACGTAGTCGTAGACCTTCTGTTCGGCCTTCGGTCCGGTGCTGCCGAAGCCCGACACCGACACGTAGACGATGTCGGGGTTGATCGCCCGTAGTTGCGCCTCGCCGACGCCCATCCGTTCGGCAGCGCCCGGTCGGAAGTTCTGGAGAAACACGTCAGCGGTTGCGCACAGGTCGATCAGCGCCTGGAGCCCGTCGGGATGTTTCGTGTCGAGGGTGACCGACCGCTTGCCGCGGTTGACCCCGTTGAACAGCGCACTCATCGAGTTGCGCTGCGAGCCGAGCTGGCGCAGTCGGTCGCCGACACCGTCGGCGAGCTCGACCTTGATCACCTCGGCGCCCTGTTCGGCCAGGATCACACCGGCCATCGGGGCGGAGATCATCTGAGCTGCCTCGATCACTCGAACACCGGCGAGCGGTTGCATGGAAACTCCTCGGGTCGTCACGGCAGCGGCGGGTGTCGCCTCGCAGAGTCTGACGGGTCGGCGCACCCGGCCCAGAGCCGGACGACGCGGGTCTGACCCGTGTCGTCACACCTCGTAGGGTTCGGCGATGGATCTGGTTCCCGTCGTCGACATCCGCAGTCCGGGCGCCACATCGCTCGGAGAACTCGACCGGGCATGCCACGACCACGGCTTCTTCCTGCTGACCGGCCACGGACTCGACAGCGTGATCGCCGACACGTTCGCCGCTGCTCGCCGCTTCTTCGAGTCGCCGATCCGACGTGAAGGATGCCGTGCGCCGCGATGCTCGCAATCCGCTCGGCTACAACGAGCGCGAGCTGACGAAGCGGGTGCGCGACCACAAGGAGGTCTTCGATCTCGTCGACCCGGTGGAGGGGCGCGCCAAGCACTACAACCGCTGGCCCGACGTCGACGGCTTCCACGACACGATCGCCACGCACTACGACGCGTGCAGCGAATTGGCGTTGCGCACCACCGAACTGGTGCTGAGCGCGCTGGGACTCTCCGGGGCCGCGCTCGCAGGGCATCGTGGCGATCGCACCACGAGCAACATGCGACTCAACCACTACACGCTCGGCGATCCCGTGCCCGAGGGCGAGCGCGACGGGCTTGCGGCGCTCGCCGACGTGGCGCTCGGCCACCACACCGACCTCGGGCTGATCACCCTGCTGATCCAGGACGACGTCGGCGGGCTGCAGGCCGAGTCGGTCGAGCACGGCTGGATCGATGTCGAGCCGCGTCCCGGCACGATCGTGGTCAATCTCGCCGACTGCATGCAGGTGTGGTCGAACAATCGCTACCGGGCGGCGGTGCACCGGGTACTGCCGATGACGACGAGGACGCGGATGAGCATCCCGTACTTCCTCAACCCGCCACGCGACTGCGTCGTCGAGCCGATCGCCGACGTCGCCGGCGGACCTCCCGCGTACCGGTCGTTCGTGTTCCGCGACTACATCGACGCTCGCAGCGCCGACAACTACGCCGACGCCGGAGCCGACGACAGCCAGATCTCCGACTTCCTCCTCACCACTTGAGGAAGTCGGCGACGCCAGGCATCGTGGTCCCCCGTGCCCTGGGCACCGGGAACCACGAGCAAACGCCGGCGGTGCGTTTCAGTGACACCCGTGGTCGCGGCGACTCCTCGCGCCGGCTGGTTCGGTGGTCAGACCTCGGCGATCGCTTCGATCTCGACGAGGAACTGCGGCTCGAACAGCGACTGCACACCGTGCAGGGTGATGGCGGGAACCGGTGCGGCGTCGCCGAACACCTCACCCATACCGCCGAACAACGCGTCGGTCATGGCCGGCTCGAATCCGACGACGAGGATGGTCATCTTTGCGACATCGTCCCAGGTGGCTCCGCCCGCTTCGAGTGCGGCACCCACGTTGCGCAAGGCCTGCGCAGTCTGCGATGCCAAGTCGGGCCCGGCGAGTGCGCCGGCAGAGTCGACACCGGTCTGGCCGGCGACGTACACCCGCTTCGTGCCGGACGCGACCACGACGTGGCTGTAGCCGGCGGGTTCCATGAGGGTGGATGGGTTGACCTTCTCGATGCTCATCGCCGAACGCTAACGCGCTGCCGAACGTCGCTCGGACGGAACCCCCTCAGGTGGTTCCCTTTGCCCTGGGCACGGGGAACCGTCCCCGCATCCGTTCGTGTGTCGCTTCGCGTCACGTGGTCGGCATGGGTGTCATCGCCTCGTCGCGCGCATGGGGGAACATGATCTGGCCGGCGAGCACCTTGGCGACACTCGACAGTTCCTCGGTTGCGAACACCATCACGTCGTCGAGCGAAACGATCCCGACGACTCGATCGTGGTCGACGATCGGTACGCGCCGGACCGCATGGTCGCGGAAGACGTGCACGAGATCTTCGAGATCTCGGTGGGCGTCGATGGCGATCAGCCCGGTGCTCATGAGCCCGTCGATCCGTCCGTCGCCCGGATAGTGCTCGGCGACGCCACGGGTGACCAGGTCCCGGTCGGTGACGATGCCGACGGGGGTGTGCCCGTCGACGATGATCACGCTCCCGACGCCCGACTCCCGCATCAGGACCGCCGTCTCGGCGACGGTCGCATCACAGCCGATCACCACGGGCTCTCGGAGAGCGAAATCGGAGATCTTCATCACGAGTCCTTTCGTTTCGTGGTGCCGGCCAGATGTTCGATTCGGCAATCGGCTCCCGGGAACAACAAGGTGGAGCGACCGGTGTCGTCCCACCTGACGAGGTACGGGGGCCCGCCGTCGCCACCCCGTACCTCCTCCACCTTTCCGACGCGTCGAGGCTCACTCACGCGGTGGCCCTCGATGATCAGTCCGTCTCCGACGTTGGCGAACATGTGCGGACCTCCTCTGGTCTGCGCGAGATTCCATCTCAAGACTCCAACGAACGACTCTCGTGCGCCAGGGGACTTCGTCCTCGCACGACGACGATCCCATGGACGATGGTCGCGGACGGCGTGTCGGCCAGTCCTGCACCCGAGTGGGCGGCAACGCACGGACACCCGGGCGCGTAGTGTCGGGGCGCACCAGCCCGGGTGGCGAAACTGGCAGACGCGGGGGGCTTAAACCCCCCTTCTCCCCAGGGAGAGTGCGGGTTCAAATCCCGCCCCGGGCACATCTAGCTGGGGTTTTGTCCCTCGAGTCCTCTTGTGGTCGCAACGTTGCGTAGCGAACGGTCACAGAGTTCGTTTCAGGTCGTCCAACTCTCGGGACGATCGTCGACTCCACACTCCACCGTTGCAACCACCCAGCACATGTACCGCCACCTCACCCCACCGCTGCACGACGCCGACCTCGCGGCCTTCGAACAGACACTGCTTTCAGGGGTGGATTCGTAACCGGGGGGCAACGACGGCGGACAACCGGTGGAACACGATCAGAACCCATGAATGCTGTGATCGAGGCTGACGACTGGATTGCGTGATGCTGGGCTTGGAGCCAAAGCCGCATCTGGTGCGTCGTGATCATGCGACGCATGCAGAGGGCCTCAGCCGGCACCTGCGCAATACGGCGTCAGTCCGTTCGCAACCGGGTCTACCGTGCAGCAGTGAGCGTGACCCGTTCGGGGTGTCGCAGCTCGAGTGCCCGGGTTGTGACCGTTCGATGGCGTGGTCGAGTCGGTCGGAGGTGTTCGTGCGCGCTGCGAGGACCCGGATGGCTGCGGCGGTCGTCGGGTCGGGGCGGACGCCCGAGGTGACGAGTGTCCGTTGATGCCCGCGAAGGTCAATGTGGGCAGACCAATGAGCGCAGGGACGACGAGTCGTTCGGGTGTGTCGCCGAGGTCGAACGCCAGCCCGGCAGCGATCCCGGCCTCCACGTCGGGTCGCAGATGTGGCTGTGTCCATCATGGTTCGTCAGATGAAGTGCGGCAGACTGGACCCATGACGACCAGCGAGGGGCCCGACGTCGAGGCGGTGGAAACCATCGGAACGGCTGCGGAGCCGGACGTGTCTGCTGCGCTCGGCATCTTCGGACGGTTCCTGACGCTCTGGGTTGCGTTGGCAATCGTGGCGGGGGTCGCGCTCGGTCAGCTGTTTCCCGAAGTTCCCGACACGCTGTCGCGTTACGAGTACGCCAACGTGTCCGTCCCGGTGGCGATCCTGATCTGGGCGATGATCTTCCCGATGATGGTCCAGATCGACTTCGGGTCGATCGTGGGGGTGCGACGCGAACCGCGTGGCCTGGTGGTCACGACGGTCGTCAACTGGTTGATCAAGCCGTTCACGATGTTCGCGATCTCGTGGTTCTTCCTGCTGGTGGTGTTCTCGCCGTTCATCGAAGAGGCGCTCGCCCGCGACTACCTGGCCGGCGCGATCCTGCTCGGCGCTGCTCCGTGTACGGCCATGGTGTTCGTGTGGAGTCTGTTGGTGCGCGGCGACCCCGCCTACACGCTCGTGCAGGTGGCGTTGAACGACTTGATCATGTTGGTGGCGTTCGCACCGATTGTGGTGATCCTGCTCGGGGTGTCCGACATCTCGGTGCCGTGGGACACCGTGGCGTTGTCGGTCCTGCTGTACATCGTGATTCCGTTGGCGGCGGGGTACATCACCCGGCTGTGGCTGCTGCGCCGCAAGGGTGCGGTGTGGTTCGACGAGGTGTTCATGAAGCGCATCGCCGTCGTCACGCCGACGGGACTGATCCTGACGCTCGTGTTGCTGTTCGCCTTCCAGGGCGACGTGATCCTCGACGATCCGTTCCACATCGTGTTGATCGCCGTTCCGTTGACGATCCAGACGGTGTTCATCTTCGCGGTGGCGTACCGGTGGATGCAGGCGTGGAAGATCCGCCACGCGGTCGCTGCACCCGGAGCGTTGATCGGTGCCAGCAACTTCTTCGAGCTCGCCGTCGCCGCGGCGATTGCGCTGTTCGGCCTGCAGTCAGGGGCGGCACTCGCGACCGTGGTCGGTGTCCTCGTCGAGGTGCCGGTGATGTTGGGGCTGGTGCGCTATGCCAACCGGACCCGACACAAGTTCCCGCCCGCATCGTCGACGGCGCCGCTGCCTGCGACATGAGCGACCTCACCGTGAGCGCGCCGCAGCTGACTGCATCGGCGCACGCCCATCTCGCCGGTCGGCCGGTGCATGTCCGATCGAGTCCGCGCCACGGTTGCTGCGGCGGCACCGCGTCGGTGCCGGTCGCCGAGCTCGGTGCGCCCGACGACCTCGATGGCGTCGAGCGTTTCGAGGTGGCCGGGACCGAGGTCTACGTCGACCGGGGGCTGTCGGGAGCGGCTGGTTCCTGGACGATCGACACCGACGGCTTCGCCCGCTGGCGACGTCTCGTGGTGCTGGGCGTCGACCTCACCTCGGGATGACCGACGGCCGGTTCGGTCGATCAGCCCGCCGCCGTCGAGATGCGCTGATCGTCGTCGGCGGCGAGTGCGGGGAGGCGCAGCGTCAGTAGCCAGGTGATGGCGACGAACGCAGCGGACCCCCACAGGGCGGCATCGAGGCCTCCCCAGAGGTAGAGCACGCCCGACAGCAGCGTGCCGACCAGGCGTCCGGCCGCGTTGGCGGAGTAGTAGAAGCCGACGTCGAGCGAGACGCTGTCGCCGTGGGAGTAGGCCAGGATCAGATACGAATGCAGCGATGAGTTGATTGCGAACGCCACACCGAACACGATCAAGCCGCCGACGACGATCGTGGTGACGGCAACGTCGAGCGCGACGCCGGCGGCCATCGACACCGACACGATCCCGAGGACGAACGCCCAGTTGCGAGCGGCGCCGATCTCGGCGTCGACGCTGGCGATCGACCGGCGCAGCAGGCGCGGTGCTGCCGACTGCACGATGCCGTATCCGATCAGCCAGGCGGCCAGGAACGCACCGATCTGTCCGGACGGCCAGCCGAGTTCATCGGCCAGGAAGATCGGCAGCGCGACCACGAACCAGATGTCGCGCGACGCGAAGAGGAAGAAGCGAGCGGCCGACAGGCGGTTGATGGCCGACGACTTCGACAGGATCGACCGCAGTGGGGGCTTCACCTTCGCCCGACCGATGTCTTCGTTGAGCAGCACACCGACCGTCACGAGGACCACGGTGATCATGACGGCCATCGACCACAGTGCGGCGTCGTAGCCGATCCACGACAGCAGCACGGCGCCGAGGAAGAATCCGACTCCCTTGAGCGCGTTCTTGGATCCGGTGAGGATCGCCACGAGCCGGAACAGGCCACCTTCGCCAGCTATGTACTTGACCGCGCTCTTCGAGCTCATCTTCGTGAGGTCCTTGGCCACCCCCGACAGCGCTTGGAGGCCCATCACGAACGCCACCGACACCCACTCGACCCAGCTCGGGTCCTGGAAGGTGAGCCCGACGAGGGCGACCACTTGCAAACCCAGGCCGATGAGCAATGTGCGGTTGAGTCCGGTGCGGGCGCCGACCCACCCACCGATCAGGTTGGTGACGATGCCCATGAACTCGTACAGCAGGAACAAGAAGGCAATCGCGACGGGGGAGTAGCCCAGCTCGTTGAAGTACAGCAGCACCAACATCCGCAGCGCGCCGTCGGTGAGTGTGAACGCCCAGTAGCCGGCGGTCACCAAGACGTAGTTGCGCAGCTTCACCTCGGACACCGATTCACGGTCGGGACTCGATGCCGTCGGCGAGCCCGCCAGCGACCTTGGCGGCCAGGTCGGCCATCCGGAACGCATAGCCGTACTCGTTGTCGTACCAGATCAGGACCTTGACCAGCCGGCCGTCGACGACCATCGTCGATGGGCCGTCGACGATGCCGGACCGGGTGTCGTTGGTGTAGTCGGCCGACACCAGCGGCCGGTCCTCGAATCCCAGAATCCCCTGCAGTTCTCCGCCGGCGGCGTCGCGCAGATGGGCGTTGATCTCCTCGACGGTGACGTCTCGGTTCATCGTGAACACCGCATCGGTGAGCGAGGCATTCAGGAGCGGCACGCGGATTGCGACGCCGTTGAGCTTGCCGGCGAGTTCGGGGTAGATCATGGTGATCGCGGTCGCCGATCCGGTCGAGGTCGGGATCAGCGAGTTGAGCGCGGAGCGCGCCCGGCGCAGATCCTTGTGGGGCGCGTCGACGACGACTTGGGTGTTGGTGGCGTCGTGGATGGTGGTGATCACGCCGCGTTCGATCCCGATCTGCTCGTGGAGCACCTTGACCACCGGGGCGAGACAGTTGGTGGTGCACGATGCCGCCGTGACGATGTGGTGGACGTCTGAGTCGTAGAGGTCGTCGTTGCAGCCCATCACGATGTTGAGCACGCGTTCGTCCTTCACCGGGGCGGCGACGATCACCTTGCGGACCCCGCGATCGAAGTACGGCGCGAGCAACTCCGCCGTGCGGAACTTCCCAGAGCACTCCAACACGATGTCGACGTCAGCGGACTGCCACGGCACGTCGCCGGGGGCGCCGAACGACGAGAAGCCCACCGAGGCTCCGTCGATCTTCAGCTGACCCTCCACCACCGAGACCGATCCGGCGTAGCGGCCGTGGACGGTGTCGAACTCCAACAGGTGTGCCGCCGTCGCGGCGTCGGCGAACGGTTCGTTGACGTGCACGAGTTCGAGGTCGGGCTGCTCGCGTAGTGCTCGAACGACCAGGCGCCCGATGCGGCCGAATCCGTTGATGCCGACTCGGATGCTCATCGCTGCCCCGCCGTTGTCGCCAGGTCGAGTCCGAGCGACGCCATCAACGCCTCGACGCGATTGCGGACGTCGTCGCGGATCTCGCGCACCACGCCGATCGGCTGTCCCAGCGGGCTGGGAAGATCCCAGTCTTCGTAACGTTTGCCTGGAGAGACCGGGCACGCATCACCGCAACCCAGGGAAACAATCACGTCAACGCAGCGAGCAATCTCGTCGGTCCAGGGCTGCGGCAACTGCGAGGCGATGTCGATCCCGACCTCGGACATCGCTGCCACCACGACGTCGTTGAGCGCGAGACCAGGGTCGGTCCCACCGGAGAACACGTCCACCTGATCACCGGCGAGGCGAGACAACCAGCCCGCTCCCATCTGTGAACGTCCGGCGTTGTGGGCGCACACGAACAACACCGCCGGCTTGGCGTCGGCTCCGAGCTCGAGCCGCTCCAGGGCCCGGAGCCGGTCACGAGTGAGGCGCTCGATCAGCAGTGGGAACCAGTGCGTGAACCTTGCCCTCGCGTGCAACAACTCCTGCGAGTCGAGCATGTACCGCTCGATCGTCTCGATGTTGAACGTGCCTTCGAACTCCTGGTGGAGTCGCTGCGCCCCTTGGCGGATCAACATGATCTGCTCGGTCGTCAACTGGACCCGGTCGTCGGTCATCGTTGCTTCCTTCTCTCAGCTCGCGACGCCGCTGATGCGGTCGTCGAGTTCGGTGATCACTGCGTCAAAGGCTTGGGAGCGTCCGTCTTCGGCAGGGTCGGGCAGCGACCAATGCCACCAGTGCGGCCCGGGATCGAGTTCTTCGTGCGCCTGGTCGCACACCGTCACGACGAGTTCGTCATGCGCGCCGGCTTCGAACAAGCGCGGCTCGGCTCGGCTCAGGTCCAACCCAACGCGCGTTGCCGCAGCGACCGCTTCGGGGTGGACCCGGGCGGCGGGATGTGTGCCAGCGGACGTCGCCGCCCCGCCGGTTCGAGCCGTCCACAGTGCTGCAGCCAACTGCGACCGCGCCGAGTTGTGGCTACACACGAACACCACCTGGCCGGCGGGCACCGCAGGGGCCACACCGAGCCGCGTGAGCGGTCCTGGCACGAGGCGCACATAGCGGCGGCGGCGGTCGCCTGCCGATCCGAACCGCTCGATCAAGCCGACATCTTCGAGTACGTCGAGGTGATGTGCGAGCAGATTGGTGGGCACCGAGAACTTCTGGGCGAGTTCCTTCGGCGAACGGTCACTGACTGCAAGGTTCTCCACGATCGCCAGGCGCACTGGCTCACCCAATGCGGCGTGCACAGCGGCACGTCGAGCCACCGAATCAGCGGTCTCTGCAAGCTCCACGGCCACCACCATAAAGGTCAGTGGATGTTGAATCAATCTGAATTGTGTGACTTCACCCAGTGTTCACCAGCGCGTCACTCACGTCGGCCAATCGCTCTCGACGGAGGCGGAACCACGCCCACTTGCCGCGCTGTTCGCGTTCGAGCAGGCCTGCGCTCACCAGCACCGACAAGTGGTGACTGACCGTTGGTTGTGAGCGATCGACCAGCGCTGGGAGATCGCAAGCGCACACTTCACCTGACTCCGTGGTTGCGGCGATCGACACCAGCCGCAACCGCACCGGGTCGGCGAGTGCTCGCAGCACGTCGGCGAAGTCGGCCGCTTGATCCTCGTCGAGGACGGCGCGCAGCAACGGTGAGCAACACGATTCGACCGAAGGCTCCGACGACTTCTTTTCAGAGTTCACGACTGACATATTGACAGATCTCGATGTGAACCGCTAACGTATCGATCCTCATCAAATTGTCATTTGGTCCGCCGAACCACCCATTGATCACATCAGGAGTCCACCCATGCGTCTACAGCTCGCCCTCAACGTCGACGACCTCGATCAGGCGATCGAGTTCTACAGCAAGATGTTCGGCACAGATCCAGCCAAGATCAGGCCTGGCTACGCGAACTTCGCCATCGAGAACCCACCGCTCAAGCTCGTGTTGTTCGAGGGCGCCGGCCAAGCCGGTTCGCTGAACCATCTCGGCGTCGAAACCGAGACCTCCGCCGAAGTGGTCGCCGCCGAATCCCGACTCGCAGACTCCGGTCTTGCAACGACCGGCGTCGACGACACGATCTGCTGCTACGCCGAGAAGACCGAAACCTGGGTCCAGGCCCCCGACGGCAATCGCTGGGAGTGGTATGTCAAGAACGGTGACGCCGATCAGCTCACCAACACCGTCGTGCCCAGCAACTCCGCGTCGTCAGGCAACTGCTGCGGTTGATCGAGGGACGACACGCGTGGTGGGGCCGACCCGGCCGCTTCACGTCCTTCCACGACACCGGACCGTCGTACAGCCACAGGGTGCGCTCCCGGTCGAGACCTTCAGCCACTCGTCACCTCTCTGCTCGCAACGCCAATTGCCTCTCTCCGCCCGCCCATAGACTGACGGCCATCGCCGGTCGACCGCCGGCCACGTGACGCGCTCACACCAGCGAGGAATCGACAACAACATGAACTCTGCCAACCAGTTGGGTCGCGATCGACCACTCGTACTCGTCGTGATGGACGGCGTCGGCGTCGGCAAGGGGGATGCCTACGACGCAGTCGCGCTCGCCCACACGCCAAACCTCGACCACCTGGCCTCGGAGACATCACGCACGCTGCGGGCGCACGGAACCGCGGTTGGGCTCCCCTCTGACTCCGACATGGGCAACTCCGAAGTCGGCCACAACATCCTCGGTGCCGGACGGATCTTCGATCAGGGCGCCAAGCGCATCGACAACGCGCTCGAGTCTGGTTCGATCTGGAAGTCAGACGCATGGCAGCAGATCGTCGACCGCTGCGGCGATGGTGGGGGAACCCTCCACCTGATCGGACTGCTGTCGGACGGCAACGTCCACTCCAACATCAGCCATCTGTTCGAGATCTTCCGCCAAGCCTCCAACGACAAGATCTCCACGATCAGAATTCATGCACTGTTCGACGGTCGTGACGTCCCTGACCCTTCAGCGGAGCGCTACATCGAGCGAACCGAGAACGAGTTCGACAAGTATCCCGCCATCGACATCAAATTCGCGTCCGGTGGTGGACGGATGGTCACCACCATGGACCGCTACGGGGCCGACTGGCGCATCGTCGAGGCGGGTTGGCGCTCGCACGTTCTCGGCACTGCGCACCCCGTGGCCGACCTTCGCTCAGGTGTCGAGTGGGGTCGATCGACCGGTGTGCGCAGCGATCAGTTGCTCCCGGCGTTCACCGTCGTCGACGAGTCGCAGCAACCGGTCGGTGCGATCATCGACGGTGATGCCGTGGTGGTCTTCAACTTCCGGGGCGACCGCGCCATCGAGTTGTCCCAAGCGTTCGAGGCGGGACCAGAGTTCGACGAGTTCGACCGCGAGCGTGTCCCCGAGGTGTACTTCGCCGGGATGGCGTTGTACGACGGCGACACCAACACCCCAGCGTCGTATCTCGTCGGCCCCGAGTCGGTCGACATGACAGTCAGCGAGATCATCGCCGAGTCCGGAATCGCACAGTGGGCGGGCGCGGAGACACAGAAGTTCGGACACATCACCTACTTCTGGAACGGCAACCGTTCCAGCAAGTTCGACCAGGACCTCGAGACCTACGTCGAGATCCCCTCGGACCTCGTGCCGTTCAATGAGCGACCGTGGATGAAGTCGGCTGAGACCGCCGACGCCGCGATCGATGCGATCCGCTCCGGCGAGTACGGCTTCGTTCGGATGAACCTCGCCGGTGGCGACATGGTCGGCCACACCGCCGACCTCGCTGCCACCCGCATCGCCGTCGAGAGCGTCGATCTGGCCATCGGCCGAATCGCCGCAGCCGTCGCCGCCGCATCTGGGTGCCTCGTCGTCACCGCCGACCACGGCAATGCCGACGACAAAGCCGAACGCGACAGCGACGGCGAGCCGCTCATCCGCGAGAACGGCGAACCCGAGCTGCGCACAGCGCACTCGCTCAACCCGGTCATCTTCGCCGTGCATGACGAGGCGGGCTCGCCGATCCACCTTCGCGACGACTTGCCCGACGCGGGCCTCGCCAACGTGGCCGCGACAATCCTGCAGCTCCTCGGCGTGGAGATCCCGTCAGACTACGAGCCGTCGCTCTTGGACACTCGAACTCCCTGACAGTGGAGCGCCTCGCCGAGCGGCGACTTCGAAGAGCTGCGCATTCAGAGTGCACCAGGACGGACGGTCTCCGGCAATCTTCAACCCCCCAGATCGAAAGATCTGTGCCGGGTTCAAATCCCGCCCTGGGCACCACTGTCAAGGGCGTGGGCATGTCTGGGTCGCACTGGATCACCGCCGCCAACACTGGCTGACCTCAGCCAACCGGCAGGGCGACACTCACAGCCCAGATCTTTCCACTCGTGTCCGACGACACCGACGAGGTCACCTTCGCCCGCAACCGGCAACGCTTCCTGGCCGAGCAGGGCTACTCGTACTCCATCGTCGATGCAGCACGGCTCGGAGACTGATCGCCTTCGGCCCACAGACAGATGTCGCATGGCGACCTGGACGTGTCGTGCCAACCCGGAACGTGCCAAGTTCGAACTCTTCCCCTCGTTGCCAGCCGTGCTGCTCGGGTAACCGAAACCGCCACACCGGGTTGACACGATGCTCGACGTCGAGCGACGTCGTTGTCAGCGTTGGAGAGTGTTGGACCCTCGGGCCGCTCTGGTTGATCTGGTTGATCTCGATGTTGTGGCGTGCGGAGAAGTTGGCCCGAGTACCGAGAGTGCGAGCGCGGCGGCGATGAGCCCGAATGCTCGCGGGTCGAGCGGCGACAGTCCGAGCATGGTTCGTAAGACGGGGATGCTGATGGTGGCGAGCTGCAGGATGATTGCGACGACCATGATCCAGTCGAGGATGCGGTTGGTGACGGGCTTTGCGGTGATCCGCCGGGCTGGGTAGACGAATGCGAAGCTGGGCGAGCGTTCGTAGAGGAAGACGGCGGTGACGGCTTCGGTGCCGGTGTAGCCGAGTTCGGGCAGCCCGAAGAACAGGGCGAGTCCGAGCACCGCCTCGGTGCCGCCGGAGAAGAAGATGAACCGCAGGCCTGCTCGTGTGAGTAGCGGTGCGCTGGGTGCTCGTGGTTGGCGTTGCATCACGCCGGGGTTGCGGTCGACGCCGAGGGCCAGCGTGGGTGGTCCGTCGGCGATGACGTTGATCCAGGAGGAGTTGTGCGGCGGTGAGGGGCACGAGGAGGTCGCCGGCTGCGTTGCGGAGGTCGGTGGGCCGCCGCTCCGATGACACCGACTGCGACGAGGATGACGAGCGTGACGTCGGTGGAGAACAGGAAGCGCAGGAATTTCTGGATGTTGTCGTAGATGCCACGCCCTTCTTCCACGGCGGCGGCGATGGTGGTGAAGTCGTCGTCGAGCAGGACGAGGTCGGCGACTTCGCGTGAATGTCGCTACCGTGTTGGCCGATCGCTACGCCGACATCGGCGCGTTGAGCGCGGGGGCGTCGTTGACGCC
>CAWKCN010000039.1:0-77293 GCA_963848145.1 Ilumatobacteraceae bacterium
GGATCGCGATCGTCGGAACCGAGGAAGAGGTCGTCGACCGAATCGGCGCCCTCGCCGACCTGGGGGTCACCGAGTTCGCCGGCAGTGAGTTCGGCGGCAACGCCGACGAGGTGGGCGCCACACGGGCCGCCATCAAGAAGGCGATGTCGTGAACTGGGTGCGGATGGACCTGGACGATCGCGGCGTCGCGACGATCACCATCGATCATCCGCCGATCAACCTGATCACGATCGAGGTCCTGATCGAGACAGCGACTGCGGTCGCCGAGGCAGCCTCGGACGAGGCGGTACGTGTTCTCGTGCTGCGCTCGGCGAACCCCGAGTGGTTCCTCGCACACTTCGACGTCGAAGCGATCCAAGGATTGCCCCGCGACGGCACGGCGCCGACCGAACTCGGCCCGTACGACGAGATGTGCGAGACGCTGCGCACGATGCCCAAGGCCACGATCGCTGTTGTCGCCGGCCGTGTCGGTGGCGGTGGGAGCGAGTTGGCCTTGGCGTGCGACATGCGTTTCGCCACGCCCGACGCAATCTTCAGTCAGCCCGAGGTCGCTCTCGGCATCCTTCCCGGTGCGGGCGGCACGGTTCGACTCCCCCGACTGATCGGTCGCAGCCGAGCGCTCGAAGTCGTGTTGGGGTGCGATGACATCGACGCGGCGACCGCCGAGCGTTGGGGGTGGGTCAATCGGGTGCTGCCCGCCGACGACATCGACGCCTTCGTCGATCGTCTGGCGGGTCGCATCGCGTCGTTCCCAGCCGGCGCCGTGGCTGCCGCGAAGGCGAGCGTCGTGCGGTCCGAGACCGGTGTCGAGGCCGATCTCCTCGCCGAGTCGGCGGCGTTCAACGCCACGCTCGTCCATGACGACACCCACGATCGCATGCAGCGATTCCTCGACGTCGGCGGGCAGACCCCCGAGGGTGAACGTCGACTGGGCGAACTCGCCGGCGAGCTGTAGGCGTCAGCGCAGCGACACCGGCATCGACGCAGCGGCGTTGACGTCGGCGTAGAAGTCGTTGCCCTTGTCGTCGACGACGATGAATGCAGGGAAGTCCTCGACCTCGATCTTCCAGACCGCCTCCATGCCGAGCTCCGGGTACTCGAGCACCTCGACCTTGCGGATGTTGTCGAGCGCCAGCCGGGCGGCCGGTCCACCGATCGAGCCGAGGTAGAAACCGCCGTTCGTCTCGCACGAGTCGGTGACCTGCTTCGAACGGTTGCCCTTCGCCAGCATGATCATCGAGCCCCGAGCCGACTGGAACTGCTCGACGTAGCTGTCCATGCGCCCCGCCGTGGTCGGCCCGAACGAGCCGGATGCGTACCCCTCGGGGGTCTTCGCCGGGCCGGCGTAGTAGACGGCATGATCCTTCAGGTACTGCGGCATGTCCTCACCTGCGTCGAGGCGTTCCTTGATCTTGGCGTGGGCGATGTCGCGGGCGACGACCATCGGACCGGTCAGCATCACACGGGTGGTGACCGGATAGTCGGACAACTCGGCGAGGATGTCGTCCATCGGCCGGTTGAGGTCGATGTGGACCGACTCGGTGTCATCGAGCTGTTCCTCGCCGACTTCGGGCAGGAAGCGGGCGGGGTCGGTCTCGAGCTGTTCGAGGAAGATGCCGTCCTTGGTGATCTTGCCCAGCGCCTGGCGGTCGGCAGAACACGACACTGCGATGCCAACCGGGCACGAGGCGCCGTGGCGGGGGAGGCGGATGATCCGCACGTCGTGGCAGAAGTACTTGCCACCGAACTGAGCGCCGATGCCCGTCGTCTGGCTGAGTTTCAGCACCTGCTGTTCGAGTTCGAGGTCGCGGAATGCGTGGCCGTCGGGGGACCCGGAGGTCGGAATCGAGTCGAGGTACTTCGTGGACGCCAGCTTGGCGGTCTCGACGGCGAACTCGGCAGACGTGCCGCCGATGACCACCGCAAGGTGATACGGCGGGCACGCGGAGGTGCCGAGCGACTGCATCTTGTCGAAGATCCACGGCAGCAGCGTCGCCTCGTTGAGGAGCGCTTTGGTCTCCTGGTAGAGGTAGCTCTTGTTGGCGGAGCCACCGCCCTTGGCCATGAACAGGAACTTGTAGGCGTCGCCGTCGATCGCCGACACCTTGATCTCCGCCGGCAGGTTCGTGCCGGTGTTCTTCTCGGTGTACATGTCGAGCGGCGCCATCTGGCTGTAGCGCAGGTTCGACGTCTGGTACGTGTCGTAGATGCCGTGGGCGATCGCTTCCTCGTCGCCGCCGCCGGTGAACACGTACTGCCCCTTCTTGGCCTTGACGATGGCGGTGCCGGTGTCCTGGCACATCGGCAGCACGCCGCCCGCCGCGATCGTCGCGTTCTTCAGCAGGTCAAGTGCCACGAACCGGTCGTTGTCCGATGCCTCGGGGTCGTCCAGGATGTTGCGGAGCTGCTGGAGGTGTCCCGAGCGCAGGAAGTGGGCGATGTCGTGCATCGCCTCGGCGGTGAGCTTGCGGATCGCCTCGGGCTCAACCTTCAGGAAGGTGCCCTCGGGCGTGTCGAAGGTGGACACACCCTCGGTGGTGACGAGTCGGTACTCGGTTTCGTCGGCACCCAACGGGAGCAGTTCGGTGTACTGGAACGGGGGAACCTCAGCCATGCCGCCGAGCCTATGACCGCGCCGCCGACCGGCGAAGCTCCGCTCTCTGAACAACTTCACCCTGAGGTGAAGTTGTTCACGAGAAGCCGTCACTTGGTCATGAACACGACATCATCGGGGATCTCGGTGGTCGTCGGGGTCGATCATCTCGCCGCCGCGGAAGATCGAGTCGAGGAACGCAATGGCGAAGGTGTTGGTCAGGTCGAAGGCCCGGTCGATCTCCATGATGCCCTCACCGCAGCCCTGCGACGCCTGAGACTCGAGGAGTGGAAGCGCCAGGGTCTGCAGCTCCTGCGGCCAGGTGGGCAACAGCTCCAAGTAGCGGCACGCGTTCGAGAAGCTCTGGTGTTGACCAGCCACCAACTCGACCCGATAGAGCGGATCGCTGCCGAGGAACTCCCAGGCGCGGGTGACGTTGGGCTCGACAGGCGTTGCGGTGTCGTCTGCCCCGACCAGGACCATGGCCGGCACGGTGATCGACGCGAGTTGCTCGTCGGTGATCGAGCGTCGGTTGCGTGATGCCTCGCGTTCTTCGTCGGACAGCGGTTCCGGCTCGGCCTCGTCGCCCTCGGCGCACGGGTCGACGCGCTCCGGGCCCGTCGTCGTCGTAGCGCTGTCGTCGTCATCGTCATCGTCGAGCGGTGGGCGATCGCCGCCGATCGCCGGAGCGATCGGGATGATGGCGCCGATCCGTTCGTCGGCTGGGACCGACCCGAGGTCGTTCTCGAAGCCGCTTGCGGCCGCGAAGGTGGTGAAGCCGCCGACGGAGTGGCCGGTGACGGCGATGCTGTCCGGATCGACGTTCGCAACCAGCTCAGCGATGGCCGGGTTCTCCGGATTGAGCATCTCGTCGATCACCGAGTGGATGTCGTTGACCCGGTTGAACGCGGTCACGGCGCCTTCTGTGCGTGTGCAGAGGAGGTCGTCGAGCGCCGTGTTTCCCGAGTGGTCGGCTGACGCAACGATGTAGCCGTTGCTGGCGATCGCCTCGGTGTAGTCCGAGGCGATGTAGCGAAGCCCGCCGCTGCCGTGTGAGTACACGACCAGTGGAAACGGCCCACCAGTGGCGATCGTCGAGGGATCGGCGAGGACGGCACGGTCTGACGTGTCGAACACGCCAGGGATCAGTGAGTACTGATTCAGCGGTGCGTCGCCGGCGTCGTCGATCGGGAACCAGATGTCGACGGTGAGCGGGCGATCGGGGTCGGTGGTGATCGTGATCGTCTGAACACCCACGTCGTACGGGCCGGGTTCGAACGGCGGCAGCTCGGCCGGCGCCGATCCTGTCGAGTCCGGCGCGGACTCGGTGGACTCCGGCGTCGTGGCCGCTGGGGCGTCGGTCGTCTCGACGGGCGCTTCGGTGGTCTCGGTCGCCGGCTCCGTCGGTGGTGTCGTGGTGGCGGTGTCGTCGTCGCTCGCACACGCGGCGACGGTCACCGCAGCGACGATGATCAGGGCAAGGAGTCGTGAACGCACGGCGGCAACGTAGTGCGGCGGCGTCCGATCCGCCCAGGTGGTCGGCGCAACCCGGCCGCGGCTGGGTGTCAGGCGAACGTCTCGACCAGGAGTGCCAGCGATGCTGCCGTGCAGATGACGAGCACCGTTGGGCGGACGATCTCGGGACGCAGGAGGTGCCTCACGCGACGAGCGGTGACGATGCCGAGCAGGACTCCCGGCAGCACCAGCAGCGCGAGCTGCAACTGTCGGACGCCGACCTCGCCGGCGAGCCAGAGCGCGCCGAGCGACATCACGGTGCCGATCGAGAAGAACGCAGAGATCGTGGCACGCATCGTGGCCGGGTCGCTGTTCTGATAGGTCAGCGCCATCGGTGGGCCACCGACTCCGGTGGTCGTCGCAGCGAAACCCGACGCCATCCCTGCCACGACGAGCGAGCGATCGGTCGGCCGGAACAACCGGCCGGTGATCGACGCCACCACCGCCAGCAACACCGACCCGGCCACCAGCACGGCGAGCACCCGGTCCGACAGCGAGGCCACCACCAGCGCACCGGCAATCGTGCCCGGGACACGCCCGGCAACGGCGAAGCCGACCTCTCGGGGCTCGATGTGGGTCCGGTCGATCCACGCAATCGTGAACGTCAACGGCAGGACCGCGAGGATGAGCGCGGCGGGAATGAAGTCGGGGTCGGCCAGCAACAGCATCGGCGAGGCGATCATCCCGAGCCCGATGCCGATCGATGCCTGAACGACGGCGCCGACATAGACCACGAGGACGCACGAGATCGCCATGGCGACCGACAGGCCGACCATCAGCGGTCCTTCATGCGTTTGGGGTCCGCGTTCGCAGGGTCGTCAGGCCACTGGTGTTTCGGATACCGACCGGCCATGTCCTTCTTCACGTCCGACCACGAGCCCGCCCAGAAGCCGGGAAGATCGGCGGTGACCTGAACCGGACGATCGGCAGGTGACAGCAGATGCAGACGGATCGGCACACCTCCAGCAGTCGGGTGCCTGGTGACCCCGAAGAGGTCCTGCACCCGCACGAACGCATCAGGTTGTTCGCCCGCGTAGTCGATCGGGACGTCACGACCCGACGGCAGGGCGAGCTGAGCGGGCGCCAATTCGTCGAGGTCGGCGCCCTGCGGCCACGGGAGTTGACTGCGGAGCACCATCGTCACGTCGAGCCGCTCCAAGTCGGCGCGCCCGGTGGCTCCGGGCAGGTAGGGAGCAAGCCATTCGTCGACGGTCGCGGTCAACTGCTCGGCAGACCAGTCCGGCCACGGGTCGCCGATCGTTCGGTGCAGGAATGCGACGCGGTCTCGCAGCGACGTCGCAGCGGCCGACCACCGCAGTGCACCGAGCTGCGTGGAGCGAACTCGGGTCATCAACGCAGCAGTGGTCTCGCCGCTCGGCTCGGGCCGGTGGACCTGTCTGCCGAGCTGGATCGAACCGAGCCGTCGCTCGACGATCTCCACGAGATCGTCGCGGTCGATGTCCCACTCGAGGGTTCGGCGCTCGACGATCTCGGTTCCGAACTCGGCGATCACCGTGTCGGTGTCGACCGTCGCAGCGAGGCGTATGCGGGCTCGATCGCGACGCCCGTCGAGGTCGGCGGCCACCACGAACAATTCGTCGGCGAGTGGGTCGTCGTCGGGGAGCCACGCGCCGGCGCCCGAGCGGAGTTGGAACTGACCGGGACGGCGTCGCGCCGCGAGACGATCCGGGTAGCCGAGCAGCAGGACTGCGCCGGCGTGATCGGCGTCGACATCGTCGAGGTCGAACCGGATCCTCGCCCGGCGAGCCAGGTCGGCCGATCGCTCGCGAAGGCGGTGGACCGCACCTCGGTCAGCGGCGTCGTGACCCCGTTGGCCGGTGAGCGCCCCGATACGAAGAGCGAGGTCGGCTGGAAGATCGTCGGGTCGGCCGCGGAAGATGTCGCGCTCCTCCACCAGCGTCGCGATCACGCAGGCAAGGCTCGTGGCGTCGACCGCCACCATGCGCGCAAGGCGAGGGTGCACCGGAAGGCCGAGCATGTTGCGGCCGAGCGGCGTGATCGATCCGTCGTCGTCGATGGCGTGCAGGTCGACCAGCAGCTGGCGAGCCTGTGCGAGTGCGCCTGCGGGCGGGGGGTCGATGAACCGCAGCTCGTCGCCGCCACCCCACGCGGCGAGTTCGAGCGCGAACCCGGCGAGGTCGGCCTGGGCGATCTCGGGTGAGCGATGCTTGGCACGAGTGCCGTGCTCGATCTTGCTCCAGAGCCGATACGCGGCGCCCGGCTCGGTGCGGCCGGCGCGTCCCGCCCGCTGCTCGGACGAGGCCCGGCTGGTTGCGACCGTCGTCAGCCGGGTCATCCCACTGCGTGCGTCGAAGCGTGGCTCGCGGGCGAGGCCGCTGTCGACCACGACCCGCACCCCGTCGACGGTCAGCGAGGTCTCGGCGATGTCGGTCGACAGCACGACGCGGCGGCGCCCCGGCCGCGACGGTGCCAGCGCAGCATCCTGTTCGGCGAGTGACAGGGCACCAGCGAGTGGGAAGACATCGACGTCCGGTCCCACGGTGTCGCGCAGCATCGACTCACTGCGTCGGATCTCACCGATGCCGGGGAGGAACACGAGGACATCGCCGGTCTGTTCCCGCAGTGCCCGCTGCACCGCCGCGACCACGTCGGGTTCGATCCGGTTGCCGCCTCCCGGTCCGGGTCGGGATGGTCGGCCACCACGTCGGCCGCCTGTGGTGCGTCCACCGCCGGCCGGCGACCGAGGCGCCCAGTGCATCTCGACGTCGAACATGCGGCCTTCGCTCTCGATCACCGGCGCATCGAGCAACGCGGTCAGACCCTCGACGTCGGGTGTCGCCGACATCGCCAGCAGTCGGAGATCCGGACGAATCGTCGAGGCGACATCGAGTGCGAGCGCAAGACCCAGATCGGTCGTCAGGTTGCGTTCGTGTACTTCGTCGAAGATCACGAGACCGATGCCGGGCAGTTCGGGGTCGTTCTGGAGGCGTCGGGTGAGCACACCCTCGGTGACCACCTCGATGCGGGTTCCGGCGCTGATGTGGCGTTCGTCGCGTGTCTGGTAGCCGACGAGCGCACCGACCGTGGTGCGCGTGGTGTCGGCCATCCGGCGCGCAGCTGCCCGAGTTGCGAGTCGCCGGGGTTCGAGCATGACGATGCGTTGGCCCGCGAGCCAGACCTCGTCGAGCAGGGCGAGGGGGATCACTGTGGTCTTGCCGGCGCCGGGTGGGGCCACGAGCACGGCGCGCCGCTGGTCGGACAGCGCGGAGCGGACCGCGGCGATCGCCTCGACGACCGGCAGATCGGGCAGCGGCGGTCGTTCGGGAGGCCCAGAGGGCACGGGTCAGCCCAGTGCGGGTGAGCCGCGGAAGGCGCCCGGGTCGCCGGGGCCGGGCACGGGGATCGAGGTCCACCAGCAGACCTCGGCGATGGCGTCGGCGACCGACTTCCCACTCCGGAGGATTCCATCCCTGCGCAGCCGCGGCGACGACGCCGTCGACTCGGGTGAACACGAACGCCGGGAGCTCGTTGAGGCCAGCCGCCTTCACGAACGATCGGTCGGGATCGCTGAACGCAAGGAACCGGTCGGCGTACGGGCCGAGGAAGGCATGTGTGTCAGCGGCATTCGCTGTGACGATCAGATTGATCCGGGCGTCGGACCCACGGAACTGCTCGAGCACACGGGCTGCGGACTTGAGCACCCACGCGCTCTCGTTGGTGTACGGATCGAGCACGACGGAGGCGAGATGGAACGTGGTGAGCCACTCCATGATCGGGCGCCCCTCACCTGCCGCACCGTCGACCAGAGGCGTCAGGACGAGGTCGGCCGGGAGCTGTTCGCCCAGGCGTGACGGAGCCGGTGCTGCGGTGTCGGGGGTCGTGTCAGCCACGGCCAGCGATCGTAGCGACTGCCACCCCCGATCCGGGTATCCACAAGCGGTTGCGCCGGTGCCGGCACTGAGTCACACGCTGGTGTCGGCCACCGCATGACACGATCGTCGGATGAGGGGTACGGTTCCGCCGTGCACCCGATCGAGCATCTCCGCTACGTGGCGAGGGCCCAAGGGGCCGACCCGGCGTCGCTGGTCGAGGAGACCGCCCACGCGCTCGGCTCGCTCCACTTCGATCCCTCGGGGCTGGTCGTTGCGTGCCGCCGAATCGTCGAGCGCCACCCGTTCACCGGCGCACTGTGGTGGTTGTGCGCAAACGTCGTGACGTCGGCCGAACCGTTCGAGGCGGTGTGGGAGCTCGCCGATGAGGTTCGCAGCGACCGCACCGGTGCCGAGCTGGCTGCGGTGCTCGCCGATGAGGCGACCGTGGTCACGATCGGTGATCCCGATGTGGTCGGTGACGGGTTGATCCGTCGGGGCGACATCCGGGTGCTCGCATTCGACGCCGGCTTCACCGCAACGTCGTTCATACGGCGGATGGAGCGGTACGACGTCGATGCCGAGCCGGTCGACGCCGGTGTGGCCGGCGCGGTGGTCGGGTCCGCCGACGTCGTGTTGGTCGAGGCGTTGGCCATCGATTCCGAACGTGCGGTGATGCCGATCGGCTCCTCGACCATCGCCGGATTGGCCGCGTCGTTCGGTACCGAGGTCTGGGTCGTCGCTGGTGTCGGCCGGCGGCTGCCCTCCGGCTTCCTCGATGCGATGGTGACCAGGGTCGAGGCGTTGCGCGCCGACACCGACCCGTGGGACCTCGACGTCGAGGTGTTGCCGACGTCGATGTTCACCCACGTCGTCGGCCCGAACGGCAAGGTGCCGATGGGTCCACCGGCGATCGTTGCCGAGTGCCCGATGGCCCCCGAGCTGCTGCGCCCCAGCCACATCTGATCGCCCCACCCCGCCCCACCCACCTCGTTTGCGTTGCACTTCGGGCGGACCGGGTCGCCGGAATCTGCGCACAAACGTCGTGCTGCCGGCGCTGTTCCGTTTGCGTTGCACTTCGGGCGGACCGGGTCGCCGGAATCTGCGCACAAACGTGGTGCTGCCGGCAACGGGGGCGCTGGCGCGGATCTCAGGCGGCGGTCATCGGGCCGGTCGGGGTCAGCCTGATCCGCAGCGTGCGACGCACCATCTCCGATCGTCTGGTGACGTCGTCGAACGTGTATTCGAACACTCGCACGCCGAGGTCTTGGAGTTCGTTGCGCCGCTGCGCATCCCGGGCCCGCTCGACCGGACTCGCATGCCCTCGTTGGCCCGAGACCTCGACGACCACGTTGAACGCCTCGAAGAAGAAGTCGACCCGGGCGACGTGTCGACCACCCGCCCGGAACACGACCTGCTTTCTCGGCGTCGGCAACCCCGAGTCCCTCACGAGTTCCAGGAAGCGTCGCTCGAGGTGGGTGTGGCCACCTGAATCGACGATCATCTCCTCGACGAGTCGGCATCCCCAGCGGCCCGAGCCCCGCAGTCCTTCCAGACGCCGGGCGAGCACTTCGGGCGACGAGAGTTGGAGGCGGACGGCGCTGTCGATCGCTGCCTCGATGCGATGAGGGTGAGCCCGAGCAAGGGCAAGGTCGAAAACGGTGCGGGTCGCCGAGGTCACGCGAAAACCGTCGACGATCACGTGGTCGATCGGTTCGAGCCGCTTGGTGGTGTGCACGGCGAAGGGCAGTACGGCTGGTCGACGGGGCCGCTCGATGGTGAACTCGACGGCGTGAGCCCGCGACCGGTCGAGTCCATGGAGCGCGGCCGCTGCCTCGAAACTCACCCAACTCCGCTCGCCGAGGCACAGCAGCCCGCAGCGCAGCCGTCGGCGATGGGTGTCCGGAGAACCACGCACGGCGTAGACACGAGGCGCCAGGCGAAACATCCATCCCTCGGCCACGAGGCGACGATGCGCCCAGCTCGTCACGCCGTGCACTCGGAGCTGGGCGGCCGTGAGCAGTCCCTCCTGATCGGCGGCGAGGTCGGTGAGTTCGGCGCTGATGTCCATGTCCGGACAGTGGGTGCCGTCCCCATGAGAGCGGAAACCCCTCGTTTGTGCGCAGGTTCTGGTGACCCGGTTCACCGGTTCTGCAACGCAAACGGGTGGGGTGGGTGGCGCCGACGTTTGTGCGCAGGTTCTGGTGACCCGGTTCACCGGTTCTGCAACGCAAACGGGTGGGGTGGGGTGGGTGGGGGTGGGGGGCGAGGCGTCGAGGGGCGTCTGGGGTGGACGGTCAGATGCGGCGCTGGGCGGGGGGATGGCCGAGGATCTCGGTCATGACCTCGCGCGCTTCGGCCTTGCGGTCTTCGGTGACGAAGACCCGGGCCATCGGCTCGCGGCTGTTCATGTACAGGTTGAGGTTGTAGTCGTCGGTGGTCACCGCTGGGACTCCCTGCGCGTTGAGTTCGTCGACGATCATCGGCGCCATCCACTGCGGCACCCACCCGGCCTCGACCGTACGGTCCGGGTTCGGCGGCTTCGGTTCGTGCTTGCCGAACACCCAGTGCCAGGCACTTCGAAACGTCGGCACCTATTGTCCGCCTCTCGGGGCATCAGTAGTGTCGGACCACCCACTCATCGCGCTCAACCTAGGCGCCAGATCGACGAGGTGTCATGGCCAACATCATCAAAGCGGCGCTCCTGCAGACCGATTGGACCGGCGACAAGGAGTCGATGATCGTCAAGCACGAGGAGGCTGCTCGCGAAGCCGCCGCCCAGGGTGCGCAGATCATGTGCTTCCAGGAGCTGTTCTACGGCCCCTACTTCTGCCAGGTGCAGGACGCCGAGTACTACGAGTACACCGAGTACATCCCCGACGGCCCCACCACGAAGCGGTTCCAGGCGCTGGCGGCGGAACTGAACATGGTGATGGTGCTGCCGATGTACGAGATCGAACAGCCCGGCGTGTACTACAACACCGCGGCGGTGATCGACGCCGACGGCACCTACCTCGGCAAGTTCCGCAAGCAACACATCCCGCAGGTGAAGGGCTTCTGGGAGAAGTTCTACTTCCGCCCCGGAAACGGCGGTTACCCCGTCTTCGACACCGCCGTCGGCAAGGTCGGCGTCTACATCTGTTACGACCGCCACTTCCCCGAGGGTTGGCGAGCGCTCGGCCTGAACGGCGCCGAGATCGTGTTCAACCCGTCGGCCACCCACCGCGGGCTCAGCGAGTACCTGTGGTCGATCGAGCAGCCCGCCGCGGCGGTGGCGAACATGTACTACGTCGGGGCGATCAACCGGGTCGGCATCGAACCCCTCGGCGACAACGACTTCTACGGCCAGAGCTACTTCGTCGACCCGCGGGGCCAATACGTCGGGGACAAGGGCGACCCGTACGAGCCCGAGCTGATCATCCGAGAGTTGGACATGGACCGCATCAAAGAGGTCCGCGACGGTTGGGCGTTCTACCGCGACCGCCGTCCGGACGCATACGACGAACTGGTGGAATCATGAGCACGACCCTGATCTCCGGCGGCACGGTCATCTCGGCGGTCGGCCGCCGTGAAGCGGACGTGCTGATCGACGGCGAGTCGATCGTCGCAGTCCTCGCTCCCGGCCAGGCCGCGGCGATGGGCGTCAGCGCCGACCGCACGATCGACGCCACCGAACAAGTACGTCGTGCCCGGCGGCGTCGACGTCCACACCCACATGGAGCTGCCGTTCGGCGGCACCGAGGCGTCCGACACGTTCGAGACCGGCACGATCGCCGCGGCGTGGGGCGGCGTCACCACGATCGTCGACTTCGCGGTGCAGAACACCGGCTTCAGCGTGCAGGAACGCCTCGCCGAATGGCACGAGAAGGCCGCCGGCAACTGTGCGATCGACTACGGCTTCCACCAGATCATCGGCGGCGTCGACGACGAGTCGTTGAAGGCGATGACCTACCTGGTCGACAACGAGGGCATCACCAGCTTCAAGCTGTTCATGGCCTACCCGGGCGTGCTCTACTCCGACGACGGTCAGATCCTCCGGGCGATGCAGAACGCATCCGAGTCCGGGGCGATGATCATGATGCACGCCGAGAACGGCATCGCCATCGACGTGCTCGTCGCCCAGTCGATCGCCAAGCGGCGACACCGACCCGAAGTTCCACTCGCTCACCCGCCCCGCCGAACTCGAGTCGGAGGCGACACATCGGGCGATCCAGCTCGCCAAGGTCGCCGGCAACGTGCCGCTGTACATCGTGCACATGTCGGCATCCGGTGCGCTCGAAGAGGTCGCCGCCGCCCAACACGCCGGGCTCAACGTGTTCGCCGAAACGTGCCCGCAGTACCTGTACCTCACGCTCGAGGACCAGCTCGCACAGCCCGGATTCGAGGGTGCCAAGTGGGTGTGCTCGACGCCGCTGCGCACCAAGCACGAGCACCACCAGGCCGACCTCTGGAAGGGCCTGCGAATGAACGAGTTGGCCGTCGTGTCGACCGACCACTGCCCGTTCTGTTTCAAGGACCAGAAGGAACTCGGGTTGGGCGACTTCTCGAAGATCCCGAACGGCATCGGCGGTGTCGAGCACCGGATGGAGCTGCTCTATCAGGGTGTCGTGCTCGGCGAGATCAGCCTCGAGCGCTGGGTCGAGACGTGCTGCACCACCCCGGCGCGTATGTTCGGCCTCGAGCGCAAGGGCGTGATCGAGCCCGGCGCCGATGCCGACATCCTCGTGTGGGACCCGACCCGGAAGACCAAGATCGGGATCAACGACAAGCACCACATGAACATGGATCACTCGGCCTACGAAGGCTTCGAGATCGACGGCAAGGTCGACACGGTGCTCAGCCGCGGCACCGTCGTCGTCGAGAACGACACCTACGTCGGCCGCAAGGGCCACGGCAAGTACGTCAAGCGCGGCCTGTCCACCTACCTCCACTGACTCGTACCACCAGGGGTCGGACCCCTGCTGTTGCGAGCAACCGAATCGAGCTCTCATGAAGCGCATCTCCCATTGGATCGACGGCAAGGTCGTCAACTCGACGTCCGGCAACTCCTCGGCGGTGTTCGACCCCGCCACCGGCGAGCAGACCGGGACGCTCGACCTGGCCTCGGCCGACGAGGTCGCAGCCGCAGTCGCTGCGGCGAAGGCGGCATTTCCCGGGTGGCGAGCAGCCTCGCTGTCGCAGCGTGCCGAGGTGATGTTCCGCCTACGGGAGTTGGTCGACGCCAACCGCAAGGAGATCGCTTCGCTCGTGTCCGCCGAGCACGGCAAGGTGCTCTCCGATGCCATGGGTGAGGTTGCACGTGGCCTCGAGAACATCGAGTTCGCCTGTGGTGTCCCGCAGCTGATCAAGGGTGACTACTCCGAGCAGGCCGCCGGCGGAATCGACGTGTACTCGATCCGTCAACCGCTCGGCGTGGTGGCGGGGATCACCCCGTTCAACTTCCCGGCGATGGTTCCCATGTGGATGTTCGCCAACGCGCTCGCATGTGGCAACACGTTCGTGCTCAAGCCGAGCGAGAAGGACCCGTCGGTGGCGCTGTTCCTCGCCGAGCTCCTCGCCCAGGCAGGCCTTCCGGCCGGCTGCTTCAACGTCGTGCAGGGCGACAAGGTCGCCGTCGACGCAATCCTCGAGCACGACGACATCGCCGCGGTCAGCTTCGTCGGTTCGACACCGATCGCGAAGTACATCTACGAGACCGGCACCGCGAACGGCAAGCGCGTCCAAGCCCTCGGCGGCGCGAAGAACCACATGCTGGTGCTCGCCGACGCCGACGTCGACATGGCCGCCGACGCCGCGGTCGGTGCCGGCTACGGCTCCGCCGGTGAACGGTGCATGGCGATCAGCGTCGTGCTGGCGGCCGAGTCGATCGCCGACGATCTCGTGGCGAAGATCGCCGAGAGGATCCCGTCGATCAAGGTCGGCCCCGGCAACGAGCCCGACAACGAGATGGGTCCACTGATCACCGCCGAGCACCGTGACAGGGTGAAGGGCTACGTCGACGCTGCGCCCGGCGAGGGTGCCACCGTCGTCGTCGACGGCCGCTCGGGCGCCGACCGCGATGGGTTCTTCCTCGACCCGACGCTGCTCGACCACGTCACCCCCGACATGGCCTGCTACCGCGACGAGATCTTCGGGCCGGTGCTGAGCGTCGTCCGGGTGAACGGGTACCAGGACGGCATCGACACGATCAACGCCAATCCGTATGCGAACGGCACGGCGATCTTCACTCGTGACGGCGGCGCTGCCCGCCAGTTCCAGTTCGACGTGCAGGTCGGCATGGTCGGCGTCAACGTGCCGGTGCCGGTGCCGGTCAGCTACTACAGCTTCGGTGGGTGGAAGTCGAGCCTGTTCGGCGACACCCACATGTACGGTCCGGAGGGCATCAACTTCTACACCCAGGCCAAGGTGGTCACGAGCCGGTGGCCCGACCCGGCGACCAGCACCGTCGACCTCGGTTTCCCGGAGACGCGCTGATGGACATCGGTCTCGTCCTCCAGACCACGCCGCCGGCAGCGAGGGTGATCGACCTCGCGAAGCGGGCCGAGACCTATGGGTTCTCGCACGTGTGGACGTTCGACTCGCACATCTTGTGGGAGGAGCCGTACGTCATCTACTCCAAGATCCTCGACGAGACCCGCAACATCGTCGTCGGCCCCATGGTGACCAACCCGGCAACGCGCGACTGGACGGTCACGGCATCGACCTACGCCACGCTCAACGAGATGTACGGCAACCGCACGATCTGCGGCATCGGCCGCGGCGACTCCGCCGTGCGGGTCACCAACGGCAAGCCGACCACGCTCGCCACGATGGGCGAGTCGATCCACGTGATCCGCGAGCTCGCGAACGGGCGCAGCGTCGACTACAAGGGCTCGACGATCACGTTGCCGTGGGCGTCGAAGAGCCGCCTCGAGGTGTGGGGCGCCGGCTACGGCCCGAAGGCGCTGAAGCTGATCGGCGAGACCTGCGACGGCTTCATCCTGCAGCTCGCCGACCTGTCGATCGCCGAGTGGACGATCGGCGCTGTGCGAACCGCAGCGAGCGACGCCGGCCGCAACCCCGACGACATCACGTTCTGCGTCGCCGCGCCCGCATACGTCGGCGACGACGTCGCCTACATGCGCGATCAGTGCCGTTGGTTCGGCGGGATGGTCGGCAACCACGTGGCCGACATCGTCAGCCGCTACGGCGAGTCGGCGGCGGTACCGAAGGCGCTGACCGACTACATCGCGGGCCGCGAGGCCTACGACTACAACCAGCACGGCCAGGCCGGCAACACGCACACGTCGTTCGTGCCCGACGAGATCGTCGATCGGTTCTGCATCCTCGGACCGGTCGAGGCGCAACTCGAACGGCTGCACGCGCTGCAGGCGCTCGGCGTCGACCAGTTCGCGATCTATCTGCAGCACGACGGCAAGGACAACACGCTCACCCAGTACGGCGAGCACGTGATCCCGGCCCTCCGCGACCACACCCTCGCCAAGACCTGACCGGGCACGGCCGACTTTGCGCTGGCCCTCGGCGCTGGCGGTCGACTTGGCGTCGCGATGGGAGGACTGTGGGCCAGGGGGACGACGAGAGGGGAATCCCGATGGGAGTCATTTCACTGAGCCGGTTCGAGACGCAACCCGGACAGGGAGCGAAACACGCCGAGCTCCACATGGAAGCACTCGAGCGATTGCACGGCCTGGGAATGCAAGCCGTGGCACTGCAACCGATCGCCGGTGGCGACGTCGGATCGCTGGCGATGTCGATCAACTACGCCAGCAACGCCGAGTACGTGACCAGCGTTCAGAAGATCGAGGCTGATTCGGGCTGGCAGGACTTCTGTGCCGGAGCGATGGCGACCGGTGCTGCTCAGCAGGTCGAGGAGTCGTTGATGAGCGATCTCGATCCTGCGTTCCAGCCGGCGACCGACCGGCCGCTCGGCGTCGTGCTCGCCACGCAGTGGAGAGCGCTACCGGGTCAGATGGAGGCATTCGTCGGCAAGGTGATCGAGTCGATGGCGCACGTCGAACGACTCGGCGGGCGGGGGCGATGAAGGACCCGACCGCGGAACTGGTCCGCACCGGGATCTACGTCAACATGAGCGGCTGACGGGCCGCGGTCAACGCTGCGGCCAGAGGCCGTAGACCTTCCAGCCGCGGTCGGGGAATCCGACGGCGTCGGCCACGCTGGCGCTGGCGGTGTTGTCGGGCGCGTGGAGGTAGGTCGGCACCGAACCGTCGGCGAGCACGCGCCTGGCCGCTGTGGCGACCAGGCGTCGTGCGTAGCCGCGCCCGCGGGCCGCTTCGTCGGTCACGACAGAGAGTTCCTGGCCGTACTGGTCGTGCACCTTGATGCCCACCCCGGCGATCGGCCGCCCGTTGTCGTCGTAGGCCACGAGGCGTGGTCCGTTGAACGGCCGGAGCCACTCGGGGAGATCGTCGGTCTGCTCGTCGAACCAGTCGCCCAGATCCGTGAGATCGGCGTTGACGGCAGTGGTCGTCCGGAAGACACCAGCACCGAACGCTGCGGGGCCGATGCCGAGGATGTCGCCGAGTTCGTCGCCGAGCCCCGGCCGCTTCAGGTCGTCGGCGATGGCGGCCCTCACCGCTTCAGCCGCAGCCGGTGGCACTGCAATGACGGTCGCGTCGCCGTTGCCGACACCGAGCAGCGGGCGCACCGACCCGTCCCATGTCGGCTCGAGGCGGGACGGATCTCCCACCACGTGCACGCCGCCCGCAGGCGGCGGCCATCGGCCGACCCACGAGCGGAGGTGCAACGTCAGCTGGTCGGTCACCTCGGCAACCTATCGACCAGCGTTGGCGCCATCTCGTGAACAACTTCGCCCCTCCGAGGTGAAGTTGTTCACGAGAACGGTCAGGGCATGGCGTTGTCGGCGACGGTGAGGGCAGCGTCGAGAATGGCGAGGCCTTCGGTTGCGAGGTCGTCGGGGATGTTGCACGGAGGGACGACGTGGATGCGGTTGCCGGCCGACAGCGGCCACATGCCGTTGCGTTTGCACTCGGCCACCACGGCACCGACCGTGGCAGGCGGCGCAGGTTCTCGTGTGGCCGGATCGGTGACGAGTTCGACCGCCCAGAACACGCCGAGGCCGCGCACCTCGCCGACGCTTGCGTGCCGTGATGCGATGTCACGCAGTGCCGGCCCGATGATGTCGTCGCCGAGATGTCGGGCGTGCGCCAACACACCCTCCTCCTCGAAGATGTCGATGCTCGCGACCGCCGACGCGCAGGCAAGCGGATGTCCCGAATAGGTGAGCCCGCCCGGGAACACCCGATCATCGTAGAAGTGGGCGATCTCGCCGGAGATGACGACGCCGCCGAGCGGCACGTAGCCGGAGTTGACGCCCTTGGCGAAGCAGATCAGGTCGGGCTGTGCATCCCAGTTCTGCCACGCGAACCACTGCCCGGCGCGGCCGAACCCGGCCATGACCTCATCGGCGATCCAGATGATCCCGAACTCGTCGCAGATCGACCGCACCCCGTCGAGGTAGCCGGGCGGTGGCACCAGGATGCCGTTGGTGCCGACAACGGTCTCCAACACGATTGCTGCGACCTTGTCGGCGCCTTCCATCACGATCGTGTCGCGCAGGTGCTGCAGCGCCCGCTCGGTCTCCTGCTCCGGCGTGCCCGAATGGAACGCCGATCGGTAGGGATACGGGCCCCAGAACTTCACGAGTCCCGGCACCGACGGTTCGTTCTCGAGGCGGCGTGGTTCGCCGGTCAAGCCGGTGGTGAGGGCGGTGCCACCGTGGTAGCTGCGATAGGTCGACAGCACCTTCATACGACCGGTGAATCCCTTGGCCATTCGAACGGCGTTCTCGACCGCCTCGGCGCCGGCATTCGTGAAGAACACCTTCTCGAAGTGTCCGCCAGCGCCATCTCGGTTGGCCTTCTCGACGATCAACCGGCCGGCTTCGCTGCGCTGATCGTTGGCGATCGGTGGTGCCACCATGCACAGCACGTCGGCCTGGTCCTTGATCGCCTGGATCATCTTCGGGTGCTGGTGTCCGAGGTTCATGTTGACCAGCATCGACGAGAAGTCGATCCACTCGTTGCCGTCCGGATCCCAGAACTTCGAGCCCGAGGCGCCCGCAATGACGACCGGATCGAGGGCCCCTTGAGCCGACCAGGAATGGAATACGCGGGCACGGTCGTTTGCGTAGGCGTCGCCGAGCAGCGGAGCAGAATCGAGCTGAGTCACGGTGCGATCGTATGGCACATCGGCGATCGGGTCTACGGTTGTGGCATGGGAGAAATCGTCACCTTCGCCAGCAACGGAAACGATGCGTCGGGCTACCTCGCCCGCCCGGAGACGGGCACTGGTCCCGGCGTGATCGTCGTACAGGAGTGGTGGGGCCTCGACTCCGGAATCAAGGAGATGGCCGACCGCCTCGCCACCGCCGGATTCGTCGCGCTCGCACCCGACCTGTATCACGGCGAACTCGCAGGTCACACCGAGATGGACAAGGCCGGCGAGTTGATGAGCACGCTCCCGGCCGACCGCGCCGGGCGTGACATGAGCGGCGCCGTCGACTTCCTCGCCGACCACGACGCCACCACCGGCGACGGCATCGGCGTGATGGGGTTCTGCATGGGCGGCATGCTCACGTTCGTGCTCGCCGCACTCCGCCCCGACAAGGTCAAGGCAGCTGTGCCCTTCTACGGCTTCCCGCAGGGTGACGACCAGCCCGACTACTCCAAGATCGAGGCGGCGATCCAGGGGCACATGGCCGAGCACGACGACTTCTTCGCGCCGTCGGCGGCCATGCACCTCGAGGAGGAACTCAAGGCGCTCGGCAAGGACGTGTCGATCACGGTGCACATGGGCACGGGCCACGCATTCATGGCGCCTCACAATGCGCTCGGCACCCAGAACCAGGAGAAGTACGACGAGATCTGGCCGCAGGCGACGGCGTTCCTCCACGACAAGCTCGCCTGAGCGGCTGATTCGATGTCTCGATTCGACGCCGTCCTGTTCGACGCGGGCGGGGTGCTGGTGCTTCCCGACCCGACGGTCCTCGGCCCGTTGCTGGTGCGGTACGGAGCGACCACCGAGGTCGCCTCGCACCGGCGCGCCCACTACGCCGGGATGAAGGCGAAGTCGGATCGCTCCGAGCCGGAAGGATCGTGGGGCGCCTACGACGATGCCTATGTCGCGTCCGTCGGCGTCGAGCGCGCCGACGTCGACGAGGCGGTGTTCGTGCTCGGCCGCACACGTTCGGCCTGGCTCTGGCGGTGGACGATTCCCGAGACCCGTGCAGCGCTCGAGGCGTTGGCCGCGGCGGGCATCCCGATGGGTGTCGTGTCGAACGCCAGCGGTCAGATCGAGTCGATGCTCGTTCGCGAGATCTGTCAGGTGGGCCCCGGCCGGCACGTCGAGATGCGCTGCATCGTCGACAGCCAGGTCGTCGGCGTGGCCAAGCCGGACCCGGCGATCTTCGACCACGCACTGCCGCACTTCGCGGAATTCGATCGATCGCGCATTGCCTACGTCGGCGACTCGGTCACGATGGACATCGCTGCCTCATCGGCGGCAGGCCTGCACCCGATCCTGCTCGACCCCCACGACGACCACGTCGGTGCCGACTTCGAACGCATCGCCGACGTGATCGAACTGATGGGTTGAAACGCCGGCGAAGGACTGACTGGTCTCAGTCCGCGAGGGTGAGCGGGACGATGGTCTCGAGGTCCGTCGGACAGTTCGGTTCGCTGTCCGGCGTGCAGCCCACGGGGCTCACCGCAACCAGTTCGATCGGACCGGCAGGAGCGTCGACCGGGACCGTCGTTCGGAAGTCGGCCCAGTCGCCCCAGGCGCCGGCGAACACGATGACGACGTCGCTGATCCGCTCCCCGTTGCGCCTGACCTCCAGTGGAAAGTCGGCTTCGAACACGTCTGCTTCGCCGGTGACGGTGATCGGGCTGGTCACGGCGGACCCCGGAAGTGGGGTGTCGATGATGATCCCCTTGGTCAACGCCCAGTCGACGTCTCGGCGTTGCTGGGGTTCGCTCAGCACGATGCCTTCACCGCCGAAGAACTCGACGGGGGCGCCGTCCAACCAGAACCGCACCTCGTCGACGTTGTCGAATTGGGTGGCGGTGAAGATCACCTGTGCCAACCGGGCCGTCATCGAGAGCGTGCCGCCGCCGCGTTCGTAGTCGCGGCTCAGATCGACCGTGGCGAGCCCGTCGGCCAGGTTGATGTCGCTCAGCGTCGTGCCGTCGGGGATCTCGGTGTGGAGTCCGCCCGCCCGCTCGCTGTCGGTCGGCCCGTCGAGGAGCTCGGCCAACGCGTTGCGCAGAACCGCAGGGCCCTCCACCTGCCGGTGGGCGATGGCGAGTCGTTCGTCGCGCAGGAGATAGATGCGCACGTCGACGAGGGCGGGTTCGGGGCTGGTCACTGTGGGCGCCGGCGTCGACTCCGGCGTAGTCGAGGCAGGGCTCGTGGTCACAGCGGGTTCGGTCGTCTCCGGCGAGTCGCTCGTGGTCGTCGTCGAACTCGGCGTGGTCGTCGTATCGGGCGGGACCGTGCTGGTCGCCGTGTCGTCGCCGTTCCCGCATGCCGACGCGATGGCCAACAACCCGAGCACGAGGCCCAGTCGCAGGGTACGCATGGCATCTCCTTCCTTCGGCTTGCACTCTCACGGTCGCGCCGGTGGCGCTCCCGTGCCAGAGCCGAACGTCAGGAACGGAGATGTGGTGCCGCGCAGGATCTGCCGGTGTCCCTCCGAGCCCTACATCAGGTGCTGGCGGAGATCAGTTGGCGGGCGATCACCTTGAGGCAGAGGGTCTCGTCGGCGCCTTCGAAGATCGACAGCACACGGGCGTCGACGTACAGCCGGCTGACGGGGAACTCCTCGGCATAGCCCATTCCGCCGTGGATCTGCATCGCTTCACGGCTGACCCATTCGGCCGCCTTGCACACGTATGCCTTCACCATCGAGGCTTCCATCGCGCCCTCGCCCTTGCCCATCAGTGTGGCGACGGCGTAGGAGAACTGCCGGCCGGCCTGGGTGAGCACGGCCATGCGGCCGAGCTTGGCGCGGGTGAGCTGGTAGTCGATGATCGCCTCACCGAACACCTTGCGGTTCTCTGCGTAGTCGAGCGCCGCCTCGTAGGCGGCTTGCATCACACCGACGGCGCGAGCTGCGGTCTGCAGACGTCCGTTCTCGAATCCGGCCATCTGGTAGTAGAAGCCCTTGCCGAGCCCGTCCTCCATGCCGACCTGATTGGCCGCCGGCACCCACCAGTCCTCGAGTGCGACCTCGTAGGAGTGCATCCCGCGATAGCCGATCGTGTCGATCGGGCGACCCTCCATCTTGCCGACACGTGAGGTGCCGTCGACGTCGACGGGATCCTGGGTGAGCTCGAAGCCATGGCTGTCGCCCCGCGGCTTCGGCACGATGAACAGCGTGAGACCGCGGTGGGTCTTCGAGCGATCGGGATCGGTGCGGGCGAGCAGCGTGAGCGCATCGGCCCGGGCGCCGAAGGTGCACCACGTCTTGACCCCGTTGATCACCCATCCGTCTTCGCCGTCCGGGCCGGGTGCCGGAGTGGCGGTGACCTTGATGCCGGCGACGTCACTGCCGTAGTCGGGTTCGGTGACCGCAACCGCCGGCATGACTTCGGCGGTTGCCAGCTTGGGCAGCCATTCCTGCTTCTGCTCCTCGGTGCCACCCTTCACCAGCGCCCGGGTCAGGATCTCGGGCCGGGTGATCAGTGACCCGCCGATGCCGAGACTGGCCCGGGAGAGCTCTTCGGTTGCCGCGACCATGGCGATGTACTCGGCGTCGCCGCCTTCGCTGTAGCCGCCGTACTCGACGGGCACGCTCAGTCCGAACGCGCCCAACTCGGCGAGGCCGGTGACGATCTCCTCGGGCACGTCACCGTTGGTGCGATGCACGTGCTCGGCGTGTGGAGCGATGACATTCGACGCGAAGGCTCGGAACGTGTCGGCCACCATTTCCATGTCGTCGTCGAGGTGACGCGGCCCGGCCGTGTCCGCGAGCGATGCCAGGAACTCGGGTGCGCGGAACTGCACCATGAACGCGTGAACGTTGGCGAGGGCGTCGCGTTCGACACCCCACTCCGCTTCACGGCCGAGCAGTTTGCCGGAGAGGTCGTGCAGCATGTCGGCAGCGAACGCGCACGTGATCTTCGCCTCGACCTCGCCCTTTGCGCCGTAGTCGAGGAGTGACCGTGCCGTTGCGACGCCCGATGCCGCATGGGCGATGTCGTACGCGAGCACCTGGTGCACGTCGGGGCCTCCCGAAGCAGCGAGTTCGCGCACGGCCTTGCCGACGATGCGGTCGGCCAGATCGATGGCGTCAGCGGCGGCGGGAAGGTCGGGGGCAGCGATCGCAGTCATGTATGAGACGTTACTGGTCGGTAATCGGAGCGGCCATTCGAGCTGCGCGGACGTCGAGCACGTCGGCGGGTGAGGCGATCGGCCCGGCACCGTGCGACGGTTCGGCGGGCGCCATGATGGGGAGATGGCGGCGATCGGTGTCTTCTGCGGTTCGAGCTCCGGAACGGACCCGGTCTTCGCGGAAACTGCTGAGGCACTCGGTTCGGCCCTGGCCGCTGATGGACACCGGCTCGTGTACGGCGGTGGACACGTGGGATTGATGGGTGTGGTCGCCGACGCCGTGTTGGCCGGTGGCGGTGCCGTCACCGGCGTGATGACCGAACAGCTGGTGGCTGCTGAGGTCGCTCATCTCGGCTTGACCGAACTGGAGATCACCTCGAGCATGCACGCCCGCAAAGCGCGTATGGCCGAACTCTCCGACGGGGTGATCGTGCTGCCCGGCGGGTTCGGAACGCTCGACGAGGCGTTCGAGATGGTCACGTGGAACCAGCTCGGCCTCGTCGCTGCTCCGGTCGTGTTCCTCGACGTCGCCGCGTACTTCGCCCCGCTGTTCGAGTTCATCGAGGGAACCGTCGCCGCTCAGTTCGTCAGTCCTGCGAATGCGGCCCTCGCCCGCCGGGCCTCGGCCGTCGACGAAGCGGTCGGGCTCGCAATCGCGCCGCAGGAGCCGTTCACGCCGAAGTGGCTCGGGTGATGCCGGGCGTCAGGTGCAGGGACTGTCCGGTGCCGGTGTGACCTTGCCGTCGGCGTCGATCACGAACCGTGGGGACGCTTCCAGGATCATCTGAGCCTCGAGGAGGTCCTGCTGGCTGGTCGCCACGGCGCCGTTGAGCAACTCGTAGGTCTCCACGGCCAACTCCAGCGTCTGTCGGTCGATCGCGCAGGCCGCAACACCCGCATCAGCGGGTGCCCCGGCAGCGACGTCGACCGCGTCGCCGATGCTCCCGACGCCGTCGCTCGGGAGGGGAGCGCCACCGACGGCGACGACGGCGCCGTCGACGTTCGCCGACTTCGTTGCGGTGTCGGCGTCGCCGGACGATCCGCACGCGGCGAGCAGCGAGCTCGCAACCAGGACGAGCATGGTGACCGCGCGTGTCGACATGTCTGTTCATCGGCGTCGACTCCCATCGACTGAAGTGGCGTGCTGAGCCGACCGTGTGCCGGGTCGGCGATATGGTCTGCGTGTGCGTCGTGTTGCTGCGCTGTTGGCGCTCCTGGTCGTCGCAGCGTGTTCGGCCTCGGCCGAGGTGGTCACGGTCGAAGCCGACCCGTCATCCGCCGAATCCGACACCACCGAGAACGCCGCTCCCGATACCGGCATGCTCGACTGGAGCGGATGCGGAGGTCGGGCGGGTGACCTGATCGATCTCGAATGCGCAACCCTGATCGTGCCGCGCGATCACGCCGACCCCGACGGTGAGCGGATCGAGGTCGCCGTCGCTCGCACGGCGACCGCGGAGCGCGATCGACGCATCGGCTCGCTGGTGTTCAACCCCGGTGGGCCGGGAGGATCCGGCATCGAGTTCCTGACGTCTGCCGCTGCACTCGTGCCGGCCGAGATCGCCGAACGCTTCGACCTGGTGTCGTTCGATCCGCGCGGTGTCGGCGAGAGCACGCCGATCGACTGCGAGGTCGACTTCGACGACGACGTGACGTTGTTGGAGGCCGGCGACGATGCCGGCTGGGAGCGGTTGCTCGCCGAATCCGAGTCCCGGACCGAGACCTGCACCGTCGACTCACTCGAGCTGGAACCGTTCGTCGGCACCAACAACGCCGCCCGCGACCTCGATGCGCTGCGCGCTGCGCTCGGCGATGAACAGCTCAGCTACGTGGGATTCTCCTACGGCACCCGTCTGGGCGCGACGTATGCCGAGCTGTTCCCCGACCGGGTGCGCGCCCTGGTGCTCGACGGCGCCGTGAAACCCACCGACGATCTCGCACTGCTGGGGCTCGAGCAGGGTCCGGGTTTCGATGCGGCGCTCGAGAGCTTCGCCGAAGCGTGTGACGACGACGCCGACTGCGCGCTGGCGGACGTCGGTCCGACCCTCGACGTCGTCACCGGCCTGATCGAGGAGATCGACAGCGCCGGGAGCTTCCCGACCGACGACGATGACCGGATCCTCACCCCGGCCGAGCTGCAGCTCGGCGTGTTCGCTGCGCTCTACAGCACACAGTTGTGGCCGGTACTCGCCGATGCGTTGGCGGCCGCGGAGACCCGTGGGGACGGTTCACTGTTGCAGGTGCTTGCCGACAGCTACCTCGGTCGGCAACCCGACGGCACCTACGACAACAGCCAGCTGGCTGGATTCGCCATCAACTGTGCCGACGACCCGAGTCGACCGCCGGTCGACGAAGTGCGTCGACAGGCAGAGCTCGGCGCCGACGCATCGCAGTACTTCGGCGACTTCCTACGTGCCAGCACCGGCTGCATCGGTACGCCCGAGGCCATCGATCCGATCGCCATCGGGCCCGCCGCCGGAGCAGCACCGATCCTCGTGATCGGCACCACGGGTGATCCGGCCACGCCGTACGAGTGGTCGGTCGAGATGTCCGATCTGCTGTCCTCGGGCGTGCTCTACACCGTCGAGGCAGAGGGGCACACGGCGTTTCTCTCGGTGCCCTGCGCCGATGCGGTCGTGGTCGACTATCTCGTCGACCTCGAACTGCCGGATCAGGGGTCGTCGTGCACTGCCGACGCGCCCGAGGACGTGTTCGTTCCGGCGGGTTCGAGCGAACTCGACCAGGTCATTGCGTTCTTCGACTGCCTGCGCTCGAACGGGCTCGACCTTCCCGACATCACTGTCGGGGATCTGCTGGCCGACCCCAATGGTGAACTGTTGCTCGACCTGCTCGATCCGGCGGATCCGGCCTTCGGTGAGGCTGCGGTCGCCTGCCAGGACCTCATCCCCGGCTTCTGACGGGGCCCGACCGCTCCACCCACAGGTACCACACAGATTCCGCGTGTTGTCCCCAACTCTGGGCGGTGAACCCACAGCGGCGGCCGAGCAATTCACAAGCAATCGGGACTGACGCTCCACAGGGCGTGTCATTCAAGATGGTTGCATGGTCGGTCGAGCCCTCCCCACGCCACGTCAGCGGCTGCTGCGCCAGCGCCAGCACGGTGCGATCCTGGAGCAGGCCGACCGACGTGAGCTCGAGCGGGCCGGGTGGCGCACGACGCTGGAGTTCCGCGAGAACAACGTGCGTGGCCGCAACGGGCGGCTGCTCCAGGTGGAAGAGATCTGGCACGCCGAAGCGGAGCGGGATCCGGGGCCGCACCCGGCCCGCGGCCTCGACTTCGTCCATGCGACGGCCGAATCGGTCGACGAGGTGTGGTCGAGGCTGCGCCGTCGAGCAGAACTCGCCGACGTCCGGCACGCCGATCAGGCCGCTGTGCAGGCAAGTTGAGAGTTTCTCGACGAGACGGTTGACACGGCCGTAGTTTCACTGCTGTAATTACGGACTCGCTTCCACGAGATGTGGTGGCCAGGGCGGCGAACGACCACGACATCTGGTGGTCGACAGCAGATCTTGACCGATTCCAGACATTTCCAGAATGCCCACGACGACGCAATGAATGAGCAGGAGAACCAACGGTGACAGTGATCGATGACAATGCCGCAGCAACCGGATCGGCACCGACGCTGACCGACACCGCCAAGGCTCCCGCCGCAACCGCCGCTCCCACCGCTGGTGGGATGCGGGTGAAGAAGCGCAGCGGTGCGCTCGAGCCCGTCGACGTCAACAAGATCGTCAATTCGATCGCCAAGGCATCGGAAGGGCTCATCGGTGTCGACCCGATGCGTGTCGCCACCCGCACGATCTCGGCACTCGCCGACGGTGCGACCACCCGAGAACTCGACGACCTGTCGATCCGTACCGCTGCCGGTCTCATCGTCGAAGAGCCCAACTACTCCAAGCTCGCCTCGCGCCTGCTCGCCACCGTCATCGACAAAGAGGTTCGCAACCAGAACATTCCCTGGTTCTCCGAGTCGATCGCCGTCGGGCACGCCGAGGGCCTGGTGTCCGACGAGGTGCTCGCCTTCGTCAACGCCAACGCCCCGGCGCTCAACGCAGCGATCGACTCCGACCGTGATCGCAGCTTCGAGTTCTTCGGCCTGCGCACCGTCTACGACCGCTACCTGCTGCGTCACCCGTCGCGCCGAGAGGTCATCGAGACCCCGCAGTACTTCTTCCTCCGCGTCGCCTGTGGGCTGTGCACCGACGTCGACGAAGCGGTTCGCTTCTACGACCTGATGTCGTCGCTGGCGTACCTGCCGTCGAGCCCGACGCTGTTCAACTCCGGCACCGCACACAGCCAGATGTCGAGCTGCTACCTGCTCGACTCGCCCGAGGACAGCCTCGAGGGCATCTACAAGCGCTACACCGACATCGCGAAGCTGTCGAAGTTCGCCGGTGGCATCGGCGTCGCCTGGCACCGGGTGCGGGCAAAGGGCAGCCTCATCCAGGGCACCAACGGCCTGTCCAACGGCATCGTGCCGTGGCTGCGCACGCTCGACTCGTCGGTCGCCGCCGTCAACCAGGGCGGCCGTCGCAAGGGCGCTGCGTGCGTCTACCTCGAGTCGTGGCACGCCGACATCGAAGACTTCCTCGAGCTGCGCGACAACACCGGCGACCACGCCCGCCGCACGCACAACCTCAACATCGCCAACTGGATCCCCGACCTGTTCATGGAACGCGTCGAGAAGGACTGGCAGTGGAGCCTGTTCGACCCGAAGAAGGCGCCGCACCTCACCGACCTGTTCGGTGACGACTTCGAGCGTGCCTACGTGGCAGCCGAAGAGGCCGGCCTCTACGAGAAGCAGGTCCCTGCCCGCCAGCTGTACTCGAAGATGATGCGCACGCTCGCACAGACCGGAAACGGCTGGGTGACGTTCAAGGACGCCTCCAACGAGAAGTGCAACCAGACCGGCGCTGCCAACGACGACGGTTCGCCGCGAGTGGTGCATCTGTCGAACCTGTGCACCGAGATCCTCGAGGTCACCGACCAGGACAACACCGCGGTCTGCAACCTCGGCTCGCTCAACCTCGGCGCCTACGTCGCTGCAGACGCCAATGGCGAGATGGAGTTCGACTACGCGAAGTTGGGTGACGTCGTCCGCCAGGTCGTGCCGCTGCTCGACCGTGTGATCGACATCAACTACTACCCCACGTCGGAAGCCGAGTTCTCGAACCACAAGTGGCGTCCGGTCGGCCTCGGGCTGATGGGCCTCCAGGACGTCTTCTTCAAGAAGGGGTTCGCATTCGACTCCGCAGACGCCAAGGACCTGAGCCGCACGATCAGCGCTCACATCTACTTCCATGCGCTGTGGGCGTCCACCGAACTCGCCGAGGCCGAGGGACCGCACGAGGCCTACGACGGGACCCGAGCCGCCAAGGGCGACCTGCAGTTCGATCTGTGGGATGCCGCCAACGGTGGCGTCACGCCGCCTGCGGAACTCGATTGGGACGCGCTGCGTGCGCGCATCACCGAGCACGGATTGCGCAACAGCTTGTTGATCGCCATTGCCCCGACCGCAACGATCGCCTCGATCGTCGGCTGCTACGAGTGCATCGAGCCGCAGGTGTCGAACCTGTTCAAGCGCGAGACGCTCTCGGGCGAGTTCATGCAGATCAACCGCTACCTGGTGCGCGAACTCCAGGCCCGTGGCCTCTGGGACGAGCAGATGATCAACGACATCAAGAAGGCCGAAGGCTCGGTGCAAGACGTCGATCGGATCCCCGCAGAGCTCAGAGAAGTGTTCCGCACCGCGTGGGAGATCCCGCAGCGGGCGCTGATCGACATGGCCGCCGAACGTGGGGCCTTCATCGACCAGAGCCAGTCGCTCAACCTCTTCATGGAGACGCCGACCATCGGCAAGCTCAGCTCGATGTATCTGCACGCCTGGAAGGCGGGCTTGAAGACCACGTACTACTTGCGCAGCCGCCCGGCGACGCGCATCAACCAGAGCACGACGTCGGCGTCCAAGTCGGCACCGACGCCACCGAGCGGTGGTTCCAAGACCGAGCCGGCGATCGCCCCGCTCGTGGAGGAGCCCGCCAAGAACTTCACCGACGAGGAAGCCATTGCGTGCAGCCTCGAGAACCCCGAATCCTGCGAGGCATGCGACTGATGGCACTCATCGACCCGATCACCGACTACGACCCGAGCGACGCTCCGGTCGAAACGCTCGCCGACGAATTCGAGTCGGCGCCACCGGTCGGCGCGGCGCGCCCGACCAACATCCTCGATCCCGGGTACGACCTCACCCTGCGGCCCATGCGGTACCCGCAGTTCTACGAGATGTACCGAGATGCGATCAAGAACACCTGGACCGTCGAGGAGATCGACTTCTCCGACGACCTCGTCGACCTCGACCGCAAGTTGATGCCCGCCGAGCGCCACCTGGTGTCGCGCCTCGTGGCGTTCTTCGCCACCGGCGACTCGATCGTGTCGAACAACCTGGTGCTCAACCTGTACCAGCACATCAACGCCCCCGAAGCTCGGATGTACCTGTCGCGCCAGCTCTACGAAGAGGCGTTGCACGTGCAGTTCTACCTGACGCTGCTCGACAACTACATCCCCGACATGGCCGAGCGCGAGGCGGCGTTCTCCGCTGTCGAGAACATCCCGTCGATTCGCGCCAAGGCCGAATTCTGCTTCAAGTGGATCGACTCGATTCAGGGCCTGCAGAAGATCGAGACACCCGAGCAGCGCAAGCAGTTCCTCCTGAACCTGATCTGTTTCGCCACCTGCATCGAGGGGCTCTTCTTCTTCGCCGCGTTTGCGTACGTCTACTTCCTGCGGTCGAAGGGCTTGTTGAACGGCCTCGCCGACGGCACGAACTGGGTGTTCCGTGACGAGAGCTGCCACATGAACTTCGCGTTCGAGGTGGTCGACACCGTTCGCAAGGAGCAGCCCGAGCTCTTCGACGCCGATCTCGAAGCGGACGTGCGCCAGATGCTCAACGAGGCCATCGATGCCGAGTACCTGTTCGCCGCCGACGTCCTCGGCGAAGGCGTCCCTGGAATGAGCCTCGGCGACACTCGCACCTACCTCGAGTTCGTCGCCGATCAGCGCCTCGCGCAGCTCGGCTACGGCCCCGAGTTCGGCTCGAAGAACCCGTTCAGCTTCATGGAGCTCCAAGACGTGCAGGGGCTGTCGAACTTCTTCGAGCGCACCGTCAGCAGCTACCAGGTCGGCGTCGCAGGCGACGTGGCCTTCGACGAAGAGTTCTGACCGCCACGACCTCGACAACAGGGGTTCGACCCGTGTTGTCCAGTTGTCAACGTCGGTAGGCCTCGGTGTGTTCGCCGAGGCTCGGGCCGACGTCGGTGATGCTGCCGGGTGTGCGCGAGAACTTCGGAACCACGCCGAGCATCGCGGTGTCGATGCCGGTTCGAGCCGTGCGCCGCTGGACCATGTCGCGCGCGGCGTAGTGCTCGTCGTCCAGCATGTCCGCAGCGGTGTACACCCGTCCGGCGGGGACGGTGTGCTCGCGTAGCAGCGCCAACAACTCGTCGGAGTTCATCGTTGCGGTCCAATCGGAGATGATCGCGTCGAGTTCTCGTTCGTGCTCACCGCGTGCGATGTGCGTGGCGTATCGCTCGTCGCCGGCCAGGTCGGGGCGATGCATCGCATCGCAGAGCCGCGCGAAGATGTTGTCGGCATTTGCGGCGACCAACACCTCGGAGCCGTCGTTGGTCGGATAGGCGTTGGACGGGGCGACGCCGGAAAGCGTTCCGCCAGAGCGGCTGCGGATGACGTCGGCGATGTCGTAGTCGACCATCGACGACTCCATCAGTGCCGCCACCGCCTCGTAGATCGCGACGTCGACCTCCTGGCCCTTGCCGCTCGACGATCGCTCGTGCAGGGCAGCGAGCGTGCCGATCACCGCGAACATTGCAGCGAGGGAATCTCCGAGGCTGATCCCGCAGCGCGCCGGTGGGCGGTCCGGATCGCCGGTGGTGTGGCGGATGCCGCCGACTGCCTCGCCGATCGAGCCGAACCCGGCCTCGGTCGCTCGCGGTCCGGTCTGTCCGAACCCGGACACGTGCGTGACGATGATGCCGGGGTTGGTGGCCGACAACGTCGCGTGGTCGAGGCCGAACTTGGCCAGGACCCCGGGGCGGAAGTTCTCGAGCACCACGTCGCACTCGGCGGCCAGCCGTTGGACGAATGCGAGATCCTCCGGGTTCTTCAGATCCGCGACCACGGAGCGCTTGTTGCGGGCGATGATCGGCCACCACAGACTGGAGTCGTCGACGCAGACTCCCCAGCGGCGCATCGGGTCGCCGTCGGGGGCCTCGATCTTGATGACCTCGGCGCCGTAGTCGCCGAAGAGCTGACCGGCGAATGGTCCGGCGATGAAGTTCCCGAGTTCGAGCACCCGGACGCCGAGCAGTGGTCCGGTTCGTGTCGTCGTGTCGCCGTCCATGGTTGTTGTCTACCGAGTCGACGGTGTCGCGACGAAAGCGAGAGACTGCACCCGTGACCGTTGCCGACCGCCTCCCCGCCAGCGTGGTGCTGCGCGACGTGAGTCTCCGCGATGGCCTGCAGGACGAAGCACCGATCGCCACCGAGGCCAAGGTCGCGCTCTTCGAGGCCCTTCTCGCTGCGGGGGTGCGCGACCTCGAGTTGACGAGCTTCGTGCGCCCTGATCGAGTGCCTGCGCTCGCAGACGCCGAGGCGCTGTGCGCTGCCACCGAGTCGGCCGCCGACGAGCACGGCGCACGGAGGTGGGGCCTGGTGCTCAACCGGCGCGGCGCCGAGCGAGCGCTCGCCGCGGGACTCACTCACCTGCAGTACGTGGTGTCGGTGAGCGACACCCACAGCCGGCACAACGCCGGTGCTGGTACGGCGGACTCACTCGGCGAGTTCACGCAGTTCGCATCTCGAGCGATCGACGCGGGCGCCGTCGTCGAGATGACGCTCGCCACTGCACTGGGCTGCCCGTTCGAGCACCGAGTCGACCCTGCCGCTGTCGTCGATGCTGCTCGCCGAGCGGTCGACGCCGGGGCATCGTCGATCGGTCTCGCCGACACGATCGGCGTGGCTGTTCCCACCGAGGTGTCCGTGTTGGTCGGTCTCGTCCGTTCGACCGTCGATGTGCCGATCGGGGTGCACCTCCACGACACTCGTGGCCTGGCGATCGCCAATGCCATCGCTGCGCTCGAACACGGTGCCTCGCGGCTCGATGCCAGTGTCGGTGGCCTCGGCGGTTGTCCGTTCGCCCCGAACGCCAGTGGCAACGTCCCGATCGAGGATCTCGCACACGCCCTCACCGAGATGGGCGTCGAGACCGGCCTGTCGACCGATCGTCTCATCGATGCGGCGAAGCTGGCCTGCGGTGCGGTCGACCAGCCGGTGGCCAGCCACGTCGGCCTCGCCGGTCGCCGTTTCGTCACCACCACTGGTGGCACCTGACACAAGCGATGGCCGTTCCTGACGGGCGCCGCCCGGTACCGTGAAGGGTGATGGCTGGACCTGACTGGTTGACGAGCACACGTGTGGCGGTCGTCGCCGGCAAGGGTGGGGTCGGGTCGTCCACGGTTGCAGCCTCGTATGCGCTCGCAGCGGCCCGTGAGGGCGCCAACGTCCTGTTCGTCGCAGTCGACGGGCGACCCGGGATGGGTCCGCTGCTCGGAGGACGCGAACTCGACTCGAGCGACCGGATCCTCCGCAAGGTCAAGGGCGCCGGGCAGGTGCGCGGCCGAACGATTCCGGCCGATCAGGCATTCGGCGACTACCTCGAGCTCAAGGGCGTCGGTGGCATGCTCCGGCGGGCCGCATCCGCTGCGTCGCTGCCGATGATCGCCGCGGCAACTCCGGGTCTCGAACACCTCCTGGTACTCGGCAAGATCAAGGAACTCGAACGCGAACGCGCCGCCGACCTGATCGTCGTCGATGCGCCACCGGCCGGTCACGCCGCCCCATTCCTGCGGTCGGCGACCGGGCTGTCCGACGTCGTGCAGTCCGGCCCCGTGCGCGAGCAGTCCGTCGAGGTCGACGAGATGTTGCGGGATCCCGCTCGTTGCCGGGCGATGATCGTCACACTCCCCGAGGAGACCCCGGTGACCGAGGCACTCGAGCTCGGTGCCGAACTGCGTGGCGACATCGGGATGTCGTTGCTGCCAGCGGTGGTCAACTCGTGTTGGCCCGATCGCTCCGGGCTCGACAAGACACCGGCGATGGCAGCGCGTTCGCACAAGATCACACTGTCGGCGTCTGCCAAGTCGGCGCTTGCGTCGTCGACCGACTTCGGTCGTGCCCGCCTCGAACGCCAGCGCAGCCAGATCGAACGTCTGAGTGACGGGATCGGGGTCCCAGTCGTGACCTTGCCACGACTGGCGACGCCCAGGCTCACGTTGCACCACCTCGGCGAGTTGGCCGATGCGCTCGTCGGTCCGATGATCGGCGGTTCGTCGTGAACGGCGCCGAGACGTTCAGCGGCGAGGTGGCCCAGGCCGAGTTGCTCGTCACCTGCGGCCCCGGGGGCGTCGGCAAGACCACCACCGCTGCGGCGCTCGGCGTTGCTGCGGCGCTTGCCGGGCGTCGTGTCGTCGTGGTCACCGTCGATCCAGCTCGCCGCCTCGCCGACGCGCTCGGGCTCGAAGTGGGCGCTGCCGCCGACGCCCCTCACCGGGTCACCGGCATTCCGGGTCTGTCCGACGCCAAGGGCAAGAAGTCCAAGGACGGGTCCGCGAACGGAGGCGAACTCTGGGCACTGATGCTCGACGCAGCGTCGACGTTCGACCGGCTCGTCCACGAACAGACGGCGACTCCGAAGCAGGCGGCGGCGATCCTCGAGAACCCGGTGTACCGGGCAATCTCCGGTTCGTTGGCCGGCGCGCAGGAGTACATGGCGATCGAACGTCTGCACCAGCTGTACACGAGCGGCGACTGGGATCTCGTGATCGTCGACACGCCACCGTCGCGTCATGCGATCGACCTGCTCGAGGCGCCGGATCGCCTGATCGGGTTCCTCGGTCATCCGGTGTACCGGGCGCTCACCGTCGGTCAGCGTGCCTTCGCCAAGGTCACCAACGCTGCCGCCTCGATGTTCCTGTGGGCCGTTCGGCGACTGGCGGGCCCGCAGATCGTGGAGGACACCGTCGAGTTCTTCCGTTCGCTGGCCAACATCGAGCCGGGGTTGCGCAATCGGGCCGAGGAAGTGTCAGTGCTGTTGCGTTCCGAGGTGGCATCGTTCATCGTCGTCTCGAGCCCTCGTGCCGAGGCGATCGGTGAGGCCGAGCATCTGATCGGCGCGTTGCGTGACGGATCGTTCCCGTTCGCCGGGGTCGTGGTCAACCTGATCCATCCGATGCCGGAGCCGATCACCGCCAGCGACCGGGCGGCGCTCGAGGGTCTCGACGACGGTCCGCTCGCCGACCAGGTGGCCTGGCACGACGAGTTGACCGAACTGGCCACGGCCGAGCGCGAGGAGATCGCCGGGCTCGCCGACCTGGCCGAGGACGTCATCGTCGTGGAGTTGCCGTTGCTCGCTGTCGACGTTCACGACGTCGACGGACTGGTCGGTCTCGCCGAGCAGCTCGCGCCCGCCGGATGACCCTCGTGGTGCGCCCGGAGGGCTCGGGTCTCGACGTCTGTTCCACTTCGTGAACCGGACCGCCGACACGGCACCTGCGGCTAACGTCGGGCGGGTGCCGGTAGCAGATGTGACCGTGCTCGTCGACGAGCTCTTCGAACGGCCTGCCCATGAGGGGGTCTCCTTGGCGCTGCTCGTCCAGCAGCGCGGCGAGGTGGTGGTCGAGCGGTACGGGGTGCAGCCCGAGAACATCTTCCAGCCGGCGATCGAGATCACGGCCGACTCGACGCTGACCTCGTGGAGCATGGCCAAGTCGATCACCCACGCAGCGGTCGGCATCCTGGTCGGCGACGGCGCGCTCGACGTCGACGCGCCTGCACCGGTCGCCGAGTGGGCCGGGACCCCCAAGGCAGCGATCACCACGTTGCAGTTGCTCGAGATGCGGTCCGGACTCCGGTTCGTGGAGGACTACGTCGACGACGAGGTCTCGCACTGCATCGAGATGCTGTTCGGCGAGAGTGGTCCCAGCCATGGGGCCTACGCGGCTGCGCTGCCCCTCGAGCATGCCCCGGGCACCCATTTCAGCTACTCGTCGGGCACGACCAACATCGTCGCTCGCATCATCGGTGACGTCGTCACCGGCACGTCGGGCGGTGATCCGACACAGCGCCGAGCCGCGGTCGAAGAGTTTCTCCATCACCGGTTGTTCGGGCCTGTCGGGATGGTGTCGGCGATTCCCAAGTTCGACGCAGCCGGCGACTTCGTCGGTTCGTCGTACGTGTTCGCGACCGCCCGCGACTTCGCCAAGTTCGGCGAGCTGTACCGCGCTGACGGCGTGGCGGCGAGCGGCGAGCGGGTGCTGCCAACGGGTTGGGTTGCGCATGCGGGCGTCGCGGTGTCACACGACGAGGACAACGGTTGCGACTACGGCCGCCACTGGTGGATGTGGCCCCAGATTCCCGGCAGCCTCGCGTGTCACGGGCACGAAGGTCAGTACATCGTCGTCGTGCCAGATCGCGAACTCGTCGTCGTCCATCTCGGCAAGACCGATGCAGCGCACCTGCCGCAGCTGCGCGCGCGGCTTCGACACCTGATCGACCGCTCCTGATCGATGCGCGGCCGAGGAACCCAGTGAGCGACGAGGCGGGTACACGTGGCGGCGGTCTGCCCGCACAGCCGGAGCCGGTCGACGACGCCGATGACGACCGCACCCACGAGATGGACCGCGACGTGCTGCCGACCGGCGAACTCCCGGCGTTGATCCGAGACGAAGCGGCGCCGAAACGGCGAATCCGGCCGATTCGATTCACGATCAAGGTGCTGTTGCTGATCGTGATCGCGATCTTCTTGCTGCCCGGCGTGGTCAGCGGCTTCCGCCAGGCGTTCGACACCATTCGCGACGTGAATCCCGCGCTGCTGGTCGCGGGCTTTGCGCTGCAGCTGCTCGCACTGCTCAGCTATTCGCTGCTCACCCGGGCGACGCTCGGCACCGCCGGTCGCCGCTTGTCGCTGGCGCGGATCTTTCGCATCCAGCTGAGCACCAAGGCGCTGTCGAACATCGTGCCCGGTGGCAACGCCGCAAGCTCGGCGCTCGGGTACCGACTGCTGACGCTGTCGGGGATCAGCGGCCCGGATGCCGGATTCGCCCTGGCCACGGCCGGAATCGGATCAGCGGTGGTGCTGAACATCATCTTCTGGACCGGCCTGACCATGTCGATTCCGTTCCGCGGGGTCAACGAGGGCTATGCGCTCGCCGCGCTCGCCGGCATCATCATCATGGGACTGGCCGCAGTCCTCGTCATCGGTGTGATGGACGGCTCGGGGCGGGCCGAACGTTTTCTTCGCTGGATCGCTCGGAAGCTCCGTCTGAACGAAGACCGTTTCGCTGCGGTGCTGCACCAGGTGGCGGAGCGGCTCGAGGAACTCGTCAGCGACCGGCAGCTGCTTCGGCGGGTGGTCTTCTGGGCGACCGCCAACTGGTTGCTCGATGCGGCATCGCTGTGGGTGTTCCTGCGCGCCTACGGCGTGTCGCTGCCGGTCGATGCGCTGCTCGTCGCGTTCGGTCTCGCGAACGTGCTCGCAGCGATTCCGATCCTGCCGGGAGGGCTCGGTGTGGTCGAGGCGACCTACCTCACCGCATTGATCGGTTTCGGAGTCCCGAGACGGGTTGCAGCACCGGCGATCGCCACCTACCGCTCGGCGCAGTACCTGATGCCGATCGCGATCGGGGCAGTGGCCTACGCCTCGCTCCGGGTGGGGCCGTGGAAGATCGAGAAGCGCGATCGACTCGTAGGGCTCCGCGACCTGGCGCGCTCCGAATCGGCGCGCGGCGAGACGAAGATCGACTTCGCTCTGCGATTCGGTGGCAGGCGTCCCGTGGCCGACCCCGAGTCCGACCCGGCGCTGGCGGCAACTCTTCGCCCGGAGACCGGAGCGGATGCAGGAGACGATGCGGCGGTCGATGCAGTGGTCGATGAAGGAGTCGATGACGGAGTGGAAGAGAGCGACCAGGACTCGACCTGACGCTTTCGCACCGTCGGGTCGTCAGCAGTACCGTCGGCAGCATGACAGTGCACGAACGCCCCTTCGGTCGGTACCTCGAGGACTTCGCTCCCGGAGACATCCTGCGCCACTGGCCGGGCAAGACGATCACCGAATACGACGACCACCTGTTCTGCATGATCACCATGAACCATCACCCGTTGCACACCAACGACTGGTTCGCTGCGGAATCGGTGCAAGGCCGCAACGTCGTGGTCGGCAACCTGGTGTACAGCCTCGTGCTCGGCATGAGCGTGCCCGACGTGAGCGGCGCAGCGATTGCGAACCTGGAGATCGAGACCCTGCAACACAAGTTCCCGACGTTCCACGGCGACACGATCCACGCCGAGACGCGGGTGCTCGAGGTGAAGGAGTCGTCGTCGAAGCCCGACCGCGGGATCGTCACCGTCGAGACCAAGGGCTTCAACCAGGACGGCAAGGAAGTGTGCTACTTCAAGCGCAAGGTGTTGATCTGGAAGCGCGATGCAGCGCCCGACCGCAAACGCCCGTACGACGGCACCGAGGTGTGGAGCGACTGAGTCGCTCGTGATCGACCAGGGCGTCGTGCTGGCCTGGGGCGTCCCCAAGCTGCGCGATCTGCCGTGGCGGTCGGAACGTGACCCCTGGGCAATCCTCGTCGCCGAGGTCATGCTCCAGCAGACCCAAGCCGAGCGGGTGATCCCCAAGTGGCAGGCATTCCTGGCCGCGTACCCTCGGCCCGCCGACTGCGCTTCAGCGCCGCTCGCCGACGTCCTGCGGTTGTGGCAGGGCCTGGGCTATCCCCGGCGAGCCCGCAACCTTCGAGCGACCGCCGAACTGGTCGGCGAACACCACGGTGGCCGGTTGCCCGACGATCTCGACGCCCTGCTCGCACTACCGGGGATCGGCCCGTACACGGCACGGGCCGTGCTGGCGTTCGCGTTCGAGCGCGACGTCGGGGTCGTCGACACCAACATCGCCCGGGTTCTCGCCCGCACGAGCGGTGAGCGCTTGAGCTCCAAACGGGCACAGGCGATCGCTGACTCCGCCGTGCCGCACGAGCACGGCTGGATCTGGAATCAGGTGATCATGGACCTCGGTGCAACCCTCTGTCGTCCGACACCGCGTTGTGCGGACTGCCCGCTGGCAGCGACGTGTGTCTGGCACCTCGGCGGACATCTCGGTCCCGACCCGTCGGTGGGTTCGGCCGGCGTGAGCGGCCGTCAGGCCCCGTTCGACGGCAGCGTGCGCCAAGCGCGAGGGAGGCTGCTGGCTGCGCTCCACGACGGTGCACGACCCGTCGCCGACTTCGATGCCGATGTCGTCGCCACGCTCGTCGCTGACGGCTTGGTCGAGGTCCGCGACAGTGTCGTCGTGTTGGGGAGTTGATTCACGGTGCTCGCGGATCTTCGACCGCTGAGGATGCGCCGGCCCGGCCGCTCGACCCGCAGCGAGTTTCGGGCGGGAGCACCTCACCAGGACTACGGTGGGATCACCAAGCCCCCGCTGCGATGTCCCCAGTCGACGACCGCAGCGGTTGTATCGAACGGAGGCGGGCAAACGACGTGCAACAACTCGAAGCGGTCATCTTCGACACCGACGGTGTGATCACCCAAACCGCAGCGGTGCACTTCTCTGCGTGGAAGGACGTGTTCGACGAGTTCCTCGCAGCTCACGCAACCGGCGCCGCAGCGGTGGAGTTCACCGACGCCGACTACCGGGTGCATGTCGATGGCATCGGCCGGTACGACGGCGTCGACGCCTTCTTGCGTTCTCGCGGTTTCGAGCTTCCCAGAGGCGACCCCGACGACGCTCCCGGCGACGACACGGTGTGTGCCGTGGGCAACAAGAAGAACGCCAGCTTCGCTGCGGCAATCGATCAACACGGCGTGCGCCCGTACACCACGACGCGTCGCTTCATCGAGGCGCTGCATGCCGATGGCATTCGCACGGCGGTGATCTCAGCGAGCAAGAACTGCGAACTCGTGCTCCGCGCCGCCGGGATGCTCGACTTGTTCGAGGTGCGCGTCGACGGGCTCGATGCTGCCGAGATGGGGTTCCCCGGCAAGCCGGCGCCTGACGTCTTCCTCGAAGCGGCCAGACGCCTCGGCGTCGATCCCGCCGCGGCGGCGGTGGTCGAGGATGCGATTTCGGGCGTGCGTGCAGGTCGGGCCGGAGGGTTCGGTCTCGTCGTGGGGCTCGATCGCACCCGCAATCCCGAACCGCTCGCCGAGTTCGCCGACATCGTCGTCCCCGACCTGTCCGACCTCGCCGTCGTGGCGCTCGAGAGCGGGGGCGCCGGGGTGCAACGCATCGAACCGGCGCGGGCGTGGTTGCCCGACCTGTCCGATGCGTTGACGGACTACGACCTGACACGTCAGATCGCCGACAAGACCGTTGCGGTCTTCTGCGACTACGACGGCGCCCTCACCCCGATCGTCGACCGTCCTGAAGATGCCGTCATTCCGCCGGCCACGCTGGCCGCACTCGAAGCGCTGGCCGACCTCACCGTGGTGGGTGTGGTCAGCGGCCGCGACCTCGCCGACGTGATGGGCATGGTGCCCACCGAACGAATCTGGTTCGCGGGAAGCCACGGGTTCGACGTTCGTCGCCCCGACGGCAGCCGCGAGGAGTTCCCCGACGGAGCAGCGGCGCTGCCGGCGCTCGAGTCCGCCGAGCGGTCGCTCGCCGAGCGCATCGCCACCATCGATGGTGCATGGGCCGAACGGAAGCGGTTCGCGATCGCCGTGCACTATCGGGCAACGCCCGACGACCAGATCGCCGATCTCGAAGCGGCCGTCGCCGACGTCGCGGCCGCCCACGAGGGCCTTCGCATGACCGGCGGCAAGAAGATCTTCGAGCTCCGCCCCGACATCGACTGGCACAAGGGCAAGGCGGTCCGCTGGCTGATCGATGCAGCCGGGCTCGACCCGGCCGACACGCTGGCACTCTTCATCGGCGACGACATCACCGACGAGGACGGCTTCGCCGAGGTCCGCAGCCGCGGCGTCGGCGTCGTGGTCGGCACCGAAGACCGCTACACCGCTGCCCACCTGCGTGTCGACGACCCCGACGCAACCCGGCAGCTGCTCGACGACCTCGCAAGGAGACTGGTAGAACGATGAACGAGTGGATCTGGTCGTACGAGGGGTACGACGCCGCCGACGAGGGCCAGCGCGAGGCGTTGTGCACGCTCGGCAACGGCTACGTCGCCACCCGTGGCGCCCTGGCCGAGACCTCGGCGGGCGACGTGCACTATCCGGGTACGTACCTCGCCGGCGTGTTCAACCGGTTGACGACGGAGGTGTCGGGGCGCGACGTGGTCAACGAGAGCATCGTCAATGCGCCGAACTGGCTCGTACTGAGGCTGCGTATCGACGGTGGCGAGTGGATCACCCCGGACACCGTCGAGGTGCTCGAACATCACCTCGAGACCGACCTGCGTCGCGCCACGCTCACCCGTCGAACGCGGGTACGCGACGACCAGGGACGCACGTTGTCGATCACCGAACGCCGATTCGTCAGCCTTGCTGATGCACACATGCTGGCGCTCGAGACCACGTTCGTCGCAGAGGACTTCTCCGCAGCGATCGAAATCGAGTCGGCGATCGACGGCACTGTCGAGAATCTCAACGTCGAGCGCTACAACACGCTCGACACCGACCATCTCGACCATGTTCGATCCGAGCCGGTCGACGAGCGCACGGTGCTGCTCGAAGTTCGGACGAACGATTCCCAGGTGGCCATCGCCGAGGCAGCCCGCACGACGCTGTGGCTCAACGATGCGGAGATCACGCCCGACCGTACGGTGGACGTGGTGCATCGATGGGCGGGGCACAGGATCGCGCTCGACGTGTCCGAGGGCGACGAGGTGCGCGTGGAGAAGATCGTGGCGATCTACACCTCGCTCGACAACGGGGTCTACTCGGCGCCCGAGGCAGCGGCGCGCAAAGCGGCCGGCGCCGAGGCGTTCGACGACCTGCTGGTGCCGCACATGACGGCCTGGAAGCACTCGTGGAATCGCAGCCGGATCACCCTGACCGGCGACCTCGGTCACACCGCACGAATTCTCAATCTGCACATCTTCCATGTGCTCGCCACGGTGTCGAAGAACACCGCCGACCTCGACGTCGGGGTCCCGGCGCGCGGGCTGCACGGCGAGGCCTACCGCGGTCACATCTTCTGGGACGAGCTCTACATCTTCCCGTTTCTCACGCTGCGGGTGCCGGAACTGACCCGGTCGTTGCTGCGCTATCGATCGAGACGCCTCGAGATCGCCCGCCAGGCCGCACACGACGAGGGCTATTCAGGCGCGATGTACCCGTGGCAGAGTGGCAGCGACGGAAGCGAGGAGACCCAGGTCGTCCACCTGAACCCCGATTCCGGTCGTTGGCTACCGGATGCGTCGCATCTCCAACGCCACGTCAACGCGGCGATCGTGTTCAACATCTGGCAGTACTGGCAGGCCACCGCCGATCGTGAGTTCATGCGGTTCTGGGGCGGTGAAATGGTGCTGGAGATCGCACGATTCTGGGCGAGCACCACGTCGTACAACCATGCACTCGACCGGTACGAGATCAAGGGCGTGATGGGCCCCGACGAGTTCCACGAGGGCTATCCCGACCGTGACCTACCCGGGCTCGACAACAACGCGTACACCAATGTGATGGCGGTGTGGTGTCTGTGTCGGGCGCTCGACGTGCTCGACAAACTGCCGGACAACCGTCGGGTCGAACTGGTCGAGAAGCTGCGGCTGACCAACGACGAGATCGATCTGTGGGGAGACATCAGCCGCAAGATGCGCTTGGTCTTCCACGCCGATGGCGTACTGAGCCAATTCGAGGGCTACGAGGACCTCGAAGAACTCGACTGGGACGCCTACCGCGAGAAGTACGGCAACATCGGACGGCTCGACCGCATCCTCGAAGCCGAGGGCGACTCGCCGAACCGCTACAAGCTCGCCAAACAGGCCGACACGGTGATGCTGCTGCAGATGCTGTCGATCGACGAACTCGAAGAGCTGTGGGACCGGTTGGGCTACGAGTTCGACCCCGAGATGATCCCGAGGACGGTCCACTACTACGAGAAGCGCACCTCGCACGGATCGACGCTGTCGACGATGGTGCATGCATGGCTCCACAGCAAGATCGACCGCCCGAAGTCGTGGGCGATGTTCCGGGCGGCGCTCGAATCCGACATCAACGACGTTCAGGGCGGCACCACCCGTGAAGGCATTCACCTCGGTGCGATGGCCGGCACGGTCGATCTGATCCAGCGGTGTTACGGGGGCATCGAGACACGTGATGACGTGCTGCACGTCAATCCCTGCCTCCCCGACGAAGTGCACACCATGAGCTTCTCGCTTCACTACCGCCGCCAGTACGTGCAGCTCGAGATCAGCCACGAGTCGGTTCGATTGCGGCTCGCCCCCGACAGCGGCGAGCACCAACCGATCACTGTCGAGGTCGGTGGCGAGCGCGAAGACCTCCGTCCGGGCGATTCGCTCGAGCGGTCGCTGGTCTGAGCGCCACGTCTGCGGACAGGGCACCCGCGGCGATTGGTGACGGCGGGACTGCAGATCTACGGTTGGGTCGTGCGTCCAGCCAGAGACTTCTTCCGTCCGCTCGCCGTCGGTGCCCCTGAGCCCGTTCGCGAGATCCCGTTCCCGCCGAGCCGGATGATCCACTTCTTCCCGGCGGCCAACGAGAAGATGCGTTCGAAGGTGCCCGACATCGCACCGACGGTCGACATCCTGCTCGCCAACCTCGAAGACGGGGTGCCGGCCGACCAGAAGGAGGCGGCCCGCGCGGGCCTCGTCGAGGTCGCACAGAGTGTCGACTTCGGCGACACCCAGTTCTGGACGCGGGTCAACAGCCTCGACTCGCCGTGGGGTCTCGACGACCTCACCGCTGCCGTGCTCGAGGCCGGCGAAGCGCTCGACGTCATCATGATTCCGAAGGTCGAGGGCCCGGAGGACATCCACTACGTCGATCGGCTGCTGGCACAGCTCGAAGCCAAGGCCGGACTCACCGAGCCGTTGCTGGTCCACGCGATCCTCGAGACAGCCCGCGGCGTTGCGAACGTCGAGGAGATCTGTGCAGCGTCGCCGCGCATGCAGGGCCTCTCCTTGGGTCCCGCCGACCTCGCTGCCAACCGTCGGATGAAGACCACGCGGGTCGGCGGTGGCCATCCGGGCTACCTGGTGCGCGCCGACCCGGAGGCCGATGCCGACGGCAACACCGACATCGAGGCGCCTCGCACGACCTACCAGCAGGACCTGTGGCACTACACGATCGCCCGCATGGTCGACGCGTGCGTCACCAACGGGATCCTGCCGTTCTACGGGCCGTTCGGTGACATCAAGGACACCGTGGCGTGCGAGGACCAGTTCCGCAACGCCTACCTGCTCGGCTGTGTCGGCGCCTGGAGCCTGCACCCGGTACAGATCGGCATCGCCAAGAAGGTGTTCAGCCCGGACCCGGCCGACGTCGCCCACGCCCAACGGGTGATCGAGGCCATGGGCGACGGCACGGGGGCGCTCATGCTCGACGGCAAGATGGAGGACGACGCCTCGGTGAAGCAGTGCCGTGTCGTCGTCGAACTCGCCCAGGCGCTGTCCGAGCGCGACCCCGAGCTCGCCGCCCGATACGGCTTCTGACACCACCGACCCGACCCGAGCGATGAGTTTCGACGTCACCTGTCGGCGCGGAGACTCATCGCAACCTAGGAGACCCCGATGACCGATGACCTGCGCCCTCGCCGTTCCGTGCTCTACATGCCGGCGGCCAACGACCGTGCACTCGAGAAGGCCCAGACGATTCCGGCCGATGCAATCATCTTCGACCTCGAAGATGCCGTCGCCCCCGATGCGAAACCCGAGGCCCGCGGCAAGGCGGCGGCCGCCGCACAGTCGGGCCTGTACGGCAACCGTGAGCTGACGATTCGCTGCAACGGCCTCGACACCGAGTGGGGCAGCGACGACGTGACTGCCGCTGCGGCTGCGGCGCCGTCCGCGGTGGTCATTCCCAAGGTCGACTCGGTGGACTACGTCGATCGTGTGGCTGCGTTGCTCGACGCAGCTGGTGCGACCGAGGTGATGATCTGGCCGATGATCGAGACACCGACGGCGATGTTCAACGTCCGTGAGATCGCTGCCCACCCACGAGTCGCCGTGCTGGTGATGGGCACCAACGACTTGGCCAAGGAACTCCGATCGCCGCTGGTGCCGAGCCGTCACCCGCTGGTGCCTCACCTTGCGGTCGCTCTGCTGGCTGCCCGCGAGGCCGGCAAAGTGATCCTCGACGGTGTCTACAACGACGTCAAGAACCCAGAGGGTTTCGAATCGGAGTGCCGTCAGGGCATGGAGATGGGCTTCGACGGAAAGACGCTGATCCATCCCAGCCAGGTCGAGCCGGCCAACAGCATGTGGGCGCCGTCGGCCGACGACATCGACTACGCCCAACGCGTGATCGCCGCGTTCGACGAGGCAGTCGCCGATGGGCGCGGCGTCGTCACCGTCGACGGCCGCATGATCGAGAACCTCCACGTCGACAACGCTCGCAGGGTGCTCGCGACCGCCGCGGCGATCGCTGCCCTCGACTGAACCGTCGGATTCGACCCGGCGGCGAGCAGGTCGAACCTCGACGTCAGAGCTGGGTGATGTTGGCGAGGATCTCGTCGAACGCAGCGTCGGCGTATGCGACCATCTCGTCGTCGGTGCGGTCCTGGATCGGATGTGGCGTGAACACCCGAGCGACCGACGGGAAACCGAGCGACGACGACTGGGCGATCGCAGCGTCGACGAACCCTTCGGATGCCACGAAGACTCCCGGGATGCCGCGGACTTCCAGGTCACTGATGTCGTGCACACTGCACGACGTGCAACTGCCTCAATCGGCCAAGGCCTCGATCACGACCTGACATTCGACGGCGATCTCGTGACGCAGGTCGACCGGCGCCGGCTTGGTGAACGTCGGCTTCTTGTAGCGCTTGACGTTGGCGCCGATGCCGGTGAGACGTTCCTCGAGGCGATCGAGGAACACGTCGCCGCGCGGCTTGGAGATGTCGAGCAGCCCGACGGTGAGCCCGTCGAGGGATGTCGGGCGGGCGATTCGCTCGCGCTCGGCGACGGTTCGTTCGCTCGTGGGGTCGAGGATCGTTCGGGTGCCGGTCATGATCGATTCAGTATGTCACCGCTCGGGTCACCGGCTTCGACCCGACGTCGCCGTTGGCCCAGCCACCGATGATCTCCGAGAACAGCCCGGTGCCGTTGCCGGCGTAGGTGAGCATCAAGCCGCCTGGCCGGAACTTCGGAAGTGATGGCGCATCGCCGAACGCCTCGGGAAGTCCCTCGGCCATGCCACCGGCACCGCGTACGAGGTCCGAGCCGGGTCGATTCAGATGCTCGGAGATCCCGGCGAGGATCTGCTCGCGGTTCCAGCCGGCGTCGGCGAACACCCTGGCGTGCTCTGGGCCCATGACCAGGATGGCGTCGAAGCCGAGAATGAGTTTCGGGTGGTGCATCGCCTGCAAGCTCGCCGCCAACGATCGAGCGAGCGAGTCGGGTTCGCGTGAGAGCTGGTCGACGACACATCTCGTGCCCTCGCCGGCGAACAGCGTGAGCGCATCGAGGCCCGGCTCGATGCCGTGCTCGACCGCAAGGGTGCCGTACGGCGAGTCGACGTCGTTCTCGGCGAAACAGAACCCGATCTTTCCCGGACTTCCGTGGGTGGCTCGGTCGACCTCGCCCGGACGTCCGCCGCCGACGTTGCGGACCACCAGTTGCAGCGCCCGGCCGATGGTGGCGTTGGCGCGGTTTCCCTGACCGAGCGCGTTGCCGCCCGAGTTCATGCCGATCGAACGGGTTCCCGGGCCGCTGCACACGATCACCGGACCCACCGGCATCGTGGTGGCGAGCAGGCCGTGCATGTTGAACTCGTTCGTGCACGCCGCCTCGACGGCGGTGAGCACCCACGGCAGATACTCGGGGAGGCAGCCTGCCATCACCGCAGCCACCGCCACCTTCTCGACGGTGACGTCGACGAGGTCGGGTGGCACCGTGGCGACGACATCGGATGGTGCACGGGTGGTGCCGGTGAGCATCCGCATCACGCGTTGCTCGGTCGGCGGCACGACGGGGAGCCCGTCGGACCAACCCCGGGTGAACATCATCTCGATGTCGTCCTCGGCGTCGGCGACGTCGATACGTCGCGAGGCGAGCATGGAGGCGCCGAAGCGGACGTTCAGTTCGTCGACGAGGTCGGGGTCGACGCTCATCGATCCGCAGCCGGGGCGCATCGCCGGGAGATCGGGACCGAGCCCGCCGATGCCGGTGACCTGTTCCCACTCGGCGCGGTGCCAGCCGACCGTTCGCTGTACTTCGAGGCCGTCGACCACCCGGATCACCGTCGGGACGGTTTCGATGTCGTGATGCCAGCTCACCGAGAGATCGGCGTCGTGGATCGGAGTCGGCGACTCGGGGAAGCGGGGGTCGTCCTGGGTGTACACCGTCGTCGTCGTCGCAGCGGCGAGTTGACGAAGGACGGAACCGACGGAGTGGCACGTTGCACACTCCTCTTTGACCACGACCACGATCCCGTCGGGGAGCACCGGAACAGCAGAAGTCGACATGATGCGACGGTAGCAATCGGATCCGAGCGGTCGAGGACCCGGCGCCGACCTGCCGTGGCGACGAACGTCACGCCGGTGCGGTTGCAGCATCGAGTCCAAAAGGTTCTAACGTGCGTTCATCGGGGGTTCATCTGACACACCGAGCGCAGGGGGCGGCATGGAGCTGACGTTTCACGGTGTCCGAGGTTCCACGCCATGCCACGGTGAGGAGATCGCCCGGTACGGCGGCAACACGTCGTGCGTGTCGCTCGCCATCGACGGGCACGATCCGATCCTGTTCGACCTCGGAACCGGTCTGAGGTACTTCGGGTTGACGCAGCCCGCCGACCGGCCGTTCAGCGGTACGTGCTTGCTGAGCCATCTGCACTGGGACCACATCCAGGGGCTGCCCTTCTTCAAGCCGTTCCTGCGCCCGGGCGCCAACGTCACGCTGTATGCGCCCACGCAGCCCGGTGACCTCACGGTGGGTGACGTGTTCGCCGACACGATCAAGCCGCCGCTGTTCCCGATTCACTTCTCGATGTTCCCCGGCATGGTCGACATCCACGAGGTGGGCGACGACGAGTTCATGCTCGGCGACGACGTCCGGGTGATGACACGGCTGATCCCGCACGTCGGCCACACCGTTGGCTATCGGGTCGAGTGGAACGGCCGTTCGGTGGTGTACATGAGCGATCACCAGATGCCCACCGATGGCTCGCACTCCGCATGGCCAGGAGTACTCGATCTGTGTGACGGGGCCGATCTCCTGATCCACGATGCTCAGTACACACCCGAGGAGTTCGCCGACAAGAGGGATTGGGGCCACTGCACCCCGGAATACGCCGTCTGGCTCGCCGGCACGGCGGGCGTGAAGCGGCTTGCGTTGTTCCACCACGATCCGGCCCATGACGACGACGAACTCGACCGGATCCTCGCTCCGGTGATCGAGTGCGCGTCGAAGCTCGGCGTCGACGCATTCGCCGCACGCGAGCGCACCACCATCTCGATCTGACCCATGTCGGCCGTCGGGCTGGTCGCCTCGATCGTGCTCGGTTTCGTGTTCCTGGTCTCAGGAGGCTCGAAGATCGCAGCAGGCCCCGCGTGGCCGCAGCAGGCAGCGGGGCTCGGGGCGCCGGCGGTCGCAGTACCGGTGTTGCCGTGGGTCGAGATCGCCTTGGGCGCGGTGCTCGTCATGCAGGTTGCGCCGGTGATCGCTGCGGTGGCAGCGCTCGGCGTGTTGGCAGCGTTCACCGGGCTGATCGTGCATCGACTGTCGCAGGGTCGCCATCCGCCGTGCGCCTGTTTCGGTGCGTGGTCGACGAAGCCGTTGGGTGCCGGTCACGTGGCGCGCAACGCCGGGTTCATGGTGCTCGGGATCCTGGCGTTGTTCGCCTGACGCCCAGACGGCGACAGCTCAGGTCGTGGCAAGGATGAACGCGATCGTTCGCGCCTCGTCCCGCCAGGCTTCGTAGCGGCCGGTGGGGCCCCCGTGGCCCGCTTCGAGTTCGGTACGCAGCACGATGGGCGTCGATCCGGTCGTGACGTCGCGGAGTCGAGCGACCCACTTCGCTGGTTCGTGCACGCTCACCCGGGGATCGTGCAGCCCGGCGGTGGCGTACAACGCCGGGTAGTCGGCGGCGACGGTGTTGTCGTACGGGGAGTAGGCGAGCATGCACGACGCGAACGGCTCGGTGCGAGGGTCGCCCCACTCCTCCCACTCGGTCACGGTGAGCGGCAACGTCGGGTCGCTCATCGTGTTGACGATGTCGACGAACGGAACCTCGGCGACGACGCTTGCGAACAGCTCCGGCCGCATCGTCATGCATGCCCCCACGAGCAGGCCGCCGGCCGAACCCCCGCGGATCGCCAAGCGGTCCGGGTCGACCGCCCCGGTGCCGGTCAAGTGCTCGCAGCAGGCAATCGTGTCGCTGAAGGTGTTGGCTTTCGCCAGCAGCTTCCCGTCGAGGTACCAGTTGCGGCCGAGCTCACCGCCCCCGCGTGGGTGGGCGAGTGCCCAGACGTAGCCGCGGTCGAGCAGCGACAGGCGGCCCACCGAGAACCACGGCGGGAGCGACGCCTCGTAGGCGCCGTACCCGTAGAGCACCCCTGGTGCAGTGCCGTCGAGTGCAGTGTCGACGTGTCGCACGATGTCGACCGGAACGGCGGTGCCGTCCGGGGCGTCGGCCCAGACTCGTTCGGCCGTGTATGCATCGAGGTCGACGTTCGGGGTGGGGATCCGGCGCAGCAGTGTGCGCTCGCCGGACACCGCATGTTCGTCGTAGAGCGAGGTCGGTCGAGTGAGCGACTGCACGGTGAATCGCACCAGGTCGGTCTCCCACTGCGGATTGGCAGTGGGTTCGACATCGTGAGGTTCGGAGCCCAGATCGATGGCGCGTTCGGTGCCGTCGCGAAACAGCAGTCGAAGGCGCGGCTGTGCCTGCGACCACTCGTAGATGACGAGATGGTGTGCGAACGCTTCGGCGGCGAGGATGCGACGGCCTGGCTCGTGGGCGACGAGTTCGGTCCATGCAGCGGCCCCGCTCGTGGCGGCGGTGTCGGACGCGACGAGCAGCCGGAAGTCGACAGCGTCGTCGTTGGTGTGCATGACGAACGAGTCGCCCCAGTGGTCGATGCCGTACTCGACGTCGTCGCGCCGCGGCATCACCACCGTCGCGTCGTCGGTGGGGCGGTCGGTGGGGATGATGCGGGCGTCCGCGCTGGTCCGGCTTGCGGAGTGGATGACGATCCACTGCTGCGAGCGGGTCGAACCGATCTCGACGAAGAACCGCTCGTCGGTCTCATCGAACACGCAGACGTCGTCGGTCATGGGCGTTCCGAGGCGGTGTCGCCACACTGTTGCCGGGCGTTCCTGAGGATCGGGGGTGACGTAGAAACACCATGCGCCGTCGCGTGACCAGGCGACCCCGGCGTTGGCGACGTCGTCGAGACGGTCGTCGAGGTCGAGTCCGGAGGTGAGATCGCGGAAGCGCAGCGTGTAGTGCTCGTCTCCAGCGGTGTCACACGACCATGCGAGGAGCTGGTGGTCCATCGACACGTCGAACGCGCCGAGGTCGAAGAACTCGTGCGTTTCCGCCTCGGCGTTCTCGTCGAGGACGACCGTCTGGGTCGCGGTGTCGGCGGTGGGGCCCCGGTGGTGGACGGGGTAGCTCATCCCCTCGACGGTGGAGGTGACATACCACCATGGACCGAACTCGACTGGCGTCGACATGTCGGTCTCCTGCACCCGCGAACGGATCTCGTCGAACACGGTCTCGATCGTGTCGTCGTGGGGTGCGAAGAACCGGTCGGCGGCGTCGTTCTCGGCGCGCAGGTGGTCGATCAGGGCAGGATCATCGATGTCTCGCATCCAGGCGTAGTCGTCGTCGACGTCGCCGGTCGGGCGACGCCAGGTGTGGGGTCGGCGTGGAGCTGACGGTGCGATGGGTGTGTCGGATGTCTGTTCGGCTTCTGTGCTCACGGTCGAGCCAATGTAGGCAGCCAGCGGTACCGTTCGGGCACCATGCGAGTGTGGATCGACCAAGACCTCTGCACCGGTGACGGACTCTGCGTCGATCACTGCCCCGATGTGTTCGTCCTGCTCGAGGATGGGATCGCCTACGTCGTCGAGAACGGCGAGGTGCTCAACGATCCCGGCGGCTCCGGCAGTCTTGCGTCGGTCACCGAACGAGACGTCGCCGACACGATCCACGCCGCCGAGCTCTGCCCGGGCGAGTGCATCTTCATCGAGGTCGACGTCCCGGTCGGCGTCGGTGGAAGCGGTGACGTTCCCGACCTCGCCGACCTGGCCGACGACGCCGGGTAGGCGCGACCGGAGAGATCACCTCCGGCCGCGCCAACACCCACGGTGTGGCCGAACTCAGAGGTAGAAGCCGAAGACGTCGACGATGACGTCGGTACTCCCGGTCTGGTTGCCGCAGAAGACCTTGATCTGCCGTTCGGTGTCGATCGGAATCGTGATCGAGTTGGCGATCTGGACGTCGCCGGGGCCCCAGTTGAGCAGTGAGGCCTCGGTCGACTCCGTGTCGCCGGCGGCGACGGAGAGGAAGTTCGGGTCGGTCATGTTGGCCGCCGTCAGGTTGATCTGGACAGCGGTCGCACCAGCGGGAACCACATCGGCAATCGTGACGGTGCCGTTCGCGCTGTGGCCGTCGGCGACACTGATCACCCGTGTGCTGTTCGGTTCCATCTGCCCGGTTTCCGCGTAGTTCGGCTGACGGGAGTCGTACGCGCGCTGTGGGTCGATCGGGTGATAGGCACCGGCGGTCGACGTGCCGGCGAGCTTCACGAAGCGCACCACGTCTGCGGTGTCCGTCGGGACGGTGAACCACAGCGTGCCCTCGGCGTCGACGTAGACCTCACCAGCGACGTGCTTGCCGGCCGTCGGTCCGGCGACGCCGCCAGCGAGCAGCAGCATGTGGGCGCCGTTGGGCGAGGCAACCGCCTGGGCGGTCGGGACCGGGTCGGTGGCGGCGGCCGCAGCCGGCGAGAGGTTCGCGGCGACGACGCCGAAGCCGCCCGGTGCCGTGGTGGAGCCGTGGACACCGTTGGTGACGGTGTCGTCGCCGTAGCCTCCGACGCCGGCAGGGAACGGTGAGTCGGCGGGCGGGACGTAGCCGCCGGCGCTGAACCCGCTCGGTCCCTCGGTCGGCGTCCCCGCGGGGGAGTAGACGATGATGGTCGGCAGTGATGCCTCGACGGTCCCGCCGGCGTCCACCGAGTCGCCATTGGCAGCCGATGCGGACGCGTTGCTCAACAGTGCGGCGCCGGCGGCGGCGCCGGCGCCACCGATGGCAAGCCTGCGCAAGAGTGCGCGCCGGTCGTTGGGCGACGGGTCGGTGTGGCGATCCTCGGTCGTGGTGTCGTTCATGCGATGAGCTCCTCGAGTGGTCGGGTGGGACGGACGACGACGCAGCTCGCTTCGTCGTCATCAAACTGTAACACGTTCGCAACATTTCTGCGCCGGGTTCGATCCGGACGAGGCTCGCGGTGTCCGTTCGTTCCGTGCGGCGGTCGGTGGGGCGGTCGGCTGGCGTAGAATCTTGCCGATGCCGATGAAGACGGAGTGCAAGAACTTCGAGAGCCGCACCTACCCCAATGGCGACACGGTTCGGAAGTGCAACCTCGATCTCGCCCCCGATGCTCCGTGGCGCTGCCCCGAGAACTGCCCGAAGTACGAACGTCGCCTGGCCGACGTCGCCTGGACGCACGGCACGCTGATCGTCCCCCCGACGCCTCCCGAACCGCAGGGACTCGACGACGGGACCGCGGCGGCTGTCCTCGACGAAGCCGAGGACATCCTGAACGCTGTCGGTTCCGACATCCGCGCCGAGGTCGAGGCCGAGCGCGAGGCGGCCAACGCCGGATTCTTCAAACGCATCTTCAAGCGCAAACGCTGACGCGTCGCCGGCCCGTTCCCGGGCGTGCAGACGACCTAGCGTGAGCCCGCGATGGCTGATGTCGCACCGACCGAAGTCGCGGTCTCGACGGGGGGCCACGGGCGGTTCCCGGGTTGGTGGGTCGTCGCTGGATGCTTCACGGTGCTCACCGTCTCGTCGGGACTCGGCTTCTACGGACTCGCGGTCTACCTCAATGCGTTCAGCAAGGAGCGCGAGTGGCCGCTGAGCACCATCTCGCTCGCCACCACGGTGTTCTTCGTGGTCGGCGGCGTCGTCGGCGTGTGGGTCGCACGGTGGATCGCGCGCTACGACGTTCGATTCGTGATCGTCGCAGGAGGCCTCGTCGGCGGCCTCGCATTGGGCGTTCTCGGTCAGGTCGAGCACCAGTGGCAGCTCTTCGTCGTCTACGGCGTGTTTGCCGCTGGATGGGCGGCAGCGGGTTTGGTACCGGCCACCACGGTGGTGACCAGGTGGTTCCACGCCAAGCGGTCCGTTGCGCTGTCGGTTGCTTCGACCGGCCTGTCGGTCGGCGGCATCGTGATCACCCCGTTCGCCAAGCAGCTGCTCGACAGCCAGGGCCTGGAAGCCGGAACGCCGTGGCTCGGCGCAGTCTTCGTGATCGGCATCGTGCCGGTCGGTTGGTTCGTCGTGCGGCCCGATCCGGAATCCGAAGGGTGGGCCCCCGACGGGATCCGTCGCGCTGACGGTGAGGTGGCGCCGCCACCGACCGGCGTGGCATTCTCGGATGCCGTTCGCAGCCGTTTCTTCGTCTCGGTGACCATCGGCTTCCTGCTCGCGCTCGGTGCGCAGGTGGGCGGCATCCAACAGTTGGTCAAGCTCGTCGAGGATCGCACCGACGAACGAACGGCACAGTTTGCGCTCACCGCGATCGCCGGCACATCGGTGGTGGCCCGCCTGATCGGTGGGCGCGTCGTGCAGCGTGTGCCGATGATGTCGATGACGGTCGCACTGGTCGCCGCGCAGGCGGTGGCGCTCGTCGTGATCGGCGTGACCGAGGTGACCTGGTTGCTGTTCGCGGCCATCGTGTTGTTCGGGGCGACGATCGGCAACGTCTTGATGCTGCAGCCGCTGTTGATCGCCGAACGCTTCGGCGTGCGCGACTATCCGCGCCTCTTCAGCCGGGCGCAGCTCGTTGCTGTCGTCGGAACGGCTGGCGGGCCGCTGCTGCTCGGTGCGCTGTTCGACGTGTTCGGTTCGTATCGGGTTCCGTACTCGATCGCCGCCGGCTGTTCGCTGGCCGGTGCCGTGGTGCTCTCGCTGGGTGGCCCCGCCAGCGTCGTTGCCGATGGTGACGAACACCGCGCGTGAGCGCGCATGTCCGCCTGTGTGCCGACTGCCGGTCGACGGCTACCGGTCGACGGCGATGTCGTAGGCGCAGGTGTGTGCGCCGCTGGTCTTGTGGGTGACGCGAGCCACGGTTGCGTCGGGCAGCACGCCCTGGAGGTACTCGAGTTCGCTGGCGCAGGCCTTGCGGAATCTGCTGGCGACGGTCCAGATCGCGCAGTTGTGCAGGTTGATCCGGAAGTGACCCTCGGCGAGCTGTTCCCAGTCGCACAGGTACCCCTGCGCGTCGAGGAGTTCGGTGACCCGGGCCACCCGGTCCTCGACGGAGGTGCCGGCCAGGTGCGCTTCGGCGTCGTCGACGAGCCGCTGGCGTCGACGGTCGAACACCCGGTCGACGAGCTCGGGGTCTTCGTCGCCGACGAGTTCGAGCAGTTCGATCGACAGGTCGTCGGAGGTGACGAACAGCGGTTCGGTCCGTTCGGTGGCGTGGTAGCGGTCGGCAGGGCGACCGGTGTTGCCTCGGTCCTGGCGAGCCTCGATCAGCCCGGCGGACCGCAGCGCTCCGAGGTGTTGGCGCACTGCGCTGGGGGAGACCTCGAGTGCAACGGCGAGCTCCTCTGCGGTTGCTTCGCCCAGCCGTTTCAGCGTCTCGATGACGCGGCGCTGCGTCGGCGACAGCGCGGCCTTGGCAATGGTCATGCGCCGATCGTAGTCTCTTCCGAGAGTTTCGCAAGGAAGAACTTGTGAAACGCCATCCGTGCTGGTAGCAAGAGGTGTGATGGCAGTGCAAGTGCGACACGAGACAGGACGCGAGACCGTGGTGGCCCCGACGGCACTGCGTCGACCGTCGGTAGCGTGGCCAACGGCCGGCACCACCCTCCGCAGACCGTGCGGCCACAGAGAGGAACGGCGATGAGCGAGACCATGCGTGAGATCGAGGAGTTGACCGAGGCCGGTTATCAGTACGGCTTCAGCACCGACCTCGACACCGACATTGCGCCGCCCGGTCTGAACGAGGACATCGTTCGGCTGATCTCTGCGAAGAAGGACGAGCCCGAGTGGTTGCTCGAGTGGCGCCTGTCGGCCTACGAGGCGTGGACGAAGATGGACGAACCCGACTGGGCCAAGCTCCAGATCGCGCCCATCGACTACCAGGCGATCAGCTACTGGGCGGCGCCGAAGCAGAAGCCCGTGCTCGACAGCATGGACGACGTCGACCCCGACATCCGCGAGATGTTCGACAAGCTCGGTATCCCGCTGCACGAGCAGAAGCTGCTCAGCAACGTTGCCGTCGACGCGATCGTCGACTCGGTGTCGGTCACCACGACCTTCAAGGAGACCCTCGCCGAAGCCGGCGTGATCTTCTGCTCGTTCTCCGAGGCCGTGCACGATCACCCCGACCTCGTGCGTGAGCACCTCGGTTCGGTCGTGCCCGTCCGCGACAACTACTTCGCTGCGCTCAACTCGGCGGTGTTCTCCGACGGATCGTTCTGCTACATCCCCAAGGGCGTGCGTTGCCCGATGGAGCTGTCGACCTACTTCCGCATCAACTCACAGAACACCGGTCAGTTCGAGCGCACGCTGATCGTCGCCGAGGACGACTCGCACGTCTCGTACCTCGAGGGCTGCACCGCTCCGCAGCGCGACGAGAATCAGCTGCATGCCGCCGTGGTCGAATTGGTGGCCAAGGATCGCGCCGAGATCAAGTACTCCACGGTCCAGAACTGGTACCCCGGCGACGAGAACGGTGTCGGCGGCATCTACAACTTCGTCACGAAGCGTGGCCGTGCCCACACCGACGCCAAGATCTCCTGGACCCAGGTCGAGACCGGATCGGCGATCACGTGGAAGTACCCGAGCGTGATCCTGCAGGGTGACCGCTCGGTCGGCGAGTTCTACTCGGTGGCATTGTCGGCGCAGCGCCAGCAGGCCGACACCGGCACGAAGATGGTCCACATCGGCAAGGACACCACCAGCACCATCATTTCGAAGGGCATCTCGACGGCCAAGGGCCAGAACACCTATCGCGGCCTGGTCAAGGTGATGCGTTCGGCCGAGAACGCTCGCAACTACACCCAGTGTGATTCGTTGCTGCTCGGCAAGGAGTGCGGAGCGCACACGATTCCGTACATCGAGGTCAAGAACCCGAGTGCCCAGATCGAACACGAGGCATCCACGTCCACGGTGGGCGAGGACCAGCTGTACTACTGCCGCCAGCGCGGCATGTCCGAAGAAGACGCGATGTCGATGATCGTCAACGGCTTCTGCCGCGAGGTGTTCAACGAACTCCCGATGGAATTCGCCGTCGAAGCTCAGCGCCTGCTGAGCGTGAGCCTGGAAGGAAGTGTGGGCTGATGCTGCACGTCGAGAACCTGACCGCCTCGATCGAGGACAAGCAGATCCTCAAGGGGCTGAACCTCGATGTCGGTGACGGCGAGGTCCACGCCATCATGGGGCCGAACGGCTCCGGCAAGAGCACGTTCGCCCATGCGCTCGCGGGTCGCGACGGGTACGAGATCGGTGGCGTGGTCACCCTCGACGGCGCCGACCTGCTCGACATGACGCCCGAGGCCCGCGCCGCAGCCGGCATCTTCATGGGGTTCCAGTACCCGGTGGAGATTCCCGGCGTCAACAACATGTACTTCCTGCGCACTGCGCTCAACTCGGTGCGCCGCGCTCGTGGCGAGACCGAGATCGGCGCGCGCGACTTCCTGGCGGTCGCCAAGGAGGCGATGGAGCTCGTCGAGATGAAGCAGGACTTCCTGGACCGTGCGGTCAACGCCGGATTCTCCGGTGGCGAGAAGAAGCGCAACGAGATCTTGCAGATGGCGGTGATGCAGCCACGCCTCGCCGTGCTCGACGAGACCGACTCCGGTCTCGACATCGATGCACTGCGGATCATCGCCGGCGGGGTGAACGCCCTGCGGGGGCCGGAGCGTTCGATGATCGTCATCACCCACTACCAACGTCTGCTCGACTACATCAAGCCCGACTTCGTGCACGTGCTGGTCGACGGGCGCATCGTCGAGTCCGGCGACCACACCCTGGCGCTGCACCTCGAAGATCACGGGTACGCCGACTTCGTCAACACCGAGCTCAACGACGCCCCCGAGCGCCCGCTCGCCGGCGCCCCGAGGTGACGATGAGCGCCACTGCTGCACCCACGACCCGCCTCGGTGCGATCGACGTGCTCGACGGCGTTTCGCTGCCCACCAAGCGCGACGAGCCCTGGCGGTACGCGCCGCATCGCGTGCTCGACGAGCTGACCTTCGGTCCGACGGTCGCCGGCACGGTCGAGCTGCCATTCGCACTCGACGAGCGGCTCGGCTACCTCGGTGGACCGTGCATTGTCATCGTCAACGGCGCTGTCGACCGCGAACGTTCGAACCTCGACGGCGTCGACGGGGTGCACGTCGCTGCGCTGGCGGACGTCGCCGAGGCAACGCCCGACCTCGTTGCGCGCCACGCCGACGGCGTCGACATCGTCGACTCGTTCATGGCGTTCAACCTGGCCTACGGCACCGACGGAGCTGTCGTGCGGATCGATGCCGACGTCGATGTCGCTGCTCCGATCCACGTCGTCGACATCGTCGTCCCCGGATCGGTGACCAACGCATCGAGTACCGGTGTGGTCATCCAGATGGGCGAGCGAAGCGCTGCCACCGTGGTCGAGACCCGACTCGGCGCAGGTGCCGACTTCGGCGGGTCGAACGTGCGCACCACGATCGATCTCGCCGCCGACGCAAGGCTCGAGCATCTCGTCGTCCAGGACCTCCCAGCGGGTCAGGTGCATCTCGGCCGGGTCGACGCCTGCCAGGCCGAGCGCAGCACCTTGCACCTGCGGTCCTTCAACCTCGGGGCGGCGTACGGTCGTCTTGCGTGTCATGTCGTGTTGGCCGGCGCTGGCGCTCATGCCGACCTCTCCGGGCTCTTCTTCGGAGTCGGTGAGCAGACGCTCGACCAGCAGATCACGGTGGTTCATCAGGCACCCGATTGCACGAGCCGGCAGGTGTTCCGCGGCGTGCTCGACGATTCGAGCACCGGCGTGTTCAACGGGGGCATCGACGTCTGTCCGGGTGCCGACGGCACCGACGCCGAGCAGTCGAACGACAACCTGTTGCTGTCGGACCGTGCCGAGGTGAACACCCAACCGCGTCTCGAGATCCTCGCCGACGAGGTCGCCTGCAAGCACGGTGCCACCGTCGGCCAACTCGACGACACAGCCCTGTACTACCTGCGGTCGCGTGGCATCGGTGTCAGCGACGCTCGGCGGTTGCTGATCAACGGCTTCGCCGACCAGATCGTCGACGACATCAGCGTCGAAGCGATCCGCGGCTGGGTCACCCACCGGTTGGGTCACGACCATGACTGAGCCGGCTGACGTCGGAGTCGGAGTTGGCGTTCGCAAGGGCTTCGCACTGCCGCGCGACTGCGAGGTCACGATCGTTCCCGCCGGGCAACGAACCGTACTCTCGAAGGGCGATCGGGTGACGTTGCTGCAAGCTCTGGGTGGCACCGCCACGGTGAAGACACGCGAGGGCGAGATGGCGCGGCTCAGCCGTACCGACTCGATCGAGTTCGGTTTCGTCGACGCGCCGGCGGACGGCGCCGATCCGACCGTGAGCAACGAACCGTTCAGCATCGATCGGGTGTGGGAGGCAGCGACAACGGTCTATGACCCCGAGATCCCGGTCGACATCGTCGAGCTCGGCCTGGTGTACCGGGTCGACGCCTCGCAGCTCGCGAGCGGTGACTGGCGAGTCGAGGTCGACATGTCGGTGACCGCCCCGTTCTGCGGGATGGGCGACATCCTGCGCCAAGATCTCCACGATGCCGTCGCCTCGCTCAACGGCGTCGAGGACGTCGAGGTGAAGCTCGTGTTCGACCCGCCGTGGGATGCATCGCGCCTCTCCGACGTGGCTCGGCTCGAACTCGGCATGATGTGAGTCGGCGGCTACCGTCGTCGCCGATGACTGACGTCCCGCATCGCAACGTGAGCCGGGTGGTCGAGGCCGGTCAGGCGCTCGGACTCGAGGTGCAGCCGGTTCGTTTCCCCGAGGGCACCAAGACCGCCGTCGACGCGGCGTCGGCGATCGGCTGCGATGTCGGCCAGATCGTCAAGAGCCTGATCTTCGCCGTGGACGGCGAGGTCGTACTCGCCTACGTCAGCGGATCGAACCGGCTGGACGAGTCGAAGCTGGCAATCGCCGCCGGTGGCGCCACCTGCAGTCGGGTCGACGCCGACACGGTGCGCTCCGCGACCGGTTTCCCGATCGGTGGCGTGCCACCATTCGGACACGACTCGGAGCTGCGGGTGTTCGTCGACCCCGACCTGCTGGGCTACGACGTCGTCTGGGCAGCTGCGGGCACGTGGCACGACGTGTTCTCGCTGACCCCGGAGCAGTTGGTGGGCGCCAGTGGCGGCATCGTGGCGGAGATCGGTCGGTCCTGACATGTTCGATCGTTGGCGCCACCCCACCCCCGACGAGCCGGTCGACGAGTGGGCCGACGTGCTCGCGCTGCTGTTCCCCGGCGGCCTCGATGACGTCCAGAATCACCTCGTACGGCATGCGATCGGTGATGCGCCGCCGACGCTCGCCGCAGCGCGGGTGGCGCTCGGGGCGCTCGACCAGCAGACGACTGCGTCACCGATCACGATCCGGTGGGGTGTCGCCGACCTGGATGTCGTCGACGTCGAGGGGGTGCGCATGGCGCTCGATCGCGCAGATGCGTCGGTGTCGGTGCAGATCGCCGACGGGGCATACGAGCCGCATGTTGCCGCCACGCTCGATCGGCTCCTCGGCCCGGGCGACGTGTTCGTCGATGTCGGCGCGAACGTCGGCTACCACGCATTCCGGGCGTCGGCCCGAGTCGGCGACAGCGGTCGAGTTGTCGCTGTCGAGGCGAACCCGGAGAACGCCCGCCTGATCGCACACACGGTCGGCGTCAATGCGCTGACGAACGTCGAGCTGGTGCCGTTGGCGCTGGCGGCCGGCCGAGGGTACGCGAACTTCGGGACACACGTGGGCTCGAACGGTGGTCTCCTCCCCGACGGCGAGGACACGATTGGTTCGGGCCGCGGCACGATCGTGCCGACGATGGCGCTCGACGATCTCCATCTCGACGCGGTGTCGGTGATCAAGATCGACGTCGAAGGCGCCGAGGGGGTCGTCGTCGACGGGGCGATGCTGACGATCGAGCGGAACCGGCCGACGTTGGTGATGGAGTTCTCCCAGGAGATGACGACGCGGGTGTCGGCCCGGCCTCCCGAGGCGCACCTCCAGCGGTTCGTCGACCTCGGCTACGAGATCGCGATCATCGACCGATCGACGTTCGAGCCGCTGCCCGTCGGCTCGGTCGCCGAGCTGATGGCCTCGTGGGGCGACGTCCTGCGCATCGAGGATCTCCTCCTCAGCCCGTCCAACTCCGAGCGATGAGCGAACGGACCGATGACGACCACTTCGCTCATCGCCGCGGCTGCGACGAGAGTTCAGGAGCGGTCGAGCGCCTCGGCGAGCGTGTTCCAGCCGAGCACGGCGCACTTGATGCGCACCGGGAACTTCACGACGCCCTGTAGCGCTTCGAGGTCACCGAGATCGATGTCGTCGTCGCCTGGCTGCGCCTCGGCGTCGTCGAGGCCCATCATCGACCGGAACCGCCGGATCATGGCACGGGTCTCGCCGACCGACTTGCCGATGACGGCTTGGGTCATCATCGATGCCGACGACTGCGAGATCGAGCAGCCCTGGCCGCCGATCTTGACGTCGGTGACGACGGCGTCGTTTCCCTCGCCGTCGACCAGGAGGTACAGCGTGATCTCGTCACCGCAGAGTGGGTTGTGGCCGCGTGACTCGACTGCTGGCGGAGATTCGAGCTCGCCACGGTTTCGCGGCGTGCGGTAGTGGTCGAGAATGATCTCGCGGTAGAGGTCTTCGAGGCCCGACATCAGAACCCGAAGATATCGGTTGCACTGTCGAGTGCATCGGCCAGGGCATCGACGTCGTCGGTGCCGTTGTACAGATAGAAGCTCGCCCGGGTGGTCGATTGCACGCCCAACACCTGCATCAGCGGCTTCGCGCAGTGATGCCCGGCCCGCACGCACACGTTGCGTTCGTCGAGGATCTGGCTGACGTCGTGCGGGTGGAGGTCGCGGAATGCGAAGCTCAGTACACCGCCACGGACGGCGGTGTCGTCGGGGCCGTAGATGGTGATCTCGTCGCCGAATCGTCCGTTCAGGGTGTCGAGGGCGTAGCGGGTGAGGTCGATCTCGTGTTGACGAATGTCGTCCATGCCGAGGTCCTCGAGGAATTCGACGGCAGCGCGGAGACCGACAGCCTCGGTGATCGGGGGGGTGCCGGCTTCGAACTTCGCCGGAACCGGCGCGGTGGTGTAGCCGTCGAGGGTGACGGTGTCGATCATGTTGCCGCCCCCGAGGAAGGGGGCCATCGAGTCGAGCAGCTCCAGACGGCCCCACAGCATCCCGATGCCGGACGGTCCGCACATCTTGTGGCTCGAGAACGCGACGAGGTCGGCGCCCCACGCCTGCACGTCGGTGGCGTTGTGCGGGACGTATTGGCACGCGTCGACGACGGCCAGGGCGCCGGCGTCGTGGGCGGCGGCACACAGCTGGGCGACAGGTGGGATCGTGCCGAGCACGTTGCTCATCGCGGTGAACGAGAACACCTTCGCGCCGTCGAGCAGTTGGTCGAGGTCGCTGAGATCGAGCTGGCCGTCCGCGGTGAGCGGCACCCAGCGGATCTCGATGCCGATCTCGTCGCGCAGCATCTGCCACGGGACGATGTTGGCGTGATGCTCCAGGTGGGTGAGCACGACGACGTCGCCCTCGCGCAGATTGCCGACGCCCCACGACCTGGCGACGAGGTTCATCGACTCGGTGGCGTTCTTCGTGAACACGACCTCGTCGGCCGACGCCGCGTTGATCAGTCGGGCGACCGCTCGACGACCGGCTTCGTACGCGTCGGTCGCTTCACCGGCGAGGCGATACGAGCTGCGGTTGATCGGGGCGTAGGAGTTCTCGAGGAACTCGGTCATCGCGTCGATCACCTGGTGCGGCTTCTGGGAGGTGTTGCCCGAGTCGAGGTAGATCAGCGGTTTGCCGTCGATCTCGCGGGCCAGGATCGGGAACTCCTTGCGCACTCTGTCGAGATCGAACGCCATGGATCGAGCCTACCGGCGCCCTCAGACCACTGGCCCGGGTGCCCGGCTGGGCGTGACCGGTCGGTCAGCGTGCACGTTCGATGTGTTTGGCGACGAGGTTCTCGAGGGCTTCCTGATGGCCACTGGCCCGGGTCGGTTCCTCGTCGCTCGTGAGTTGGGTGTCGTGGAGCTGTTGCAGGCTTGCGCCACCGGTGATGTCGGTTGCACTGTTCCAGCGGGCGTAGCGATCGGCGCGACGTGCGTCGAGTTCGCCGTCCTCGAGGATCGCGGTGGCCACGATCAGCGCCCGGGCCATCGTGTCCATGCCTCCGATGTGGGCGTGGAACAGGTCGTTGCGGTCGGTCGACTGACGGCGCAGTTTGGCGTCGAAGTTCATGCCGCCCGTCGTGAATCCGCCGCCCCGGAGGATCTCGAGCATGGCGAGCGTCATCTGCTCGACCGAGACCGGGAACCGGTCGAGGTCCCAGCCGAGTCGGTCGTCGCCGGCGTTGGCGTCGATCGAACCGAAGATGCCGGCGCCGAATGCCGCGGCGATCTCGTGCGCGAAGTCGTGCCCGGCGAGGGTCGCATGGTTGACCTCGATGTTGACCTTCACCTCGTTCTCGAGGCCGTACCTCTGGAGGAACGCGAAGACGGCGGCAACGTCGTAGTCGTACTGGTGTTTCGTCGGTTCGAACGGCTTCGGTTCGATCAGGATCAGGCCGTCGAATCCGATGGAGTGCTTGTGCTCGACCACCAGGTTGAAGAACCGGCCAAGCTGGTCGAGCTCGCGTTGCATGTCGGTGTTGAGCAGCGTCTCGTATCCCTCGCGCCCACCCCACAGGACGTAGTTGGCGCCTCCGAGCCGGTGCGTTGCGTTCATGCAGTGAGCAACCTGCGCGGCGGCGTGTCGGAAGAGGTCGGGGTCGGGGTTGGTCGCGGCCCCGGCTTGGAACCGAGGGTGCGAGAACAGGTTCGCAGTGCCCCAGAGCAGTTCCACTCCCGTGCGCTCCTGGTGGCCGGCAGCGAGTTCGACCATCTCGTCGAAGTTGCGGCACGACTCGGCGAACGTCGAGCCCTCGGGGGCGATGTCGCGGTCGTGGAAACAGTAGAAGGGAGCGCCGAGCTTCGACACGAACTCGAAGGCGACCTCCATCTTCTCCTTGGCGGCATCCATCGGGTCGCGAGCAGGATCGAGCCATGGCCGATCGAGGGTGCCGGCGCCGAAGATGTCGATGCCCTCGGAATTGAACGAGTGCCAGTACGACACGGCGAATCTGAGGTGGTCCGCCATCGTCTTCCCGGCGACGACCCGCTCGGCGTCGTACCAGCGAAAGGCCAGCGGGTTGTCCGAGTCGGGTCCCTCGTAGGCGATCTGCTCGATGTCGGGGAAGAAGTCGCTACTCATGTCGTGGCACGTCCTGTGTCGTCGTCGGTGGGTGGTGATCGCCCGATGGCATGTTTGTCGACAACTATGACAAATATGTCCGTAGAATGCAAACTCATGTCCGCCGCCGCTCGTACGCCACAGCTCCGGCGTTCGAACCTGGCGCTCGTGCTCGATGAACTGCGGCGTCGAGGGCCCTGCTCGCGATCACAGCTCGTGAGCGCAACCGGTCTCACGCGAAGCGCCATCGCAGGGCTCGTCGGAGAGCTGGAGGCACTGAGTCTCGTAATCGAGGAGCCGTCGGAGTCCGACGGCCGGCCAGGCCGTCCGTCGCCGGTCGTGCGGATCGACGATCGGTCGATCGGTGCGCTTGCGATCGAGGTCTTCGTCGACGAGATCGGTGCTGCGATCGTGGCACTCGACGGTTCGGTCGTCAGCAGTGTCCGACTGGCACGGTCGAGGGACCGGGTCACCGTTGACTCGACGCTCGCCGACGTTGCGGTGCTGCTCGCCCAACTCGACGACACCGCCGTCGCCGGCGAGCAACGGCGCCTGATCGGCTGCGGCGTCTCGGTGCCCGGGCTCGTTCGCGACATCGACGGGGTGGTCGTCGCCGCACCGAATCTCGGTTGGATCGACGTCGCCCTCGCTGATGTGCTCAGCTCGCTGCTCGCTGACGATCTGCCGATTTCGATCGGCAACGACGCCGACCTCGGGGCTCTTGCAGAGTCGCGATTCGGGGCCGCGGTGGGTGCTGGTCAGATGCTCTTCGTCTCGGGCGAGGTCGGCGTCGGAGGTGGGCTCGTCGCTGCCGGCCGCCCCATCGTCGGGGCACATGGGTTCGCCGGAGAGATCGGTCATCTCCCGGTCAATCCCGATGGCCGACGATGCCGCTGTGGGTCGGTCGGCTGTTGGGAGACCGAGGTCGGCGAGGCCGCACTCCTGGAACGAGCGGGGCTCGACCCGGACGGCGGTCGAGCGGCGGTGGACGAACTGCTCGCACGGGCCGACGCCGGCGACCCGGCCGCCACTGCTGCACTCGCTGTCGAGGCGCGCTGGCTGGCGATCGGTATCGCTGGTCTCGTCAACGTACTCGATCCCGACACCGTGGTACTCGGAGGGCTCTTCACCCGGATCCTCCCGTCGATTCGTGCGTCGCTCGACGACGAGCTGGCGTTGCGCCGCTACCGAACGGCGCAGCGCGACGTCGCAGTGGTCGGCGCAGCGTTGGGCCCACGGGCGGTCACCGTGGGCGCCGCCGAGTTGGCGTTCGGCGCACTGCTCGGGGATCCGGCACGGGTGATGAACCGCGCCGGCGTCTGAGCGATCGGTGGCGACCGCAGCGTGCGGGTCATCCGGTCGACGGTCGATCCAGGGTGGGCTCGGGCACGCCACGCACGACGGTCGCGAACTGGTCGGCATCGACGGTGACCCACTCGCCGACCTCCCCGTCGGGCCAGGTGACACGAAGCTCCGCGGTGTCGGCAGCTCCGAGTCCGGCATGGGTCCAGCCCGACTTGCCGCCGACGTGACCGCCCCCGATCGTCACTTCCCGGGCGATGGTTCCGGAGTCGGTTCGGATCTCGACCCACGCCCCGATCGCATCCACGTTGGGGGCGGGCTGTTCGAGTTCGACGGCGAGCCAATGGCCCATCGGTGTCGTCTCCGATGCATCGCCGCTGCCGACGTTGTGCCACAGCGTGGCAGCTGTCTCCCGGTTGACGACGACGAGATCGAGCAGACCGTCGAGATCGAGGTCGACGAGCGCGGCGCCTCGGGAGCGGTCGAACCTGACGATGCCGGCGGCCTCGGCACCCTCGACGAAAGTGCCGTCCGGCTGGCCGATGAGCAGGTTGTTCGGGTCGCGCATCGCATGGTCGGTCTGACCTTCGACGTTGCCCTTGGTCACGAAGAGATCGACGAAGCCGTCGTTGTTCACGTCCTCGAACTCCGGGTGCCAGGCGGTCGACGGGAGCACGTCGCCGCCCGCGTGCGGCCGCTGGGCAGTCACACCACGGCGCAGCGCGATGTCGCCGTAGGTGGGGGCTGCCGGTCCGGCATCGAGTGATTGCAGCTTGTTGTCGCCCTGACTGGTGATGAACACCTCCGGCAGGCCATCGCCGGTCACGTCGCGGCTTGCGAGCCCCATTCCCCACACCTGGAGCGGCCGCCAGCCGTCGGCTGGTGTGAACAGACGAGGCTCTGCTCCGGGGGCCACCTCCCACAGCTGCTCGCTGCCGTCGGTGTAGTAGTGCCGATCGTTCGCCAGTCGCAGGTCGCGTTGACCGGTGCGGCTCCAGTCGCTGAAAAGCATCGACAGGGTGCAGTAGCCAGGCGTCAGGACGATCGGCGGGCCGTAGACATCGTCGTCGGGCCGCACGAGCGAGCTGTTGCCACACGTCGTCCGGTCGTCGTCGAGGTACGTGCCGAAAGCCAGCGTCGGCAGCGCGTCGGCGCCCTGCCACGTGGCGCTGAACGCCGTCGTCCAATCGTCGCCGCCGTCGATGCCGAGCGCGTCGATCGCCGGCTCGAAGCGGCAGTCGCCGAGCCCGCGCAGGATCTCGTTCTCGCCGTGACGAAGGACGACCAGGTCGAGACGGCCGTCGCTGTCGACGTCGATCGGGTAGGCGCCGGTCACCGCGGTGAGGTCGGTGAACGGCGACGGCACCGCCTCGAACTGCAGCGTGTCGGCTGTCGAGCTGGTGTTCCTGTAGAGCGCCGCTGGGGAGGATCCGCCTGCGAAGTACAGATCGGGGAAGCCGTTGTCGTCGCAGTCGAAGGCGGCCACGCCTCCCCCGACGAAGTAGTCGAAGTCGCCGGTGTAGGCGTGATCGACGCCGGAATCGGCAGTGCCGTCGACGAATCGCGGCGGGGGTGCCGCCAATGCCTCGGAGCTGTCTGTGTCCTGCGCCGAGACCGACGAGTGCACCGACGCCGACCAGGACCACGACGGGTGCTGCGACCATCCACCACGGTGGGCGACGTCTGGCCACCGTGTCGCCGGATGCCGGAGGCGCGATCGGGTCAGAGCTGGTCATCGCACTAGATTCTCGCGCCACATGAGTCGACCAGCACATCGCCGGCGCCCGCTGGCCGGTCTGACGGCCACCGCCGTGCTCGTCGTGGCACTCGCAGCGTGCTCGAACGACGAACCGAGTACCACGATCGAGGGCTGCACGCGCGCCGATCTCGGCGGCCACAGCGTGGCCCGGGTCTGGGACGACACCACGCTCGAGTTGATCCGCCAGGTCGTGCCGGCACCCACCGTGCACGCTCGGAACCTGTTCCACACATCGGCGGCGATGTGGGATGCGTGGGCTGCGTACGACCCGACCGCCGACGGGTACTTCGTGACCGAGAAGCACACCGCTGACGACGTGCAGGCCGCTCGGGAAGCGGCGATGAGCCAGGCTGCGTATCGCATCCTGCTGTGGAGATACGCAACGGTGTCCGATCTGCCCGCTGCGGCAGAGCAGCTCGATGCGGTGATGGCGGACCTGTGCTACCCGATCGATGGCGAGTCGACTGCCGGCGACAGCCCGATCGCCCTCGGCAATCGGATCGCCGACGCGGTGATCGAATTCGGCGCAACCGATGGAGCGCTCGAGGACGAACGCTACGTCGACAGCTCGTACCGGGCGGCGAACGAAGCGATGGTCGTGAGCGATCCCGGTACGGTCATGAGCGACCCGAACTCGTGGCAGCCGCTCTCGTTGGGTCTGCAGCTCTCGCAGAACGGCCTGCCGATCCCCGGCAACGTGCAGGAGTACATCGGTCCTCACTGGGGCTACGTGACGTCGTTCGCGCTGGCGGAGTCGCCCACGGGCACGCCGATCGATCCCGGTCCACCGCCGAGGCTCGGCGACTCGGCCACCGATGCCGAGTTCAAGCAGGCGGCACTGGACGTCCTGCGTGACAGCTCGCTGCTCGACCCGTCGCAGTCCGAAGTGCTCGACATCAGTCCGGCGTCGATGGGCGACAACGCCCTCGGCACCAACGACGGATCGGGACACGACGTCAACCCGGCGACCGGCGAGCCGTACTCACCCCAACCGACCGTGGCCGCCGACCTGTACCGGGCGATCGCCGAGTACTGGGCCGACGGGCCGACGTCCGAGACGCCGCCGGGACACTGGAACCTGCTCGCCAACGGCGTGGCGGACACACCCGGGTTCGAGCGGCGTTTCCGCGGCGAGGGGCCCGAGCTCGACCCGTTGGAGTGGGACGTCAAGACGTATTTCGCGCTCAACGGGGCGGTGCACGACGCGGCGATCGCCGGGTGGGGACTGAAGGCGTACTACGACTCGGTGCGTCCCATCTCGATGATCCGGTACATGGGTGGACTCGGCCAGTCGAGCGATCCGGACGGTCCCTCGTACGACCCGGACGGCCTCCCGCTGGAGGCGGGCCTCGTCGAGGTGATCACTCCGGAGTCGAGCGCCCCCGGTGAACGACACGAGTCACTCGGAGATCACGTCGGCGAGGTCGCCGTGTACGCCTGGCGCGGCAGCCCCGAGGATCCCGAGACAGAGACGAGCGGGGTCGGTTGGATCCGAGCCGTCGACTGGGTGCCGTACCAGCGCCCGACGTTCGTGACGCCGTCGTTCGCCGGCTACGTGTCGGGTCACAGCACGTTCAGCCGGGCCGCAGCCGAGGTGTTGACCGGTCTGACCGGAACGCCGTACTTCCCGGGCGGGTTGTCGGAGTGGACGGTCGATGAGGGAGAGCTGCTGCACGAGGAAGGTCCGACGGCTGACGTCGACCTGCAGTGGGCCACGTACTACGACGCGTCCGACCAGGCGGGGATCTCCCGGCTCTACGGAGGCATCCACATCGCGCAGGACGACGTCGAGGGGCGAATCATCGGTTCGCAGGTCGGGTTGGGGGCCTGGGAGTTGGCCCAGACCTACTTCGACGGCACAGCTGAACGTTGACGTCGCGAACAAATGTGACTTTGGGTCCTTTCCATGGATTCCCCGCGGGGTATACGGTCAGTTCGCTTGCCGTTCATCTGACGGTGAGTTCATCAAGAAGGGGAGAGAAGAATGAGAGCACGACGCATTGCGTCAGTCGCAGTCGTGGCAGGTTTGGTCCTGGCCGCGTGTGGCAGCGACGACGACTCGTCATCGTCGGACACCGAGGCGCCGTCCGGCACCGAGGCGCCATCCGGCACCGAGGCCACGACCGGAACCGAAGCCAGTGGCGGCGAAGGCGGCGACTGTGTCGTCGGCGTCTCCTGGAACAACTACCAGGAAGAGCGCTGGGCCAAATGGGACGAGCCGGCCCTCCAAGCGGCCATCGAGGCCGGCGGCGGCTCATACGTCTCCAACGACGCCAAGTCGTCGGCCGAGACGCAGGCCAGCAACATGGAGAACCTGATCTCGCAGGGCGCCAACGTGCTCGTCGTTCTCGCCCAGGACGGCACGGCGATCATCCCGGCCGTCCAGGACTCGATCTCGCAGGGCATCCCGGTCGATTGCGTACGACCGTCTGATCGAGGACCCCGACGTCCTCTACATGACGTTCGACAACGAGAAGGTCGGCGAGATGCAGGCCCAGGCGCTCTTCGACATCCAGCCGTCAGTGGCAACTGGGTGATCATCAAGGGCAACTCGGCAGACGCCAATGCCGACTTCCTGCGCGGTGGCGCCGAGAAGGTCATCGGTGACGCCGTCGCCGCAGGTGACATCACCATCGTCGGCGAGGACTACACCGACAACTGGGACCCCGCAAACGCCCAGACCACGATGGAGCAGTTCCTGACCGCCGAGAGCAACGACATCCAGGTTGCCCTCGTCCAGAACGACGGCATGGCCGGTGGCGCCATCGCGGCACTCGAAGCACAGGGCCTCGCCGGCCAGGTGCCCGTGTCCGGTCAGGACGGCGAGCTCGCCGCCCTCAACCGGGTGGCGCTCGGCACGCAGACCGTGGACGTCTGGAAGGACGCTCGCGAGCTCGGCACGGCTGCTGGCGAAGCAGCGGTCGCCCTCTGTGGCAACCCCGACCCGTCGGCGGTGTCCGGTGCGTCGTCGTTCACCACGCCAGGTGGCAACGACGTCGAGCGCGATCTTCCTGGAGCCCGATCCCCATCACGCAGGACAACCTCGACGTGGTGGTCGACGCGGATGGATCAGCACCGACGACCTGTGCGCAGGCGTCGAAGCCGGTTCGGTGGCGGCCTGCCCCTGAGGTGGGTAGTCGTAGCACCGACTGAAACAGCGCAGTGAAGAGAACGTGCCTCCCGTCCGTGATTCACGGGCGGGGGGCACGTTTGGTGTACAACATGAATCGGATGACGAGGGGGACGACACATGAGTGATGATGCGAGCGCCGACGGGCCGTCGTCTGGACCGCCGCAATCGGTGACGCCTCCGGCGGCAGCCGCGGAGGGTGCATCGGCAGCAACACCGGCACCGCCACCGGCGTCGTCGTGGCGCTCGAGTCTCGCTGAGGTCGACACCCGGCTGTTCGGGATGATCACGGCCGTGATCATCATCTGGATCGCGTTCAACGTCTTGTCGGGTGGCGACTTCCTCACCTCGCGCAACCTGTGGAACCTGTCGGTGCAGAGCACGTCGATCGCCATCATGGCGACGGGCATGGTGCTGATCATCGTGTCGCGGAACATCGACCTGTCGGTGGGGTCGTTGCTCGGCTTCCTCGGATATTCGATGGCGCTCGTCCAGACCGATGGCGTGATCGCCTTCTTCAACGTCAAGATCGACCTCGGGAGTATCGGCGACAGCTCCTGGATCTGGGTGATCGCCCTTGCGTTCGGGATCAGCCTGGGTGCCCTGGTCGGGGCGATCCAGGGCTTCATCATCGCCTACGGCGGCGTGCCGGCGTTCATCGTCACGCTCGGCGGATTCCTGGTCTGGCGCGGCATGATCTTCCGCACCGGCGACAAGCAGGGCCAGACGCTCGCCCCGCTCAACAAGACGTTCCGGTTGTTCGGCGGTGGTCCGGACGGGTCGCTCGGAGAGTGGAAGAGTTGGCTCTTCGGAGCGATCGGCTGCGTGCTGATCGTGCTCGCACTCTGGCTCGCGCGCCGTCGGCGTCAGCGCTACGACCTCAAGGTGCGGCCACTGTGGATGGACATCGGATTCGGCGTGGTCGGGTGCGGGGTCGTGCTGGCCGGGGTCGGACTCGTGGCGAACAACTACATCTCGCCGATCACCGGCGATCCGACCGGGATCGCATATCCCGTCGTGATCCTGATCATTGCGACACTCGTGATGAGCTACCTGGCCCGCCAACGTCGTTTCGGCCGCTACGTCTACGCCTACGGCGGCAATCCCGAGGCCGCCGAGCTGGGTGGTATCAACACTCGCCGAACGGTGATGCTCACGTTCGTCCTGATGGGCGTACTCGTCGGCGTGAGCGCAGCGATCCAGACCGCTCGCCTCAATGCCGCAGTGACCAACCTCGGCGTGCAGAACGAACTCGACGTGATCGCTGCAGCGGTCATCGGCGGTACGTCGTTCGCCGGTGGCGTCGGCACCATCGCCGGCGCAGTACTCGGCGCGGTCATCATGCAGTCGCTGCGTTCAGGCATGGTGTTGCTCAACATCGACTCGCCGTCCCAGGACATCGTGGTCGGTGTCGTACTGGTGACCGCAGTGTCGATCGACTCCACGTTGAGGCTCGGCCGCAAGCGGGTCGCGCTCGCCGCACTCGGTGATCGGGCTCATCGTCGCGGCTGCCGTCATTCAGACCGGACGGGCATGAACGGGAGGGCATCGACATGACCGACACGACAACCATCTACAACCCGACACCGCAGCCGGAGGGGGTGCCCCTCGCGGAGATGCGCGACATCCGTGTGTCGTTCGGCGGGGTCCACGCCGTCGACGGCGTGACGATCGATCTGTTCCCCGGCGAGGTCGTCGCGCTGGTCGGAGGCAACGGCGCCGGGAAGTCGACGTTGATCCACACGTTGGCCGGGGCCCACCCGGCGGACGACGGGCAGATCTTGATCAACGGCGAGTCCGTCACGATCAAGAACTCGCGCGACGCGCGTGCGCTCGGTGTCGAAGCGATCTACCAGAAGCTCGCGTTGGCCGACAACCTCGATGCGGCGGGCAACGTGTTCCTCGGACGCGAACTCCGGACGCGCTTCGGTTCTCTCGACGACTCTGCGATGCTCGTCGGCCACGCAGGAGCTGATGGCCCGGCTCAACCCTCGGTTCAAGAACCTCCGCACTGCGGTGAGGTCGCTCTCTGGTGGCCAGCGTCAGTCGGTGGCCATCGCCAGGGCCGTGCACTTCAACGCCAAGATCCTGATCATGGACGAGCCCACCGCGGCGCTCGGCCCTGCCGAGACCGCCGAGGTGCGCGATCTGGTCACGCAGCTCAAGTCCGAAGGCATCGGAATCTTCCTGATCAGCCACGACATCCACGACGTCTTCGACCTCGCCGACCGGATCAGCGTCATGCTCCAGGGCAAGCTCGTCGGCACGGTGAACAAGGCCGACGTGACCAAGGAGGAGGTGCTTGCCATGATCATCATGGGCAAGCACCCCGGCGAAGTCACGACCGACGACGTCGAGGCGCTCCGCTAGACAGACGCGGGTTCTGACCCTGCACCTCGATCAGGCGTCGCGGAGGTCTTCCTTCCACGCTCGGAACCTGCTGTGCTGCTCGCCGCTCGGACCGATTCCGGCCGCGGTGCCGTCGGGGAAGAGGCGCAGCGTGAACGGCTCGTCGATCCGTTCCACGTGCGCTGCCCAGTACCGGGCGTCGGCACCCTTGGCGGGACCGGCCCGCCAGAGGATCCACGGCCCGATGCGGCGCTTGTACTCGGCGATCGGTCGGTCCGGGAGATCCTCGCCGAGCATCAGCAAGCTGTCGGGTGCCTCGATCCACGCAGTCGCAGGGATGTTCCGGTCACGGATCGGCGTCGGCGGGAGGTCGTCGGTGTGGACGGGTGTGTCGTCGTTCGGGCGCTCGTCGTAGCGCATCAGCGGGCGTTCACCAGCCCCGCTCGATCCACTCCTCGAGGTGCGGTCGTTCGGTGCCGATCGTGGTGTCGAGCCCGTGCCCGGGCAGCACGATCGTGTCGTCGGGGAAGGTGAACAGCTTCGAGGTGATCGAGGAGATGATCGTGTCGAAGTCGGCGTTCTCGAACGAGGTGTTGCCCGGCCCGCCCGGGAAGAGCGTGTCGCCGGTGAAGAGCAGTGGCGTGTCGTCGAGCGCGAACGAGATCGAGCCGGGCGTGTGGCCGGGGTTGTGGATCGCGTGCAGGCGAAGGCGCCCCACCTCGATCACCTCGGCGTCGTCGATGAAGACGTCGTAGCCGACCTCGTCGAGCATCGGCGCGTCGAGCGACGTGACGGCAACTTCGTAGCCGGCTTCGCGCATGGCCGGCACCGCCTGGATGTGATCCCAGTGGCCATGAGTTTCGAGTACTCGCTTCACACCGAGGCCCTGGCACAGCTCCAGCAGCTGTTCGTGCTCGTTCGCCGCGTCGAGCAGCACCGCCTCGCCGCTCCGCGGCATCGCACGACGAAGACGTTGTTCTCGTAGGGCCCGACCACCACCTTGTGGACCTCGACGTCGGCGTTGGACCAGTGAAGGGTGTCGGGCGCAGCCATCGCAACAGTCTTGCAGCCTGCCCGCCCAGTTCGGTTCGTCGAAGTGGCGGCGGGTCGAACGGCGGCTCGTTAGCCTGCCGTCCGTGCCAGCGCCAGACCCCTCATCGCGTTCGTCGTTCGATCCCGACTCGGTCGATGCGACGTTGGCGTCGTCACTCGACTCGCTCGACGATGCGCTCAACTACCGCAACTGGATCGTCGACCTGTGTGCGCCGCATCTCGTCGGCCCGGTGCTCGAGGTCGGGGCCGGCCATGGAACCTTCACCGAGAGCTACGCGCGAGTTCGGCGACGTCGTCGCCGTCGAACCCGGATCCCATGCGGCGTCGCTGCTCGTCGATCGCTACGTCGACGATGCCCGGGTCACCACGATCGCCGGTGTCGTCGCCGACGTACCGGCGGAGCCTGCGTTCGGGTCGGCGGTGATGATCAACGTGCTCGAGCACATCGACGACGACCAGGGTGTCCTGCGTGAGATCTACGACCGGCTCGAGCCAGGCGGTCGTCTGTGCATCTGGGTGCCGTCGTACGAGTTCCTGTACAGCGACTTCGACGCCAAGCTCGGCCACGTTCGTCGCTACCGAAAGCGTCAGCTCGAGTCAGATGTTCGCCTCGCCGGCTACGAGGTGGTCGAGGGTCGTCATGTCAACCTTCCCGGCTGGTTCAGCTGGCTGATCCTGTGCAGGTTCCTCCGCCAGGAGCCGACGTCGCCGACGACCGTGAAGATCTTCGACAGGTGGATCGTGCCGGCGGTGCGCTGGTTCGAGACCCGAGTACGGGTGCCGTTCGGACAGTCGGTGTTCCTGGTTGCCCGCAAACCGCACTGACGGTCGTCGTCGTTTGCGGCTGGTCAGGACCCGGTGAGTCGTGCGACCCAGGGGCTGGCACGTCGGAGCCCGAGCCGGACGCCTGGTGGCGAGTACGCAGCGATGCAGAACACTGCGCGTACCCCGTCGCGCCAGCCGATCTTCTTGCCGTCGTCGTAGGTGCGGCCGTGGTAGCTGATGCCGACCTCGTACACGCGGCAGCGCATCGCGGCGATCTTGGCGGTGACCTCCGGTTCGAACCCGAACCGGTCCTCTTCGATGTCGATGCTCTGGATGACCTCGCGACGAAACGCCTTGTAGCAGGTCTCCATGTCACTGAGGTTCAGATTGGTGGCCATGTTCGACGCCAGTGTCAGTGCGCGATTGCCCAGCGTGTGCCAGAAGTAGAGGATCCGTCGAGCATCTCCGCCGCTGAACCGCGAGCCGTACACCACGTCGGCTTCGTCGGCGAGGAGCGGGGCGAGCATCCGCGGGTATTCGCCGGGGTCGTACTCGAGGTCGGCGTCCTGGACGATGACGTAGGGCATTCTCGCCTCGGCGAATCCGCGCCGGAGGGCGGCGCCCTTGCCGCGGTTGCCGGGTTGGGCGAGCACCCTGAGCCGCGGGTCGGCGTAGGAGCTGAGTATGTCGAGCGTCCGGTCGGTGGAGCCGTCGTCGACGGCGATGATCTCGCCGACGAGTGGGGAGTCGAGCACCCGGTCGAGGATCTGCTCGACGGTCGCTTCTTCGTTGTAGCACGGCATCACGACCGAGAGCACGCCGTCGGTCGACGTCGGGGTGGCGTTCACGGAGGCCGACACTACCGACCGCGCCGGGCGGGCGCAGTCGACTCCGTCAGGAGCTGATCACGTCGAATCCGAGGCCGAGTGCCACACCGATGTGGGCAGCGTCGAAGGTGACGAAGCGAATGGGGCCGGGCATGCGTTCCGCAGCGGCGAAGTGGATGGCATCGCTCAGCCGCACCGGCTGTGTACGCGACAGCGCCGTCGCTCGATCCAGGCACCGCTGGTCGACGGGCACCACGTGGAGGTGATCCCAGGCGAGGCGAAGTGCGTCCTCCAGGTCGAGCCGCAGGATCGCCTGGTCGGTCAACCGATCGACTGCGGGGAGGGCTTCGGTGAGCGCCATCGCCGAGGCGGACCAGATCGGATCGGTCTCGAGTGCCTGGAGGGCGACTGTGCGCATCGGTCCCTCGACCGCCAACGCCAACAGCGCCGAGGTGTCGAGCGCCACCGTCACGGTCCCACCCGCCCCGACGCCCGCCCCAACCACGTTTGTGTTGCAGATTGGGTGACCCGGTCCGCCGGAACTGCAACGCAAACGGGGTGAGGTGCGGGGTCCGACGTTTGTGTTGCGGATTGGGTGACCCGGTGCGCCGGAACTGCAACGCAAACGGGGGGTGGTGGGGGCTGCGGGGCGGTGGGCATCAGCCGCGGAGCTCTCGCAAGACCTGATCGATGCGGACGCCGGCCCACACCGCAACCGGTTCGGGAGGTCGCCACTCGCCGGTGCGGCGCGGCGGGATGACAGCGCCGGAGCCGATGAGGCGTTCGAGGTCGGGAGCGTCGGCGTCGAGCGGTCCGAGTTGTGCCACCGGTCGCCCTCCGACGGTGATCACCGTTCGCTCGCCGGCTTCGGCGATCCTGACCGACTCGGCCAGACCTGCTCTGAGTTCGCGGATGCCGACGGCTCGAATCGAAGAAGTGTCCACATGTGTACACAACCAGACTTGCGTGTGTGCGCGCAAGCCCGCGATGATCTCGCCCATGAACTTTGCCTTCACCGATGAACAGGAAGAACTCCGCTCCACCGTGCGCTCGTTCCTCGAGAACAAGAGCTCCGAGGAAGCGGTCCGCGAGATGATGGAGACCGAGGACGGTTTCGACCCGGCGGTCTGGAGCCAGATGGGCGAGCAGATGGGCCTCCAGGGTCTGTCGATCCCCGAGGAGTTCGGCGGCTCGGGCTACGGCTTCGTCGAGCTCGGCATCGTGCTCGAGGAGATGGGACGCGCCCTGCTGTGCGCCCCGTTCTTCTCGACCGCAGTGCTCGCAGCCAACACGCTGCTGCAGTCGGGCGACGACGCTGCCAAGGCCAAGTACCTCCCCGGTATCGCCTCGGGCGAGACGATCGCCACGCTCGCCTACACCGAGCCCTCGGGCAAGTGGGACGAGTCGGGCATCACGATGGAGGCCACCAAGTCGGGCGACGGCTACACCCTCAGTGGCACGAAGAGCTTCGTGCTCGATGGCAACGCCGCCAGCCTGATCATCGTTGCCGCGAAGACCGCTGCCGGCACGACGCTGTTCGCTGTGCAGGGTGACGCTGCCGGTCTCACCAAGACGAACCTGTCGACGATGGACCAGACCCGCAAGCAGGCCAAGCTCGACTTCGACAACACCCCCGCCGAGCTGATCGGCGAAGAGGGCAAGGGCTGGGACACGATCCAGACCGTGCTCGACCTCGCTGCCGTGGCGCTCGCCGCCGAGCAGGTCGGCGGCGCCCAGATGGTGCTCGAGATGGCTGTCGACTACGCCAAGGTCCGCGTGCAGTTCGGTCGCCCGATCGGCTCGTTCCAGGCGATCAAGCACAAGTGCGCCGACATGCTCCTCGAGGTCGAGTCGGCCAAGTCGGCCGCCTACTACGGCATGTGGTGCGCAAGCGAGATGAACGACGAGCTCGCCTCGACCGCATCGCTCGCCAAGGCCTACTGCTCGGAGGCGTACTTCCACGCTGCAGCCGAGAACATCCAGATCCACGGTGGCATCGGCTTCACCTGGGAGCACCCCGCCCACCTGTACTTCAAGCGGGCCAAGAGCTCCGAGCTCCTCTTCGGTGATCCGACCTATCACCGCGAGCAGCTCGCCCAGCGCATCGGTATCTGAGACGAGCGCCTCGCGCGCCAGTCGAGTCACGAGCGATGAGTTTCCGCGCCCACAGGTGTCGCGGAAGCTCATCGCTCGTTCGCGTTCGTAGACTGCACCACTGATGGACGGCATCACGATCGTGTTCGCAGTGGTGGCGGCGTTGCTCGTGTTCGCGATCGCCGCAGTCGTGGTCGGGCGTGAGGCCCACCGCCTCGATGCGGTCGCACCACGTGTGGTGTACCAGCTCGACGAAGCGGTCGACTTCGTCTGCGACCGGCTCCCCGAGGAGAGCCAGGCCCGCCTGACTCCGGAAGAGGTCGAGCAGCTGCTCGTGTTCCACATGCGCTGGTTGCACGAGCAGGGTCTCCAGCCCGATCAGGTCGTCGATCTCCCGCAGGCGATCGACGAAACCGTCGTCCTCACCGAGGACACGCTCACCGCGTTCCTGCTGGGCGAAGCCGAGGCGAACGACATCGCACTGCTCGACGACGTCGACGCGGTCAACGTGGTCGAGGCGCACCTCGGCTACTTCGAGGCGATTGGCGCAGTCGGTCCGCAGGCTCCACTCGACGACGTGCTCTGACCCACTGCGACAGCTCATTGCTCGCTTTGCCAAGATGCCTTCATGGCATCGAGCATCACGAAGGACCGGACCGTCGCTGCACTCGGAGAGGTGTGGGCGAGCCTCGGCCAGCTGCTGGACGAGTTGTCCGACGACGAGTGGCGTCGTGCGACACCGCTGCCGGGTTGGAGCGTCCAGGACAACGTGTCGCACATCGTCGGCACCGAGGCGATGCTGTCGGGTGAAGCCGGTCCAAGCGTCGAGGTCGATCGTGACACTGCCAAACATGTGCGCAACGACATCGGAGTCTTCAACGAGCAGTGGGTCGAAGCGCTGCGTCCGATGCCGCCGAACGCTGTGTTGTCCCGATTTCGCGAGTTGACCGGGGCCCGACTGGCAGCGCTCGAAGCGATGAGCGACGACGAGTGGAACGCCGAGTCGTTCACGCCGGCCGGAAAAGACACCTACGGCCGATTCATGCAGATCCGGGTGTTCGACTGTTGGTTGCACGAACAGGACATCCGCGACGCCGTCGGTCGCCCCGGCCACGAGAGTGGTCTGGCGGTCGACGTCGTGCTCGACGAGATGTCGACCGCCCTCGGATTCGTCGTCGGGAAGAAGGCCGGTGCAACTCGGGGGCAGTCGGTGACGTTCGCGCTCACCGACGGAGGAACGGTGGTGCGTCGGCTCCACGTCGAAGTGGGCGACCGGGCAGCGGTGGTTCCGGAGTTGAGCGAACCGGCGACGGTGACGCTGACGATGCCGATCGGGGTGATGACCCGACGATGCGCCGGACGGGTCGGCGCAGACGATCTGCTCGACGAGGTCGTCATCGACGGGAACCTGGAACTCGCGTCGAAAATTCTCGCAAATCAGTCGTACACGATCTGAAGTCATGTGCTGAACTGTCTCTCACCGAGAGAGGAGGTGGTCCAACACATGCCAGACAATTCATACGGGACCCTGGAGGTGGTTGGCCGCTAGGCCGACAGGCTGGACCGCCTGGCGAATTTCCGCCAACCCCCGCTGAACGTCATCGCCGCAGCTGGTCCCCGCGGTGTCCGGATGTTACGTCTGGTGTCTGACACCAAACGTAACGCCGGTCGTGGTGCGTTCAGTCCCAACAGTCCGAGCAGTGCCGGGATCGACCGTCGATCCCGGCACTGTCGC
>CAWKCN010000040.1:0-46242 GCA_963848145.1 Ilumatobacteraceae bacterium
CGAACTCGCATGACTGCGACCGCCGGAGTGTTTCACGTGAAACACCCGGACACCGTGACGCTCCGACGCTCTGACGCTCTGACGCTCTGACGCTCTGACGCTCTGCGGTCGCCCGGTCGCCCGGACACTCGGCCATCAGCCCTCGGCAATTCTCTCCGATGGTTTCACGTGAAACACACCGAAATGCTTGTCTCGGTCGTCTGAATCCGGCAGAGTATGCGGGTCCCCACCGACGCAGCGTCTCCACGCTGTCGTTGCCTGCTCTGAACGGAGAACCCCGTTGTCGGAATCCGACACCCCAGCTGAGATGCCGGGTCACCTTGCTCCACCGGCGCCGATACCCGGTGACCAGTCCCCGATACTGGGCGATCAGCCGCCGATCCCCACTGACGCTCACCCACTCCCGCGGGTCATTGCCCTCGCCAATCAGAAGGGTGGTGTGGGCAAGACCACCACGACCGTGAATCTCGGTGCCTCCCTCGCCGAGATGGGCCTCCGGACGCTCATCATCGACCTCGACCCGCAGGGAAACGCATCGACGGGGCTGGGCATCGAGAACCGGGGACTGGAACACTCGATGTATCACGTGTTGATGCACGAGGAACCCCTCGAGAACGTGGTCGAGCCCACCGATGTGCGAAATCTGTTCGTCGCACCGGCGTCACTCGACCTGGCCGGCGCCGAGATCGAACTGGTTCCGGCGTTCAGCCGTGAGCAGCGACTCAAGCGGGCGATCGAGGCCGTGCTCGACGACTACGACTACGTGCTGATCGACTGTCCCCCATCACTCGGCCTGTTGACCGTCAATGGCCTCGCTGCCGCTAATGAGGTGATGGTGCCCATTCAATGCGAGTACTACGCCCTGGAGGGTCTCGGACAGTTGCTCCGCAACGTCGACCTGGTCAAGCGCAACCTGAATCCCACGCTCGAGATGAGCACGATCCTGTGCGTCATGTACGACGCCAGAACGAAACTGTCCGGTCAGGTGGTCAGCGAGGTGCGCGAGCACTTCGGGGACAAGGTGCTCAAGTCGGTGGTCCCGAGGTCGGTCCGGCTGTCCGAGGCACCGTCGTTCGGCCAGCCCATCACGACGTTCGACCCGACGTCTCGGGGCGCCATTGCGTATCGGGACGCAGCACGAGAGGTACACCATGGCGCGATCTAGCGGACTCGGCAAGGGCCTGAGCTCCATCATCCCCGGTGCTGAACTCACGGACAGCGATTCCACCGTCGGTGCGGTCCTGTCCGACATTCCCGTCGGAGCGGTGTCACCGAACCCGAACCAGCCGCGAGTTCACTTCGACGAGGAGAGTCTGACCGAACTGGCATCGTCGATCACGGAGATGGGTGTCCTGCAACCGATTCTGGTTCGTCCGCTCGACGACGGCGAGTTCGAGCTCATTGCCGGCGAGCGACGATGGCGTGCGGCCCAGCGCGCCGGACTGACGACGATCCCCGCCGTCGTGCGGTTGACCGACGACGTCAGTTCCGTCGAGCAGGCCTTGGTCGAGAACCTGCACCGACAGGACCTCACCGCATTGGAGGAGGCAGCCGCGTATCAGCAGTTGCTCGACGAATTCGGCCTGACCCACGATCAGGTCGCCACCCGCGTGGGAAAGAGCCGTTCGGCGATCACCAACAGTCTGCGACTGCTCGGCCTGCCGCCGGCAGTACAGCACTTGTTGGCCGATGGTCAGTTGTCCGCCGGACATGCCCGAGCGTTGCTCGGGACACCGGATCGAGGGCGCCAGGAACGACTGGCGCGGGAGGCAGCCACCGGTGGTTGGTCCGTTCGGATGGTCGAGGACGCCGTCCGATCCGACGGCGTGACGCCACCCCAGGAGGAGCCACCGGCGCAGCCCGCAGGTGTTGCGATCGACGATGCTGCGATGGATGGCGCAGGACTCACTCCGTCGACCCGACTCCGCCCGCCTGGATTGCTCGAGCTCGAGCACCTGCTGGCCGAGCACCTCGAGACGCGCGTGAGCGTGCAGATGACGGCCAAGAAGGGTCGTGTCACGATCGAATTCGCGGATCTCGAGGACCTCGAACGGATCTATCGTGCGATGACGGGCTGAGCCCCGTCATCGGTGCTGCGCGACCCTCGACTCTCACCTCGCGCGTGAGCCTGAGGGCACCGATTCGGTGCCACGGATGGTCACCGAAACCGCGTCGTGACGGCGCCTTGACTCACGCAGCGTGGTGCTCGGCTCAAGGTCATGTCGAGAGCAACCCACAGGCTGTGGGGAAGGCTGTGGACAACCGTGGAGATCAGTGTTCGGGGCTGGTGTGGGTGGTCCACGCGGTCACTGCGGCGAGCACGGTGTCGGCCACCGCGTCGGTCGCGTCGACCGCTGCACGAACGGGCCCCAACGAGCACAACACCGCTGGCATGCGGGTCTCGCGCAGGACCGGGAGCCGCATGCCGCGGATCTCCGGTACGGCCAGTACGTCGTCGCACCACGCTGCCACCATGTGCGTGGCGAGCGAGCGTCCGCCGATCGACTCGAACGTGGGTACGGCAAAGTACGAGATGAGGGAACGTTCGTCCGATCGGGCCTCGAACCCCACGTAGAGTTGGGCGCCGAACCGGTTGGCTGCGGCGGCCTGTGATGCTGCCTCGTACTCATCGGTCGACATCACCGTGGCACCGCCGGTGCGCAAGGAGCGGGTGACCGACCGGGTGATCGAACTGAGCCCGCCGAATTGGCCGACGACGATCCGCAGCGTTCGAAGCGATTCGTGGATCGTGAGCGACTCGCGGACCGAAGCGACGCCAGGGCCCGAGCCCGTCTGCCGGCGCAGCAATTCGAGCATGCGCACGGTTCGGGGCCCACAGATGCCGTCGGGCGACAACCCCCCGTTGCGTTGGAAGTCGACGAGCGCGCGAACGGTGGCGGGCCCGAAGATCCCGTCGGGGCGCCCACAGTCGAAGCCCAACTGGTTGAGTCCGTCTTGGAGCGTGGAGATGTCGTCGCCGCGCAGTTGTGGCGCTGCGAGCACGAGCAGTCGGTCGCCGAGCCGCCAACCCGCTTCGACCAACGCCATCCAGGTGTGTTCGTCACAGCGCCCGCTGACGTGGAGGCCGCGTGCGAGTTGAAAGGACGTGACCGCCTCGCAGGTCGAACCGCCGAAGTCGCCGGGCGCGTCATCAGAGACCGCGAAGCCGGCCGCACTCAAGCGGCGCTGGAGATCGCGGACTGCTTCGCCGTGCTGCCCCGCCGCCAACGGGAAGCGACCGGTCAGCGTGCCGTCGCCAGGAATTCGTCGAGCTCCTGGAGCAGGGCACCCTTGCTCTTGGCGCCGACGAGGCGTTTGGACACCTCACCGCCGGAGAAGACCAACAGCGTCGGGATGCTCATGACGTTGTACCTCATGGCGAGGTCGGGGTTGTCGTCGACATTGAGCTTCGTGACGGTGAGATCGTCGCGGTGTTCGTCGGCGATCTCGGCGAGGATCGGAGCAATCTGTTTGCACGGACCGCACCATTCCGCCCAGAAGTCGACGATCACCGGCTTGTCGGAGCCGATCACGGTCTCGTCGAAGGTGTTGGTGGACAAGTTGACGATGCCGTCTGCCATGTTGCAATCCTTTCAGAGGTCACGAGCAGCGTAGGGCGCTCGTGCAGGATTCGTTGCAACCAGTCGCAGCGCCAGGACATTCCGGCGGCCGGTTCGATGTCGCGGTGGGAGGCGGCGTGATCAGTTGTGCACGTTGGCCTCGAGCCAACGTTCGGCGTCGATTGCCGCCATGCAGCCGGATCCGGCAGCGGTGATCGCCTGGCGGTACACGTCGTCCTGCACGTCGCCGCAGGCGAAGACGCCCTCGACGTCGGTGTACGACGAGTCGGGCCGGGTGATCAGGTAGCCACTGTCGGGGTTCATGGCCAACTTGCCCGCGAAGAGATCGGTGTTGGGCCGGTGGCCGATGGCGACGAACAGCCCGGTGACGTCCATTGTCGACACCGAACCATCGATCGTGTCGGTCAACTCGATGCCTGACACGGAGGTGTCGCCGAAGATGTCGGTCACCCGGGCGTTCCAGTGGAACTCGATCTTCGGGTTGGCGAAGGCTCGGTCCTGCATGATCTTCGAGGCCCGCAGTTCGTCACGACGGTGCACGATGGTGACCTTGTCGGCGAACTTCGTGAGGAATGTGGCTTCTTCGATCGCCGAGTCGCCGCCACCGACCACGGCGATCTCGTGGCCTCGGAAGAAGAACCCGTCGCAGGTCGCACACGTCGACAGGCCATGGCCGATCAAACGCTGCTCGGGCTCCAGACCGAGCATCAGCGACTGGGCGCCGGTGCTGACGATCACCGAATGGGCCCGATACTCGGTTTCTCGGACCCAGACACGGAACGGTCGCTCGGACAGGTCGACCTCGGTGACCTTCTCGGTGAGGATCTCGGTGCCGAAGCGTTCGGCCTGGCTGCGCATGTTGGCCATCAGTTCCGGGCCCATGATGCCGTCGGGGAAGCCGGGAAAGTTCTCGACGTCGGTCGTCAGCATCAACTGCCCGCCCGGTTGGTCACTGGTGCTCGAGGGCTCTCCCTCGATCAGGAGCGGAGCCAGGTTGGCGCGTGCGGTGTAGACCGCAGCGGTCAGGCCCGCTGGGCCGGATCCGATGATGATGACGTCGCGAACGTCTGACATGTGACTTCCTCTGGATCGGTGGGGTGACGGTCGTGCGGTGAGTGATCGACGTCAGGCGGTGGCAGCGCTGTTGCGCTTTCGGAACAGCACCAGGCCGACGATGCTGAAGACGACGCCGACGATGAGATAGCTCAGGTACACCGCACGATCCCAGCCGACGGCGAGCTCGAGCAGCGCCTGCAGGCCGCGGAACAACCCGATGACCGCGATGACTGCGATCAGTGTGCCGAGCATCACCGCGATCACCCCGAACACGGCGCCACGGGCGGCGTAGACCACCTTCTGGGTGGTCTGGGCACGGACGTTGTCGATGAGGGTGACCAGCTTGTCCGTGGTCTCGGTTGCCCAGTTCGGATCGGTCAGCGGATTGGCCGGCATGTCGCCGAGGCTAGCCGCCGGGTCACGGCAGTCGCACCCGAGCGACCTCGTTGCAGGTGACGGGCTCGTACGCGAGGGCGAGATTCCGGCTCTCGTCGATGCCGACCACGACGACGGTGTCGATGTAGACAGCGGGACCCACCACGACATCGACGCCGAGGCATCGCGGCTCGGCCTCGACGACATCGGACGCGATGTCGGAGAGGTCACCGGTGGCGCTGGTGACCTCGGGCACGCCGTCAGGGGCGACCGGTGCACCGAACGCCGGGCCGGCGAAGTCGGCGAGATCGGTGGTGTTCAAGAGCTCGGGCAGCCCGCCTTCCTCCCCTGGTGGTGCGGCATCGTCGACGCCCGTGTCGAGTTGATTCGCGGCCGCATCGGCCGAGGTCGCAGCGGGGGCCAACTCGTCGGCGCCGAGGTCGCCACCGGCTCGTGCGGCACTGTCGCTCTCGGACTCGAGCTCGACCGCTTCGTCGGAGGAGCTCGATGCACTGTCGTCCTGATCGTCGCTGCGCAGCTGCAGCGCGACCCCGCCGACCAGGACCAGCACGAGGGCTGCTGCGGCACCGGTCAACCACCGTGTGGATGCCGGGCGTCGGCGTGTGTTCAGTGGGGTCGGAGCGGTGACCGATGCCGCACCGGCGGCCGCTGCCGCGTCGATGCCGGCGGGTGTCTGATCCCGTCGCACACCGCTGCGTTCGGTCTGCGGAAGCCGCTCCCACGCCTCGAGTGCAGCAGCGAGGTGGGTCTCGCGCACGGAGATCGCCGGTGGCTCGAGATCGCCGAGCAGCGCCCGTACGGCCCGGAGTCGCCCGACTTCGGCCATCGCGTCCGGGTCGTCCTCGACACGTGCGCGTTCGTCGGTGGTGACGTCGTCATCGAGATACACGCTGGCGAGGAGGGTCAGGTCATCGTTCATGTCGGATCCATTGGACGCTCGTCGCTCGCGCGTTGGTTCCGTGGTTTCTGATCGAGTCGGAGCGAGGAGGCGAGCGCAGCGCGACCGCGCGAGATCCGCGATTTCACGGTGCCGACAGGCACGTCGAGTGTCGTCGCGATCTCGGCGTAGTCGAGGTCGGCCACATCGCGGAGGACCACGGCGATGCGAAGGTCCTCGGGCAGGCGATCGAGCGCATCGTCGATCATCAACTGGTCGGCCAGTGAGTCGGTGTACCGATGGGCGGACGGATCGACCGCTTCGGCTCGGTCGTCCTCGTCGACCGAGTGGAGCGCTGGTCGCCGTTGGCGCTTGCGGAGCTCGTCGAGTGAGGCATTGGTGGCGATCCGGTAGGCCCACGTCCCGAACGACGATCGACCGTCGAAGCGTGGCAGGTTGCGAACGATCTTGATCAGCGCTTCCTGACACGCATCGTCGGCATCTCTGGTGCTGCCCGCCACACGCCGGCACACCGCATGGATGCGGTCGTAGTGGACGCGGAGCAACTGGTCGAGCGCGAAGCGGTCGCCGCCCTCCGCGGCGGCAACCAAGGCGGCGTCATCGAGGTGGCTGGGGATGACTGGATCGTAACGAACTCGACCCTCGTGTCAGGTGATGTCGCCGCTCGGTTGGAGGTGGGGTGGGCGCTGGTCGTCGACGGCCGGTCAGGCGGCGGGATTCACTCGACGAGGGCGATCTCGCCCAGACGGCCCCGATGGGGGTTCTGGTCGCTGCAACTCCCGTCCTCGCCGAGTTCCTTGAGCAGGACGAGGATGTGTCGTGCGGGCGCCGACGGTGTGGGTGACACCACGGTTTCGGCCTCGTTGGCGAAGGCAGTGGAACCGAGCGCAGGTCCCCACTCGGCCAGGGAGGGCGGAATGGTCTCGGCGTCGGTGGCGAAGAAGTCGACCTGGTAGGGCCCGGTCTGCACATCGACGGTGAGCGCCTGGCTCGCCAACTCGTCGAAGGTCACCACGAGGCCAACGCCCTGTTTGGCCCCCATGAACCGTGACGAGTAGCACTCGGTCGCCCACGAGGTGCCCGGGTTGCCGTCGGCCAGTGACATCATGGCGTCAGCGTCGTTCTCCGTGCCGTCGCCGTCCGGGTCGTAGGCGGTGACCGTGGCGATCGCCGCCGGGCCGACCACGGCGGGAGCTTGAGCGGCTGCGGTGGTGGGTTGGGTCTCGGGCAACGCCGTCGTCGAGGTGACGGGATCGGCGCCTCCGAAGTTCGAGCTCGTCCACAGCAGTCCGCCGACGACCAGCGCAGCGGCGAGGAGCACGGCGACCACCGTGAACGCCGGACGCCATTCCTGCGTGAGTCCCTTGGCCGGTTTGCCGCGCTGGGAAGCTGCCCGAGGTGTCGAGTCGCCGGTGTCACGAAGCGGCGGGGGCGTCGCACTCGGTGGCGTCGAGGGGGTCGACGAGTGTGCGACCTCACCCGGAATCGGGGTGTGTGTTCCGGTGTGCGCTGTGACGGGCTGCTCGTCGGTTGGCCGGGTCGACCGGGCCCGGTCGCCGGCTCGACCGGCGATGTCCGAGGGTGCGCGCCGGAGACGCCGGCCGCCGCTCGGAGCGACGGGCGAGTGCTCGTAGGGGGTCGGGTCGATCTCGGGTGGCCCGTCCTTGGCCGCATCGCGAAGGGTGGCCACCAGCTCGGCGCCGGTGGCGGGGCGGTGCGCCGGGTTGCGAGCGAGGAGCTGGTGGATCGCCACGACGAGCTTGGTCGGCAGGGTCGCCCGGAGCCGGCTGAGGTCGGTGGGGTCCCGCTGGAGACGGGCCAGCGCGGTGTCGGCGTCGGTCTCACCGAGGAACGGCACGCGCCCGGCCAAGCACTCGTAGAGCACGAGTCCGAGCGAGTAGAGGTCGGCACGACCGTCGAGTTTCTTGCCTCGCACCTGCTCAGGCGACAGGTACTTGGCAGTTCCCATCATGATGTTGTCGCTGGTCAGGTCGGTCTCGGCCGACTGCAGTCCCTTGGCGATGCCGAAGTCGGTGAGCAACACCCGCCCGTCGGACGTCATCATGATGTTGCCCGGCTTGACGTCGCGATGCACGAAACCCGCGTCGTGGGCATGGTCGAGTGCTGCTGCGACGCAGGTGCCGATGTGGCAGGTCAGTTCGGGGCTCAGTCGTTTCTGGGTGTCGAGTACCTGGCGCAGACTCTTGCCCTCGACGAGTTGCATCACGACGGCTTGACGGCCGTCCTGCTCGAACACGTCGTGGACGGCGACGATGTTCGGATGGTTGAGGCTGGCCGCGGCGATGGCCTCGCGACGGAACCGTTCAGCGACGACGGCATCGGTGGCGAGCGCCGGCTTGAGCCACTTGACGGCCACCTTGCGATCGAGTGTGAGGTCGACCGCCAACCACACTTCGGCCATGCCGCCTTGCGCGAGCATGCGCTGCAGTTCGTACCGCTGCGCGATGACGGTGGGGGTGGGGGGCGGAGCCGCAGCGGACATGACTGGAGACGAACGCTAGCCCTGGCGGGCCCTCCGACGCCGTCAATTCGTACGTCGGGGGGTGGCGCAGGTGGTTCGTTGCTGGTTCAGGCCTCGGTGACCTGGAACGCGACACCGATGGTGCCGCGGCCTCCGTGGGTGCCGATGACCGGGCCGATCTCGCCGACGACGATGTCACCGGTGTGGTACGGGGCGAGCATCTCGACGAACAGGTCGATGTCGCTGCAGTCGGCGTGCAGGACGGCCAGATTCTCGATCTTGCCGTCGTAGCTCTGCACCTTGTCGACGAGATAGCTCAATGCCTTCGAGCGCGTGCGCTGTTTGCCGGCCTGCTCGACCACGCCACCGGTGACCTCGATGATCGGTTTGATCGACAGCGCCGTCGCGAGCATCGCCTTGGCGTTGCCGATCCGTCCACCCTTCTTCAGGTTGTCGAGTGTGTCGAGGGCACCGAAGACGCGGGTGCGGTCGACGAGATCGTTGGCGAGCGCCTCGACGGCGTCGATGTCGGCGCCGTCCCGAGCGGCCCGGGCGCATGCCAGGGCGATCGTGCCCAGACCCATCGTGATCGTTCGGCTGTCGACAACGCGGACGTCGAGGTCGATGTCGGGATCGGCCATGACGGTGCGAGCGGCGAGCTGCGCCGACTGCATCGTGGCCGACAGCGCCGACGACAACGAGACCACGATCACGCTGGCGGCTCCAGCGGCTGCCGCAGCGCGGTAGGCCTGTTCGAACTGACCGGGAGCGGGCGCTGCGGTTTCGGGAAGGGTGTCGGAATTGACGCACCGGGTCCAGAACTCAGCAGTCGAGAGTTCCGTGCGGTCGACGAACTCGTCGTCGCCGAAGCGGATCGTGAGCGGAATGATGTCGATACCGAGTTCGGCTGCGACGTCGGCTGGAAGATCGCACGAGCTGTCGGTCACGACGTGCACGGTCGCGTTGGTGGGCGGATCGGCGTTGGTCTGGTCACTCACAATTTGTCGGATTCTACTGGACCCGCACTGGGATGACGGTCGCGCACGTCGATGGCGAGTTCCGCGCGTCGTCGACTCCGCCAGTGGGTGAACCACCAGGTCAGCAGCACCACGATGAACCCACCGGTCAGCACCTGGCCGAGGCCGGTCAGCGCGGACACTCGAGCGGTCAAGGTCACCGGATCGTCGAGTGGCTGGCCGGCGGGTGTGGAGACGACGAGACTGATCGGCGAGGTGCCGTTCGACTCGGCTTCGACCGGGACGAAGAGGCTGGTCTCGTCGAGCGGGCGCAAGGTCACCCGTTGGTCACCCTCCGGGAAGTTCACCTTCTCCGAGTCGAGCGAGACGACGACGTCGAGTGGTTCGTCACGTGTGTTGCCGATGCGAACCTCGATCGTGCCGTTGCGTCCGGTGAGGGTGAACGTGAACGGTTGCGGGAGTTCGACTGCCTCGGTCAACGAGTGCGCATCTGCGATCAGTTCCGTGGCGATGGCCTGGGCCTTGGCATCGGTGTATCCCGTCGAGATCAGGGTGTCGAGTTGCGTCGACCAGGCGGTGATGCGCGGGTCGTCGTCGGGCAGCATCGAGGCGGCACTGGCCAGTTCCAGCCTGGTGAGGGCGATCAGTTCGACTCGGGCCTCGAGCGGCGGCCCGGCGACGTCCGGCAGCTGGACCGTGACGGGCTCGTCGCCGCGTTCGACGAGGACGTCGGTGAGCCCCACGAGTGCCGACGCCGGGGAGAAGCGAACGGATGGGGTCGTCGTGGCGAGTGCTTCGAGGGCCCCGACCAGACGAGCGTCGGGACTCGAGAGGTCGGGCGTGGTCAGGACCCGGCTCCGACGCGGTGGTGATGTCGGTTGGTCGAGCGCCGAATTCGTGGCTGCATCGTCGTCGGCTTGCTCGACCAGCAGTTCACCGAGCGTGCTGACGGCCCATTCGGTCGTGGTCGATCGGGCCAGGATCCGATCAGCTGCCCGGGTGGTGAGTCCCTCCGCCAGTGGGCCGACGACGAGAAGCGGGAGGGTGCCTCCGTCGGGCAGCTCCGCTTCGACGAAGAGGTCGCTCGGCGGCAGGTCGTCGTCGATCGTCTCGGCGTACAGGTCGGCGGGGAGCACGACGAACCGGGTGCCGAGGTCCCGGAGCAGTTGCGCTCCTCCTGCGCTGAGCTCATCGGTGGTCAGCCAGACGTCACGTCGCGACGACGTGGTCGGCACTGCCGCGGTGAGGAGGTCCTCCCCGGCGCCGAGCAAGCTGACGTAGGCGTCTTCCTGCCCCGCAGCGACTGCGGACGACACGTCGAGCGGGACGATCGGCAGTGCCACGAGCTCGTCGTCTGCGAGTGCCACGGCGAGGCGTTCGGCGCCCTCCGGCGTGGCGGCTTCCGCGGCCACGAGCGTGGGCGGTACCTCGAGCGTCACCGACGCATCGACGTCCGCCGCCAACTCGATCGCAGCGTCGAGCTGTGTGCGAGCGCGTTCGAGCACGGCCTCGTCGGCGTCGGGTGGCGGACCGGGCGTGACGGTGACCACGGCCAGGTCGATCGGTGGAGCGGTCTCGGCGTCGGCGTCGACGGCTCCGGCGATCCGTTGGATCACGGTGCCGGCGGTGGCGATCAGCTGTTCGTCACCGTCGTCGACGAGCAACAGCTGGATCCGAAGGGGGTAGACGCCCGGTTGGTCGAGCTTGAGCCGTGTCTCGATGCTGTTGACGACGTCGGTGTCGATGTCGAGCACCAGGTTCGCGGTGTCGTCGTCGTTGAGGCTCAAGAGGGGACGCGCATCGATCACCACACCGTCCACGGGGGCGCTGATGCTCCGAAAGGTGTTCGGGTCGATGTTGCTGCCCACGACCCGTCCGACATCTTCCGGATCGATCAGTGGCGCGTAGTTGGTGATCTCGAGGACGAGCGCCGGCGGTGGTGGCGGTGGTTCGGGTGCTGTCGGCGGTGGCAGCGGTGCCGTTCCCGCCGGGTCGGTCGCGTCGGTCGCTGGCGGTTCGGGAGGCGGTGATGGCTCTGTTGGTTCCGGTGGCAGGAGTTCGAGCGGATCACCGGACAGCCCGGTGAGCAGATAGCGCAGCTCGATGGTGCCGTTGGGATCGACCGCAAGACGCTGCTCGATGAGCTCGAGCCGGGGCTCGTTCGTCGATTGGGCCGGCAGTGCCGACGCGGGTTGTACCGATCGTGCTGGTGCTGGTTCCGTCCCCGACGCCCAGGTCGCGGGTGCTGCCACCAGGACGGCCGAGCAGGCGATCGGGCCGATCCAGCGCCATGGGGATCGTGGACCCGAGCCGGTGGTCATCGCAACGCTCGTTCGAGAATCACGAGCGAGCCCGACTGGCGCTCGAAGCCGAACCCCTCGTAGAGCGCCAGTGCCGAGTGGTTGTCCGTGCCGGTGTTGACGAGTGCCCGGGTGATGTCGCGGCGCTTCATCCACCGCAGTGCATCGGCGAGCAGAAGGCGTGCGATGCCGCGACGGCGTGCGGTTGGATCGACGGCGAGTCGTTGGATGTAGCCGGACCGGTCGGCGCGTCCGCTGATCGAGAATCCGACCATGCGCCCATCGATCGAGACACAGCGTGACCGGTGATACGGCGTCGCGCGCAGGATGTCGGCAAGGGCTGCGCCGTCGTTCGCCCACGGTGTCGAGAACGAGCGTCGGTCGATCTCGGCCGCATCGTGCAGCATGGCCGGGCGGAGGCGCCGCAGCCGTATCGGTGCGCCGATCGTGGGTCGGCCTGACGTGGTCGGGCCGGTGCCGTCGAGTTGGCGAGCGAGCAGCGTCAGGGTGTCTGCGACACGGAATCCGGCGTCGAGGAACGCGGGCACGGCATTCGGGAACAGCGCACCTGTCCGGACGATGCGGGCACCCTGGCCTGCTGCCTCGTCGATCCAGCCGGCCACATCAGCGGTGCTCGGCTGCATGTGGTGGTCGAGGAGTACCAGGTGCGCGACGCGGTCGTCGTACGGCCAGCGACCCAGACGGGCCCGTGCGGGACGTGCGGCCGCCAGACTGCTCACCGGTCCGAAGGTACTCGGATGTGGGCACCGCGTCGCCGTCACGGCCCGGCCGCCGACCGGGGCGATCACGACACAGCGATGGTCCTCGTAGCCTTGTCGCCGTGGTTCCCGAACGTTTGTCGCCCGTGCTGGCCGAGCTGGCCCCGCTCGCAGAACGATTCCGCACTGCGGGCCACCGGCTGTATCTGGTCGGCGGCACCGTTCGTGACCTCTTCGTCGGCTCCGGGCGCGACGACTTCGATCTGGATCTGACCACCGATGCCCGCCCACCCGAGATCAAACGGTGTCTCGAGGGCTGGGCCGACGCGATCTGGACCCAGGGCGAGAAGTTCGGCACGATCGGCGCGCAGGTCCGCAACTCCGATGGTGTCGAGCGGATCTACGAGATCACGACGTTGCGCGCCGAGGCCTACACCGACGACTCGCGCAAGCCTCACGTCGTGTTCGCCGACGAGATCGAGGCCGACCTGTCCCGGCGTGACTTCACCGTCAACGCCATGGCTCTCGAACTGACCGGCGACGACGGCACCCCCTCGCTGATCGACCCCTTCGACGGGGCGGTCGATCTCGCCACTCGTGTCCTGCGAACTCCGATCGGCCCCGATGTCAGCTTCAGCGACGATCCGCTGCGGATGTTGCGCGCTGCGCGGTTCATCGCTGGCCATCAGTTGGTCCCCACCGCCGAACTGGTCGACGCGGTCCGCGAGATGGCGCCCCGACTCGAGATCGTGTCGGCGGAACGTCTCCGCGACGAGCTCGACAAGCTGCTCGTCGTCGATCATCCGGCCGCCGGATTGTGGTTTCTCGTCGACACCGGGCTCGCCGATCAGTTCCTTCCCGAGCTGCCGGCGATGCGCCTCGAGAACGACCCGATCCACCGCCACAAGGATGTGTTGACGCACTCGATTGCCGTCGTCGAGAACGTGCGACCGCCACACGAGCGCGCAGCGAAGGCCGACGGCGAAGCGTCGAGCTTCGACTTCCGGCTCACCCGGCTGGCCGCGCTGTTCCACGACGTCGGAAAACCGCGCACTCGCGGGTATCTCGAAGGCAAGGGCACCACGTTCCACCATCACGACGCCGTCGGTGCACGGATGACTCGCAAGCGCATGAACGCGTTGCGCTACTCCAACGACGACGTGTCGGCGGTGACCGAGCTGGTCGCCCTGCACCTTCGGTTCCACACCTATTCGATGGGATGGTCCGACTCGGCCGTACGCAGGTACGTGCGCGACGCAGGCGATCTCCTCGCCGAACTGAACGTTCTCACGCGGTGCGACTGCACGACGCGCAACGAGAAGAAGGCCGCCCGCCTGTCGAGGCGGATGGACGAGTTGGAGGCACGGATCGACGAACTCGAGGCGGCCGAGGAACTCGCCGCGCTGCGCCCCGAGCTCGACGGAAACGCCGTGATGGAGCAGCTCGGCATCGGACCTGGACGCGAGATCGGCGAAGCGATGAAGTTCCTGATGGACATCCGCCTCGATGAGGGTCTGCTCGGCGACGACGAGATTCGTCGGCGCCTCGATCGCTGGTGGAACGAGACGCGGGGAACCTGACCCTCCCGTTGCGTTCCGGGTGCGCCCATCCCTCAGTCGTTCGGCTGCGCGGCTCTATCGTTGGGCGGTGACCTCTCCACCAGCCGACCACCGCTACCGGGCATGGTGGCTGGTGCTTCCGGTGGTTGCGGTGTCGGCGGCGCTGGTCGTCCTGGCCGGACTTCGCGCTGGATCCGACCCAGGGGCCACCACGATCGCCGTCGTGGCCGGTATCGGTGCGTTGGCGATCGTGGCGATCGTCGCGACCCTGCTCGAGGCCCGCCGGGTCGGTCGTCGCCTCCATCGCACGATCGACGAGCTGTCGCAGACACAATCGGAGATCCGGCGTCTCCTCGACGACCTTCCCGACGCGGTGATGGGCTTGGACGATCGCGGTGTGATCGAGTCGGCGAACCAGCGTGCGGCGCTGCTGACCGGGCGGACGATCGACGAACTCGTCGGCCGAGCGTTCCTCGAGATGATCGGTGACGACGATCGGGAGTCGGTCACCGAGCGCTGGCACTTCGACCAGCCGTTCCCGGCGCCCCGCAACGGTGAGGACCCCACCGGGCCGTTGGGCGGGCACGTGGTGTTCGAGTTGGTCGACACCGAGGGCGACCCGCACCTCGTCGAGGCATCGCTGCACCGGCCGGCGATGGCCGGCGAGCAGGCCGGCGGCCTCGTGGTGGTGCTGCGTGACGTCACCGACCGCGCCCGCACGACGGTGGCGCTCGAGCAGGCTCGCCGCCGGTTCCAGCAGGCATTCCATTCGGCGCCGACCGGGATGGCGCTCGTCAGGCTCGACGACAGCCGCATCGTCGACGCCAACCAATCGCTTGCCGACATGCTCGGTCGACCGTTGTCGTCCCTGATCGGCATCGGCATCCGCGAGATCACGCACCCGGACGATCTGCGTGCGGTGGCAACCCATCGTGCTCGGCTCGAACTGGGCATCGCCGACACGTACCTGCTCGATCAGCGCTACGTGCGCAGCGACGGCGGCTTCATGTGGGCTCGGACCCGAGTCTCGGTGACCGAGGACGACGGCGTTGCGCTGGCGATCACCCACATCGAGGATGTCACCGAGCAGCGCTTGGCCGCCGAGCAACTCACGCACGCCGCCACGCACGACGGGCTGACCGAGTTGCCGAATCGAATGGCGCTGGTGGCACGCCTCGACGAACTGCTCCTGCTCGCCGAGGTCGGCCAGGTGTCGGTGCTGTTCATCGACCTCGACAACTTCAAGGTCGTCAACGACAGCCTCGGTCACGGGGTCGGCGACGAACTCCTCCGCCAGATCGCCGGGCGACTCCGCCACGTCATGCGCGACGGCGATCGACTCGCCCGGTTCGGCGGCGACGAATTCGTCGTGTTCGTCGATGGTGGCATCGATCCGGCGGTGGTGGCCGAGCGTCTCCGACGAGCCGTGCAGGAACCTGTGGTCGTCGACAGTCACGAACTGGTCGTCACGGCCAGCATCGGCTTCGCCGTGAACGCGAGCACCGACCTCACTGCTGACGATCTGTTGCGTGACGCGGACGCAGCGATGTACCGCGCCAAGGCCGCCGGCCGCGACCGGATCGAAGCGTTCACCGACGAGACCCGCGCCGCCTCGGTGGCCGCTCTGCAGATCTCGAACGAGCTCCGTCGTGGGCTCGAGCGAGGCGAACTGGTGCCGTACTTCCAACCGATCGTCGACCTCGCCGGCGGCCACGTGGTCGGATTCGAGGTCCTGGCGCGGTGGCTGCACCCCGAACGGGGCTTGCTGGCGCCCGGGCAGTTCATGCCGATCGCAGAGGACTCGGGCCTGGTGGTCGAACTCGGTGCACGGATCCTCCGCGACGCGCTGGCGCAGCTCGCCCATTGGCGCGCCGTCGGGTTGCAGTTCGCCTCGTGTTCGCTGTCGGTGAACGTCGCCACGCAACAGCTGATCGATGGTCGGTTCCTCGGGGTGGTGCACGATGCGCTCGGTGAGACCGGGATCGATGCCGACTCGCTCTGGCTCGAGATCACCGAGACCGCACTGATGTCGGACACCAACGCAGCGAGTCGGGCGCTGCGGGACCTTCGTGGTCTCGGACTGCACCTGTCGGTGGACGACTTCGGTACCGGCTATTCGTCGCTCACGTACCTGAAGCGGTTCCCGGTCGAGGCGATCAAGGTCGATCAGACCTTCGTGACCGGTCTCGGGCTCGAAGCCGACGACACGTCGATCGTCGAGGCGGTCGTTCGGCTGGGACACTCGCTCGGGCTGACGGTGGTCGCCGAGGGCGTCGAGACACCGCTGCAGCTCAATCGCTTGCGCGAGTTGGGCTGCGACCGGGGGCAGGGATATCTGTTCGGCCGCCCTCGCCCCGCCGACATCGCAGCCAACGAACGCGCCAACACCTGAAGCTCCGGCTCGGTCGCTGCGAGCGATGAGCCTGCGTGACAGCGGGTGTCACGCAAACTCATCGCGTTCGGGTTCCCGTGGTCAGGAGCCCTCTTTGCGCGCACGCATGATCAGTGACGCCGGCGCTGGTTCTTGCGCGGTGGCGCCCAACTCGAACAACTGGTCGACGCGAAAATTCGCACGGGTCAATGCGGTGAACCACTCACCGATCGTGCGAGCCCCGGTTCCGTAGGGATGCTCGGGGGAGATGTCGGCGAACGGGTGCGGCATCGACAGCACGAGCGACGCACTCGGCTTGAGGATGCGGTGCACCTGGCGGAGCAGGCGGCCGAGATCATCGACCCGGTCGATGGTGTGGGCAGCGAGCACGACGTCGCACGAGGCCGAGGCGACGTCGCCGAGGTCGGCGAGATCGGTCTCGAGACACTGCACCTGCACCTCGGCCTCCGTGGCAAGACGGCGGGTCTCGGAGATCCGTGCGGTGTCGGGGTCGACGGCGATCGACTTGGCCCCCGCCCTGGCGAACGCAACCGAGTTGAACCACGGTGAGATGCCGAGTTCGATCGCACGTCTCCCGTCGCCGACCTCCCCGCACAGTCGGAGTTCGGCGTCGCCCGGTGTCCCGGGTCCGTAGTTGATGTCGGCGACCACGTCACCCAGTGTGCCCGCTCGACCCGTTCGAGGCGAGGATCGGTCGTGTGGGCCACCTCGCGGCGTGAGCCGGTAGTGTCCTCGGCCATGGCGTTCACCGTCGGCGCACTCCGCGGATCCGACGGTTCGCGCGGCCTGATCGATCATCGGCTGGCTCGGCGGATGCTGATCAGCCAGGTGAAGAAGGGCCGGGTTCCGCTCGACCAGGTGTGTGATGCGCACCCTGAGCTCATCCGGGCGGCCCGCAACGTCGGCACGCAGACCTCCACGTGCTGCCCGATCTGCGAGGAGGCCGACCTCAAGTTGGTCACCTATGTCTTCGGTCCGAGGCTCTCGGCGCAGGGACGTTGCGTGTCGACGGCCAAGGAGATGCGCCAACTCAACGACCGCGCCGAGGAACTCGAGCGCGTACGTGGTCGAGGCATGCGTCGAGTGTCGCTGGAACCATCTCCTTCGGGTGATCCCCGTGGGCGGCCGGTCGTAGGCGTCGTCGGTGCAACCGGCGGGGCGACGGTCGATGGTGGAGCGCGTCGGTATCGCGCTGATGATCATCGGTGCGCTGATTGTGGTCGTGACCGCGATCGACCGGTGGACCGGTGACGAGTCCGCTGATCGAGACGTCACGGTCGAACCCGCACCAGGCGCCACCGGAGCGCCGACAGATGGCGCCACCACGACTGACGTCACGGGTGTGCCGCCCGCTATCCGACCCGAGGGATTCACGACGATCCGGGCGCGAGTCACCGAAGCGAACGGCGAGGTGTGCGAGGTGTGCCTCTGGCTGGCCGACGACAGCGACGAGCGCGGCCGGGGCCTGATGGGGGTGACCGACCTCGGTGATGCCGTCGGAATGGCCTTCCGATTCGACGAAGCACGTATCGGGACCTTCTACATGTTTCAGACGCCCACACCGTTGTCGATCGCCTGGTTCGGTCCGGACGGAGCGTTCGTCGGCGCTGCCGACATGGAGCCGTGCCTCGACACCGCCGCCGGAGACTGTCCGCTCTACTCGCCCGACCTGGCGTACGACCTGGCGATCGAGGTCTTCCAGGGTGGGCTCGAGCCGTTGGGTCTCGGTCCTGGCTCCACCGTCGAGTTGCTCGAGGGTTCCGAAGCCGACCGCTGCCCGGCGGCTTCCTAGACTTGGTGCGCTGTTGCCCGGCAACTGTGTGACACCCGATCCCTACCGTGGTGTCCATGTCACCGAACGCGACACGAGTGCGCCCCGATAAGGTAGGCGGGTCCATATTGGCCCTGCCCCACACCGGGGCTCCTGCCCCGAGGCTGTCATCAGGCACTCGTGGAGGATCCGAAGGGAGGAAACACGCATGATGCGTGCATACGAAATGATGATCATCATCGACGGCGACGTCGATGACCCCAAGGCCCAGGCCTTCATGAAGACGGTGGCCGACGGGGTCAGCGCTGCCGGCGGTGAACTCCACGGCAAGATCGATTGGTGGGGCAAGCGCCAGTTCGCCTACCCGATCAACAAGAAGCCGTCGGGCTACTACATGGTCGCCGAGATCGTGGCCCCGGCCGGCTCTCTCGACGAACTCGAGCGCACGCTCCGTCTCGCGGACGACGTCGTCCGTCACAAGCTCATCCGTCTGCCCGAGCCCGAGGCCGAGCGCCGCGGCATGGCAGTGCCCGCCGCCTGAGCGCCGCGGTCAAGCAAAGGGGAACAACATGGCATCAGAGAACAGCGTCACGCTGGTCGGCAATCTCACACGAGATCCCGAGTTGCGCTACACGCCCAGCGGGGCGGGGGTGGCGAGCTTCGGCCTCGCCGTCAACCGTCGCTACCAGGTCAACGGTGAGTGGCAGGAGCAAGTGTCCTTCTTCAACATCGTTGCGTGGACCGAACTCGGCGAGAACGCGGCTGCCAGCCTGAGCAAGGGCATGCGCGTCATCGTCACCGGTCGCCTCGAGCAACGCTCGTACGAGACCAAGGACGGCGAGAAGCGCAGTGTCACCGAGGTTCGCGCCGACGAGCTCGGACCCAGCCTGCGCTGGGCCCAGGCCCAGGTCGAACGCATCAGCCGCGACGATGCCACCAGCGGTGGCGGCGGCGGTGGTGGCGGCGGACGCAGCGCCCCTGATCCCGTGTACGGCGACGAAGAGCCGTTCTGATCCCCCCTCGAATCATCGAAGATCTGATTTTCCAGTCGTAAGGAACTCCCATGGCAAGCAAGAAGAACAAGGCGCGCAGCGCCCGCGATCTCAATCCCCGCAAGTTCAAGAAGAAGACCAGCGTTCTCGTCATCGAGAAGGTCGAGTACATCGACTACAAAGACGTCGATCTGCTCCAGCGCTTCATGAGCGATCGGGCAAAGATCAAGAACCGTCGCGTGGCCGGCAACACCCTGCAGCAGCAGCGCGAAATCGCGAACGCCGTCAAGGTCGCCCGCGAGATGGCGTTGTTGCCGTACGCGAAGCGCGTCGCCTCCACCCGCACCGGCGGTCGTGGCCGCGACGGTGGCCGCGACGGTGGCCGCGATCGTGACACGAGCTCGAACGAGGACGTCAACGAGACGACCACCGACGAGATCATCGAGGGCACCGACGTCGTCGAGGCCACCGACGAGACCACCACCGACAACGGGGAGGCCTGATCATGAAGGTGATTCTCCGCTCCGACCTCGAAGGTCTCGGCAAGCGCGGTGACATCGTCGATGTGGCCGACGGCCACGCACGCAACTTCCTGCTCCCGAAGGGTCATGCACTCGCAGCGTCCGATGGCGCCATCGAGCAGGCAGGGCGCATGCGTCGTGCACGAGACCAGCGTGACACCAGCGCTCGAGAAGCAGCCACGCAGATCGCGAGCACTCTGGTGCCCAAGGTGATCACCGTGGCCACCAAGGCGGGTCCCGAAGGCAAGCTCTTCGGCTCGGTCACCGCTTCCGATGTCGCTGCCGCCGTGCTCGAGCAGACCGAGATCGAACTCGATCGTCGCCAGATCGAGGTCGACTCGATCAAGACGACCGGTCAGCACACGGTGACGGCGTCGCTGCACAGCGACGTGTCGTTCCCGATCACGATCGACGTCGTCGCCGCCGACTGACGTCCTCCTCGGACCGCCGGCTCGGCGGTCCGAGTTCGAACATCAACAACGGGCAGTCACGCCGACCAGACGCGCTCATCCACAGGTTCGTCCACAGTCGTGCGTCCACAGATCGGCGTGGTTGTCCACACCTGATCAACAGCGAACACCCAGGGTTGTTCCTCTTCCATCACACAGGAACTCCCTGGAAGAGTGGGGTCCTCATGTCGATCGACGAACAATTCGGAACCAGCCGCAGCCAACGCAGTGCTCCTGCACCCAACCGCGGCGGCCGAGTTCCTCCCCACAACCTGCAAGCCGAAGAATCAGTGCTCGGTGCGCTGCTGTTGAGCCGCGATGCCATCGGCGTCGTCGGTGAAGCGGGCCTCAACGTCCGTGACTTCTACAGTCCCGCGCACCAACACATCTTCGACTCGATCCGGTCGCTGTACTCATCGTCTGGCCCCGTCGACGTGGTCACCGTGTCCGACGAGTTGCGTCGTCACGGGCTGCTCGACGAGGTCGGCGGTCTCGAGCGGCTGAACGATCTCCAGAATGCCACGCCATCGGTGTCGGGTGCCGAGCACTACGCCCGCATCGTCATGGACACCGCCCTGCTGCGGAGGTTGATTCACACCGCCGGCGAGATCACCGACCTCGCCTTCTCGGAGCCCGACGACGTCACCAAGGCCGTCGACCAGGCGGAGTCGAAGATGTTCGAGGTCGCCGAGGATCGCGTGGTCGACTCGACCCGGCCGATCCAGGACCTGTTGAACATCGCCATGGATCAACTCGAGGAGAACTACGAGCGCGGCGACACGATCACCGGTGCCGCCACCGGCTACGACGATCTCGACGAGCTGCTCTCCGGCCTGCAGGCGAGCACCCTCAACATCGTCGGCGCTCGGCCGGCCATGGGAAAGACTGCGTTCGGGTTGGGCATGGCGACACACATTGCCAAGCATTCGGCGAAGCCGGTGCTGGTGTTCTCGCTCGAGATGGGCCATTCCGAGCTGACACAGCGCATCCTGTCGAGCGAGGCCAAGGTCGACTCGACCAAGCTGCGTACCGGCAAGCTCAGCGAAAGCGACTGGTCGAAGATCGGCCTGGCGGTCGGTCGTCTCGAGGTGCCGCTGTTCCTCGACGACAACCCGCAGGTGACCGTGATGGAGATCCGAGCGAAGGCGCGGCGGATCAAGGCACAGCATGGTGGGCTCGCGCTGATCCTGATCGACTACCTGCAACTGATGAGCGGCAGCGGCAACTCCGAGAACCGTCAGCTGGAGGTCAGCGAGATCAGCCGAAACCTGAAGGTGCTGGCCCGCGAGTTGGAGGTGCCGATCGTCGCGCTCAGCCAGCTCAGCCGAAACCTCGAAGCACGCTCGGACAAGCGACCGATGCTCGCCGACCTGCGCGAGTCCGGTTCGTTGGAGCAGGACGCCGACGTCGTGATGTTCCTGTACCGCGACGAGGTGTACAACCCCGAGTCGCCCGACAAGGGTTCGGCCGAGGTGATCGTGTCGAAGCACCGCTCCGGCCCGATCGGCACCAAACGCCTCGTCTTCCTCGGCCAGTACACGCGCTTCGACAACGCCGCACGCTCCATGTAGTGATGAGGTGCCGATTTCCAGCGATCTAGCTGGGGTGATGTCCGAACGGAACGAGACTGGCCGGCCAGGGCGTGACGGGCCGGTGCACGGCGGATCGGTACATGAGCGATACCAGGAGGGCAGCTCACCCGACGGCCTCCCCATCCGAACGGGAGAGGTCACCGACGGCGCACTGCGCGTCATCGAGCATCACCCTCTGGCGATCGGATTGCCGGTTTCAGGACGAGTGGGTGCCCCCGTTGGCTTGTGTCGACATGCGCCAGTGATCAGACTCTCGGTGAGGGCGTCGCGGCCCACACGAGGCCGTTCCAGAGCCCGTAGCCGTCGTAGTGGCTGGAGAAATCGAGGTCGGTTCGGCGTTCCATGCCGAGTCGGTTCATCACAGCCTGTGAGCGGGCATTGTCAGCTGCTGTGTAGGCGAGCACCTGGGACAGGCCGATCCGCTCGAAGGCGTCGACGAGCGCGGCGGTCGCAGCTTCGGTTGCGTAGCCATGACCCCACGCGGTGCGGCACAGTCGCCACCCGATGTCGTGATGTTCACCGAGCGGGTGATCGTCGGCGTGCGGAACGATGCCGCAGTAGCCCACGAAGCCGCCCAGTCGGTCCGTCACGACCCACCGCGTGATCCTGTGCGCCTCGTACGTTCCCCGAAACCGTTCGAGCTTGTCGTCGCTCGCCCCACGAGTCAACGGCCCTCCGAGATCGGCCATCACATCGACGTCGGCGTTCATCTTCGAGAAGTCGTCGGCGTCCGAGCTTCGCCACGGTCGCAGCCTGAGTCGATCGGTAGCGATCTCGAGCCCAGCGGTTGGCACGACTCAATGGTGTCACGACTGGCAGTCGCACACAGCCGCACAGAGCGCACGTATGCGAGCGGCCAGGTGCCCAACGGTCGACGCTGAGCTTGTGGCGGTCAGCCGAGCCCTGGTGCGCCTGCGTAGGCGGGCAGGCAGGGTTGTCCACCGAGGTGGCAGTACATGACCTTGGATCCTGCGGGGATCTCGCCGGAGCGGATCATGCCGATGAGACCGGCCATCGACTTGCCTTCGTAGACGGGGTCGGTGAGCATGCCTTCGGTTCGCGCCGCGAGGTGGATGGCGTCGATGGTCTGCTGATCGGGGATGCCGTAGGCCGGGCCTTCGTAACCTGGCAGCACGGTGATTTCATCGTCTCGAAGCTCGCGCCCGAGGTCGATCGTCGCGGCGGTGTTCGTGGCAATTCTCGTCACCTGCGCGACGGTCTTGTCGAGGGTTGCCGAGGCGTCGACGCCGATGACGTGGCGCTTCGGGGCCGACCCGTTGCGATCTTCGAGTGCGAAACCGGCGATCATTCCGGCGTGGCTCGACCCGGTGACGGTGCAGACGACGACGTGATCGAACAACGTGTCGATCTCGGTCTCTTGCGCGGCGAGTTCGACCGCCCAGTTCGCGAAGCCGAGGCCGCCGAGCGGATGATCTGACGCTCCGGCCGGGATCGGGTAGGGCTTGCCGCCGGCTGCTTCGACCGATGCGAGGGCTTCTTTCCAGCTGTCGCGTATGCCGATGTCGAATCCGGCATCGTCGATGCGGATGTCGCCGCCCATGATGCGGCTGAGTTGGATGTTGCCGACCTTGTCGTAGTTCATGTCAGGCCAATCGACCCATGCCTCCTGCACCGTGACACAGCCGAGGCCAAGGTGCCGCGCAACGCCGGTGACCGCTCGTGTGTGGTTCGACTGGATGCCGCCGATCGACACGAGCGTGTCGCAGCCCGTGGCCAAGGCGTCGGCGACGAGATACTCGAGCTTGCGGACCTTGTTGCCGCCGAACGCGATCCCCGAGTTGCAGTCTTCGCGTTTGGCCCAGATCTCGACCTCGCCGCCGAGCGCCTCGGACAGTCGGTGCAAGGGGTGGATCGGGGAGGGACCGAAGGTGAGAGGATGACGGGGGATGTCGGCGAGTTGCATCAGACGGGCTCCTTTGAGTGGCCGAGAGGTTGGCTTGCGTCTAGATGATAATCGTATACAATCATTCCTGTGTCAACGGTGGATCGTGTCGAACGAACAGTGATCGATGACCTGCTGCGCGGCGAGCTCAGGCCGGGAACGCGTCTCCGTCAGGATGCGCTCGCAGCGCAGCTCGGGGTCAGCAAGATTCCGGTGCGCGAGGCGCTCCAGCGCCTGTCTGCGCTCGGCCTGCTGCAGTTCGAAACGAACCGAGGGGCCGCAGTGCCGTCGCTGTCGGTTGCCGAGGCGGTCGAGAACTTCGTGCTCCGACAGTCGATCGAAGTCGAGATGCTCCGCCACGCCGTTCCGAACATGTCGATCGTCGACCTCGCCGAAGCCGAACTCGCGCTCGAGCAATCCGACCTCGGGGTGACCGCAGCGAACTGGGCATTCCACCGAGCCCTGTACCGGGCATCTGGTTGGAGTCGCGGGTTGGCAATGGTCGAGATCCTGCACGCAGCGGTCGCTCCCTACGTGTTGCTCTACATCGAGAGTCTTGGCGGTGCCGAGCCGTCCGAGGCCGAACACGTGGCGATCCTCGACGCCTGTCGAGACAACGACGTCGACTCGGCGACCACCCTCCTCCACACCCACCTCGCTGACTCCTCGGCAGCCGTCATCGGCTTCCTCAGCTCGAGCGAAACGACTGAAGGTGTCGGCGATGAGTGAATCGATGGGCCGCGACCCGTCCACGCTGCAGGAGATCGAACAACGGGTGTTGTGGCTGGCCACGCGCATCATCGACCATGCCAACCGGCGCGGTGAGACCCCCAAGGATCAGAGCGTGAAAGTCGGCGGTCACCAGGCTTCGAGCGCATCGATGGTGTCGATCATGACGGCGTTGTGGTTCAACCACATCGGTGGCGAGGACAAGGTTGCCGTCAAGCCCCACGCGTCACCCGTGTATCACGCGATCAAGTACCTCACTGGCGAGCTGGACCGGTCGTACCTCACAACGCTGCGCCAACAAGGTGGTCTCCAGGCATACCCGTCGCGAACCAAAGATCCCGACGTGTCCGACTTCTCGACCGGCTCGGTGGGCCTCGGCGCAGTCGCGCCGCTGTTCTCTGCACTCACTCGCCGCTTCACCGACGACCACTTCGGCGCGCAGGATCCGGCGCGCTTCATCGCGCTCGTCGGCGACGCCGAGCTCGACGAGGGCAACGTGTGGGAAGCAATCGCTGACCCTGCCACGCAGGGGCTCGGCAACTTCACGATGGTGATCGATCTCAACCGCCAATCGCTCGACCGAGTCATTCCGGACATCGCCGCAACACGCCTCAAGAGCTTCTTCGCCGACGCCGGCTGGCACGTTGCCGAAGCCAAGTACGGCCAGCGACTCGCTGCAGTCTTCAGCGCAGCCGATGGCGACGCCGTCGAAGCACACATCGACTCGATGCCGAATGAGGCGTACCAGGAATTGTTCGGCCTCGCTCCCACAGATGTGCGTCGCAAGTTCCTCACCGGCGCAGATCCGGCCGTCGTGCGCTTCGCCGACCGTTTCAGCGACGAAGAACTCAAGTCCGTCATCACCGACCTCGGTGGGCACGACCTCGCCCTGCTGACGGACACCTTCCGGTCCTGCGACGCCGAAGCGGACCGCCCATCGGTCGTGTTCGCGTACACCATCAAGGGTCACGGCCTCCCGATGGCCGGCGATCCGATGAACCATTCGGCGCTCTTGAGCCCCGAACAGATCGACGAGTTCAGATCGACGTTGGGCCTCGATCTCGACACCGAGTGGGACCGGTTCGATCCCGACTCCGATGCCGGGCGCGTCTGCCGGAGTGTCGGTGGCGACATCAACAATGCGCCGCTGCCGCCCCGACCCACACTGCCGATCCCCGCCGCTGCACGGTCGGTCTCGACCACCGGATCGACCTCGACGCAAGAAGCGTTCGGTCGTGTGCTCGCCAGCCTCGCCGACATCGACGGTGTCGGCAATCGACTGGTGACGACCGCACCGGACGTGTCGATCTCGACCAACCTCGGCGGGTTCATCAACAAACGTGGCGTGTACTCCCACGTCGAACGCGACGATCACGGCGGCGCCGACCGACTCCTCAAGTGGGCACCCGGACCGACCGGCCAGCACATCGAACTCGGCATCAGCGAGATGAACCTGTTCATGCTGCTCGGACAACTCGGCCTCAGCCACGACCACCACGGACAACACCTCCTCCCCGTCGGCACCGTCTACGACCCGTTCGTGCTGCGCGGCCTCGACGCCTTCATCTACGGCCTCTACAACGACGCCAGGTTTGTCGTCGCCGGCACTCCAGCCGGCGTCACGCTCGCACCCGAGGGTGGAGCACACCAATCCACCATCACTGCGTCCGTTGGCGCGGAACTCCCCAACCTCACGTACTTCGAGCCGGCCTTCGCCACCGAAGTCGACTGGATTCTCTGCGACGCACTCGACCAACTCGGCCGCCCCGACGGCATGAGCGCCTACCTCCGACTCTCGACCCGCCCCATCGACCAGCAGCCGTTCGCCGCGACCCTCGAACGGCTCGGGCCGGACCGTCTCCGAACCCACGTGCTCGATGGCGGCTACCGGCTCATCGACGCCCCACCGGACGGCCGACCAGGCGTCACCATCGTCACCACCGGAGCAATGGCACCCGAAGCGCTCGACGCAGCCGCCGAACTCGATCGCGAGGGCGTGCAAGCCAGCGTCATCCACCTCACCAGCCCAGACCGCGTCTACCGCAGTTGGCGAGCCGGCTTCACGCAATCAACCGCAACCGCACGCGTCGTGCGCGCTCCGAGCCACCTCCACCGCCTCATCCCACACGACGAACGGCGTCGACCGATCATCAGCGTCCACGACGCCTCCAGCCACAGCCTCTCCTGGCTCGGCTCCGCCATCGGCACCCGCCAGTACACGCTCGGCGTCGATCGATTCGGTGAATCCGGCACCATCGCCGACCTCCACAGACTCACCGGCATCGACGCAGGCAGCATCACCAACGCAGCACTCATCGCACTCACAGAGCAGCCACCCCAAGACGTCGATTGAACAACGGGACGCCCGACCAACGCTGATCAGATCGTGCAGGGCGCGTTCACGACGGCGCTGCACGCACCGGCCGCACGAGCTTCTGGGTTGGCACCTCCGGTGCGATCAACCCGTCCGCGGGGGCCTCCTCGCAGCGCCGTTGCTCTCGGCGGACACACTCGTGAACGTCATGGGCACCGACTGAGGCATCGCTCTCACCCGGCCCGCCGACCGGAAGTACTGTCGCCAACCATGCGAACTGCGGTGACCAATGCAACGGTGCTCGACACAGCGACCATGACCTACACCGACGGCGAATCGGTCGTGATCGAGGACGGCATCATCGTCGACGTCGGGCGGTCACGCTCGGGTGCTGCCGATGTCACCGTCGATGCGGCAGGACGGTTCGTCGTGCCCGGCCTGATCGACGGCCACGTCCACTTCCGGTTGGCGACGCTCGACTTCCGGTCGTTGGCCGGCTGGAGTGAGGTCGAGTTCGGGATCGCGATGGCGCGCCTGGCCACCGAGACCGTCGAACGCGGTTTCACGACGGTGCGCGATCTCGGCGGCGACGTCTCGGGCTTGATCCGTGCGATCGGTCGAGGTGCCACCTCCGGCCCGCGGATCGTGCGGGCCGGGTTGATGATGAGCCAGACCGGCGGGCACGGCGATGCGCAGGGTGGGTCCCGAGCCGTACCGGACTGCGCGTGTTCGCTTCGGTCGGATTGGGCATCGATCGTGGCCGATGGCCCCGATGCGGTGTTGAAGGCCTCCCGGCACCTGCTGCGCGACGGCAGCGACTTCTTGAAGATCCACGTCTCGGGTGGGGTGGCGACGCCGTCCGATCCGATCGACAGCGTGCAGTACACGCCAGCAGAGATCCGTGCTGCGGTGACCGAGGCGACACACCGCGGGACCTATGTCGCCGCGCACGCTTACCTGCCCGAGGCGATCGCGATGGCGGTGTCGGAGGGGGTGATGTCGATCGAGCACGGCAACCTGATCGACGACGAGACGGCCCGGCTGGTCGCCCGATCCGATGCGGTCATGGTGCCGACGTTGGTGACCTACAAGGCGATGAACGACGTGGGCGCGTCCCTCGGTCTGCCGAGGGCGAACCTGGAGAAGAACACCGTCGTCTACGAGTCGGGACTGTCCTCACTCGAGAAGGCGACCGCGGCCGGCATCACGCTGGGGTTCGGCACCGATCTGATCGGCGAGACGCAGCGCATGCAGAACCAGGAACTCGCGATTCGGGCCGAGGTCGAGCGTCCCGAAGCCGTGCTGCACTCGATGTGGGTGGTCAACGCGCGCCTGTGTCGCCAGGAGGGGCGCATCGGCGTGATCTCGCCAGGGGCCCATGGCGATCTGGTCATCTCACGGGTCGACCCGCTCGAGGATCTGGTCGGCTTCGCCGATCACGAACGTGCGATCACGCACGTCGTCCAAGGTGGCAACGTGGTGGTCGACCGATCCGACAAGTGAGGATCGAGGACGACGGCTCCCGGCTCGATTTCGTCGAGGCCGCCTTCACCAGTGGCGCAGGTCGATCGGCCAACGATCTCGGATCGAGTCGCCGTCGACGAGCCAGAACTGTTCGTGGCGGGCGACGGTCGGATCGACGTGGCTCGGCCAGATGCGTACACGGTCGCCCACCTTCCAGTCGTTCAGTTCTCGTGGCATCAGGTTGATGTGCTCGTCGGCGCAGTAGAGGACGTCGCCGTGGTCCCACGATGGGTTGCCGTGGTCCATGCCGAGCGCCTTGAGGCCGCAATCGGCGATGATCCAGCCCTTGGAGCTGACCGAGATCACGGTGGCGAGCACCGACAACGCCTTCTCGAACGGCATCTCGAGTTCGTCGTACTGGGTGTCCATCAACGTGTACGAACCTGCCTGGATCTCTGTGCACCAGGTGTTGAGATCCCAGGTTCCGGTACCGCCACCCGACACGATGTCGCCGCCGACCCTCTCGTGTGCCTGCAGGAGGATCGCCATTGCCTCTTCGACCTTCGAGCGCTTCTTGTCGCGATCGTGGACCATCATCAGGTGGCCCTCGTAGCCCATCACCCCGCGGACGGTGAGACCAGCAGCCCGCGCCCGATCGGCGAGGCGAGGCGCTTGCTCGGTGTCGCAGCCGCAGCGGGGCAAGCCCACGTCGATGTCGATGAGCACCGACCGGATGCCGCCGGCGATGGCTGCATCGAGCGTCTCGTCGGAGTCGATCGCGACGGTGATGTCGGCCTGATCGGCCAGCGCGCCGAGGCGTGCGGCGTCGAGCGTCTCGTTGGCGAGGAGGAGATCGTCGGTGAGGCCGGCTGCGACGAGTCCTTCGATCTCACGGGGTGTCGCTGCACAGAACCCGTGGTGGCCGTCGGCGTCGAGCCGCTTGGCCATCTCGGTCGACTTGAACGCCTTGACGTGCGGTCGCAGTTTCGATCCCGGCAGGAGGGCGTCCATCGCTGCCAGGTTGCGCTCGAACGTGGGCACGTCGACCACCAGCGCCGGGGTGACGAGATCGGACGTGGTCGAGGGATCGGTGCTCATGTCACCATCCTCGCGTGCTCGACCCCGCAAACCCTCCGAAAAATGCGCACCGGGTCGTCACCGGCGGGCAGATCTGCGCACGTTTCGGTTTGCGGAGGTCCTCGAGCGCCGCAGGTACCGTGACGACGTGCAACTCGATCTCGATGTCGTCCGTTCCCACTTCCCCGCGTTCGGCCGCCCGATCAACGACGGACAGTCGTTCTTCGAGAACGCGGGCGGTTCGTTCGCCTGCCGCCAGACGATCGATGCCCTCAGCGAGTACTACACCGACCTCAAGGTGCAGCCCTACAGCGAGTTCGAATCGTCGCGCCGCGCCGGCGAGTTGATGGATCGCTCGCGCGACCGCTGGGCCGAGGCCCTCGGTGTGGAGGCCCGCGAGGTCGTGTTCGGGCCGTCGACCACCGCCAACACCTACGTACTGGCTCATGCGTTCGCCGAGGTGCTCGAGCCCGGCAACGAGGTGATCGTCACCAACCAGGATCACGAGGCGAACACCGGGGCCATCCGCCGCGTCGCCGAGCGAATCGGCTGCGAGGTGAAGGAGTGGCGGATCGATCCCGACACCGGGCTGCTCGACGTCGCCGACTTCGAAGCGCTGCTCACCGAACGGACCGGGCTCGTGACCGTGCCGCACGCCTCCAACATCGTGGGCTCGGAGAACGACGTCACCCGCGTGACACGGCTCGCGCACAACGTTGGCGCCCGGGTGATCGTCGACGGTGTGTCGTTTGCTCCCCACACGATTCCCGACGTCGGAGCGATCGGCGCCGACGTCTACCTGTTCAGCCTCTACAAGACCTACTCGGTCCACCAGGGCTTGATGGTGGTACGCGCGGGTCTGATGGCCGAACTCCCCAACCAGAGCCATTTCTTCAACGATGCGGTCGCCGACAAGCGCCTCAATCCGGCGGGCCCTGACCATGCCCAGGTCGCGTCCGCTGGAGCCGTGCTCGACTACGTCGAGGCGCTTCACCAGCACCACGGCGGGTTGCGCACGGATGACCTCCGAACGGCGAGTGCTGCCGTGTCGTCGCTGTGGCGTTCACACGAGGACTCGCTGACTCCCTCCCTGCTCGAGGTGCTCGCACGGCGCGACGATGTCCGCCTGCTCGGCCCGGCGAGCCTCGACACCGTCGCCGGGCACCGGTGCCCGACGATCGCCTTCAGCCCGCTCGCGAAGGATCCCCAGGACGTCGCCCACGAACTCGTGCAGCGAGGGGTACAGACCAGCTCGGGGCACTACTACGCAGCCCGAGTTCTCGACGGTCTGGGCATCGACCCCGACCGCGGCGTCGTCAGGCTGTCGTTCGTTCACTACACGTCGCCGGCCGACATCGACCGGGCCATCGACGCACTCGCCGCCGCCATCTGATCTGGGAACGGGTGCGGGCGAGCACCTTGCTCGTGGCTCCCGCAACCAGGCGTCCTCGATGTCGTGCGTGACGAGCTCCAGTGCGCCATGCTGTGCCGGTGGGAACCACCACTGAGGGCGTCGAGACGACGCTCCGCGAACACGACCGACGCGATTGGCAACGTCATCCGGTCGACGTGGCGCGGCTGGTGTGGCGGCTCTCGTTGCTCGCTCTCGTCCTGGTGCTCACCGCCGTGTTCCCGAGCGCGCTCACCGACCTCTCGGCCGATTTCGTGCGCATGTTCGCACGGATGCCTGACGCCGTTCGGTACGCCCTCGTCGGTATCGCACAGCTCTCGATCGTCCTGATCCCGCTCGTCATCCTCGGATGGATGCTGCTGCGCCGCACGCGGGGAGCCACGCTGCTGGTGGTCGGGGGAGCGGTCTCGGGCGGCATCGTGATGGTGTTGCTCACCGACTGGCTCGATCGTGCTGCCCCGCCGACTGACGTCACCGACCTGCCGTCGAACTCGCTCCTTCCCACCGACTTCCCGTCGACGGCCTACCTGGCAGCACTGGTTGCCGGCGCTGCGGTGGCATCTCCGATGATGACCGTCTACTGGCGACGCGTGGCCTGGATCGCGGTCACCGTCACCGCGGTCGTTCGAGTGGTCACCGCCACGCAGGCACCCGTCAGCATCGTCGTCACCGTCACGCTCGGCAGTGCGATCGGTTCAGCGGTACTGGTGATCTTCGGGTCGCCGCAACGCCGACCGGGCTCCGCCACGCTCCGAGCGGGCCTCGCCGCTGCCGGCTTCGAGGTCGACGAGCTCGGCGACGAGGTGACAGTGCGGGGCGTTCGGACCTACAGCGGTACGGCGTCGGACACGGCGATCGACGTCGTGTATCTCGACCAGGACGACCGTGACGTCGAGCTGTTCTCGCGAGTGATGCGATCGATCCGCGTCCGCGATGTCGATGAACAGCGACTCTCGGTGAAGCCGAGAGTCCGCGCCGCGCAGCTTGCGACGGCGACGTCGATGGCCCAGCGTTCGGGGGCCCGCGTGCCCGAGGTGTTGTCGGTTGCGCCGGCCGAGCGCGACAGTGCCATCATCGCAACGGCGGCGCCGGCCGGCCGGCCACTGCGCGAACTCGATGATCTGAGCGACGCGGCGCTCGACGATCTGTGGCGGCAGGTCGGATTGCTGCACGACTCGAAGATCGCGCACCGATCGCTGGGCCTCGACAATCTCGTCCTCGACGGCGATGTCGCCACCATCGCCGGGATCGACACGGCGCTGCTCGCTTCCAGCGGCGAGTCCCGAGCGGTCGACCGTGCGGAACTGCTCGTCACCACGGCCAAGGTCGTCGGCGTCGATCGGGCACTCGACGCTGCCGTTCGTTGCGTCCCGCACGACGAACTCGAAGCGACGCTGCCGTTCGTGCAGCTGCCGGCCCTACCGGCGCATACGCGCAGCGAGGCCAAGAAGCCCAAGCATTTCGTCGATGACCTGCGCACTGGGCTCCAGGAACGGCTCGACGTCGGAGCGGTCGAGTTGGTCGAACTCGAACGCATCAGTGGCGCCAAGATCCTGAGCTGGGTGGGCTTCGCGGTTCTGGCGTTCTTCCTCCTCACACTGGTCAGCAACTGGTCGGACATCGTCGAGGCGATGTCGGGCCTCGATTGGTCCTACGTCCTCCCGATTGTGATCGTCACGCTGATCGGCACCGTCGGCGGAGCGATGTCACTGGCGGGTTCGGTGGTCCGGCCGATCGCGCTGGGTGAAGCGACGATCATCATGTTCGGTCAGTCGTTCCTCAATCGGTTCACTCCGATGAACGCGGGTGGCATGGCAATGCGCATCCGCTACCTCCAGAAGGGCGGCACCGACGGGACCGTCGCCACCGCCGCCATCGGTCTCACCTCTGCCGCCAGCGGGGTCATGCAGGTGATCTTCTTCGCGTTCTTCCTGCTGTTGAGCAGCTCGGACCCGCGCAGCGGCATGGATCTCGACGAAGGTGGCGGGACGGACTACTCGATCGTGGTGGTGTTCGTCGGCGCGCTCGTCGTGGCGATCGTGGTGATCGCCCTCACCCCGAAGTTCCGACGCTGGGTGGTGCACTTCGTGCGGTCGACGTTCACGAAGATCAAGACCGACTTCGGCGAACTCGCCCACCGTCCCTCGAAGTTGGCGTTGCTGTTCGGCGGTCAGGGCGTGGCGAAACTGTCGACGATCATCGCCTTCGCACTGTCGTGTTGGGCGTTCGACATCGACCTCAGTTTCATCGAACTCGGAGCGCTGTACATGGTGGCCAACACGGTCGCGTCGGCGGTACCGAGCCCTGGCGGGGTCGGCGCCATCGAGGCGGCGTTGGTGTTCGTGTTGCTGAGCTCGGGCGTCGACGATGCGACCGCCTGGGCAGCGGTGCTGCTGTTCCGTCTGATCAACTACTGGCTTCCGACGATCCCCGGTTGGATCGGCCTGCGAGTCAGCGAACGCCGCCAGCTGATCTGAGGCGGCGACATTCCCACGGCGTCGGCGGTGCCGCCTACGCTGAGGGCGTGTCAGGAGCAGCTCCCCTCGTCGGTGTGGTCATGGGCTCGTCGAGCGACTGGCCGACGATGTCGAAGGCGGTCGAGGTGCTCGACACGTTCGGCGTGGCCCACGAGGCCAGGGTCGTCAGCGCCCACCGGATGCCCGACGACATGTTCGACTACGCCGAGGCAGCAGGCGAGCGAGGTCTGCGAGCGATCATCGCCGGAGCGGGCGGTGCAGCGCACCTGCCGGGAATGCTCGCCGCGAAGACGACGGTGCCCGTGCTCGGTGTGCCGGTGGCGTCGCGCCACCTGTCCGGTCAGGACTCGCTGTACTCGATCGTGCAGATGCCCGCCGGTGTCCCCGTCGCGACGTTTGCGATCGGCGAGGCGGGGGCCACGAATGCGGCCTTGTTCGCAGTGGCACTGCTCGCCCTCGACGACGCGGGCCTGGCCGCTGCGCTCGACGCGTATCGGGCGGAGCGGCGCGACGCTGCTGCTTCGTCGCAGCTCCCACCCTCATGACCCACCCAGCGATCGTTCCACCCGCCACGCTGGGGATACTCGGGGGCGGGCAACTGGGCCGGTATGCGGTGATGGCTGCGGCATCGATGGGCTACCGCACGATGGTGCTCGACCCTGATCCTTCGGCACCGGCCGGTCTCCTCGCCCATGAACACCTCGTCGCCGCCTACGACGATCCGGACGCGCTTCGTCGTCTTGCGTTCGACTGCAACGCGGTCACCACCGAGTTCGAGAACCCGCCCGCTGCCGCGCTCGACGAGCTCGCAGCGACCGTGGTGGTGGCGCCGTCGCCTGCGGCGGTGCGTGTGGCTCAGGACCGCATCGCCGAGAAGACGTTTCTCGTCGACAACGGGTTTCCGGTCGGTCGGTTCCAGGTGCTCGACGGCGACGACGCATCGATCGATGCCTCGGTGGTCGACCTCGGCGCGATCATCAAGACCGCTCGGTTCGGCTACGACGGCAAGGGCCAACGGGTTGTCGCAGGGGTCGCCGACACTGTCGCGGCCTGGGCCGAACTCGGCGGTGTTGCGTGCGTGATCGAACAGCGCCTTGCACTCGACACCGAACTCAGTGTGATCGTCGGCCGTGCTGCGTCGGGCGACGTCGAGGCGTGGCCTGTCGCCGAGAACGCCCACGTCAACGGCATTCTCGACCTGTCGGTGGTGCCTGCGAAGGTGTCAGAGGAACTCGCGGACCGAGCCATCGGACTTGCGATGGCGGTGGCCGATGCCCTCGACTACGTCGGCGTGCTCGCCGTCGAGATGTTCGTCGTCGGTGGCGAACTGCTGGTCAACGAACTCGCCCCGCGCCCCCACAACAGCGGCCACTGGACGCTCGACGCCAGCGTCACCAGTCAGTACGAGCAACAGGTGCGTGCCGTGTGCGGGCTCGGGCTGGGATCGCCGGCGATGACGGCGCCGGCCATTGCGATGGTCAACCTGCTCGGTGACCTGTGGCAGGACGGCGATCCCGACTGGGCGGTCGTGCTCGACGACCCGCTCGCAAAGCTGCATCTGTACGGCAAGTCGGGGGCACGCCCAGGTCGGAAGATGGGTCATCTGACGGTGACCGCACCGAACACGACCGCGGCGGCGGCGCGGGCGTTGGAGCTCAGGGCTGCCGCTGTGCGATGACCAGCGTGTCGAGCGCCACTTTCGTGCCGTCGTCGGTGTCGACGTGGCGTTCGGCCACCTCGGCGATCGTGACGTCGAGCCCGTCGAGCGCGGCGACCGTGTCGTCGACGCCGTAGCAGACCTCCGCCGACGGAGGGCCTCCGTGGCCGTGCTCGACGTTCGAACGGTCATGTGCGATCACGAACAGGGTGCCACCCGGTGCGAGCCAGGTCGCCGCGTGTTCGAGGACGCTGCGCTGCTGATCGGCCGGCAGCTGCAGGTAGGAGAGCACGACCAGGTCGACGGGACCGTCGGGCTGCCAGGTTGTCGCATCAGCCTGGACCGTGACGATGTCGACGCCGTGCTCGGACGCGAGCTGCTGGGCCTTGTCGAGGCCGACCTGCGAGAAGTCGACCGCGGTGACCGTCCAGCCCCGGCTGGCGAGCCAGACGGCGTTGCGGCCTTCGCCGGCACCGAGGTCGATCGCGGTGCCTGGGTCGAGATCGGCCAGGTGCGCCTCGACGAACTGGTTCGCCCGACCGCTCCAGATCAGTTCACTGGTCGCGTACCGTTGGTCCCACTTCGCACTGTCCATCGGCCCAGTCTCGCGCCGGCGACGTTTGCGTTGCAGATCCGGTGACCCGCTCCACCGAAACTGCCACGCAAACGGGTTGGGGGAGTGCCGGCGCCGTTTGTGTTGCGTATCCGGTGACCCGCTCCACCGAAACCCTCACGCAAACGGATTCTGGGCGCGGGGATCATGCGGTGGTGACGGGGTCGACGTCGAACTGCTCGACGCGACCGTCGGCGTGCTTCGCGAAGCGGCGTGGCGTCGGGCCGTGGTTCGGGTCGTCGGCGCCCCAGGGCCAGCCACCGAACTGGGTGCGCTGATAGTCCGCGAACGCCTGCTGGATCTCGGCCTGGGTGTTCATGACGAACGGCCCGTACTGCGCGACCTGTTCACCGATCGGCCGCCCCTGCAGCACCATGCACTCGACGCCGTCGTCGCCCGCAACCAACTCCAGCGGTCGGCTGGGGTCGATGGCTGCGCCCGTTCCTGCATCGAGACGTTCGCCGTCGACGGTCAGCCACGAGCCGGAGAAGGCGTACAGCAGGCGATGCGACTCGGGCCCGGCGGCCGGGATCGTCCAGCGTGCGCCCGGATCGAACCGCAGATGCCAGATCGCCACGTCGGCTTCGGCCTTCGCCGCCCACGAGTTGGGGGGCGGGCTCGGCGCTTCGGCGTTGTCGAGCGAGCCGGCGATCACAGTGATGTCGACCAGTGCATCACCGTCGCCCGTGGGCACCACGACGGTTGGCGTCTCGTGGCTCCACAGCATCGTGAAGTACGGGTCGACCATCTTGTCGGCGGCGGGCAAGTTGAGCCAGATCTGGAACAGCTCGAGCGGGTTCGGCTCGTCGAACGACAACAGCGGGAACATTTCGCAGTGGACGATGCCCTTGCCGGCGGTCATCCACTGGGTGTCGCCGCGTCCGAAACGAGCAGTGGCGCCAAGCGAGTCGCTGTGGTCGCAGAACCCCGTGCGCACGTACGTGACGGTCTCGAAACCGCGATGAGGGTGCTGCGGGAATCCGGGCACGTTCGAGCCGTGGTACATGTTCCACCCGTCGACGCCGGCGAAGTCCTGACCGATTTCGCGGCCGGTGAGCGGCGCATCAGGTCCGAGTTGCTCGGTGCCCTGCGGGTAGTCGTCGCGGTGGTGCGCGCAGAACAGGAAGGGATCGATCGTCGGCCACTGCGTGCCGAGCGGAAACGTCTGCAGAAGGGCTCCGGTCATGAGACACACCCTACCGAAAATACTTGCGCTCGCAAACGAAGCGCAGGTGGTGAACCGAAACGTGCGCACCACACCGTCACCGATGGCCGCTCCTGCGCATTTTTCGGAGATGGAGGGGTTCGGGCGCCGTCGCTAGGTTTCCGCAGTGGCCAACGCTCGCGACGTCCTGCAGTACCCGGCGGTGCGCCGGTATCTGCTGTCGACGGCGCTGGCAGCCACGGCACGGAACCTGCTGGTGACGGTGTTGTTCAAGCAGGCGTTCGACACATCGGGCAACGCACTCGACATCGGTCTCATCGGTCTCGCCCAGTTCGTCCCTGCGGTCCTCTTGGTGCTCGTCAGCGGGTGGGTGGCCGACCGGTTCGATCGGCGGCGGGTGAGCGCGGTGTTCCTGCTCGGTCGGGTCGCGTGTGCGGTGGCCCTCGTCGTGTACAGCCAGATCGCGCCGGGCACCGTGTGGCCGCTGTTCGCGATCGCCTTCGTCTTCGGGGCCGCCGACGCGATGCTCGCTCCCTCGCGCCGGTCGATCGCACCGTTGCTCGCCCCTCCCGAGATGTTCCCGCAGATCATCGCCCTCTGGACCGCGACGTTCACGGCGGCGTCGATCGTCGGACCCATCGTGGGTGGGTTCCTGTATTCGGTCGGACCCGAGCGAGGCCTACGCACTCGCCGCCCTGCTCGAGTTCGCTGCGATCATTCCGATCTTGATGATCGTGTACGCACGCGAGCCCGAGCGCATCACCGATCGGCCGACACTGCACGATGCCCTCGAGGGCTTGCGGTTCGTTCGACGCACACCAGTCGTGCTCGGCACGATCTCACTCGATCTCTTCGCGGTGCTGTTCGGCGGAGCGATCGCGCTGATTCCAGCGGTCGCCAGCGACCGCCTGGGGGTGGGAGACATCGCCTACGGCTGGCTGCGCGCTGCGCCGGGTATCGGCGCGGCGGTGATGGCGATCTGGTTGGCGACTCGACCGATCACCCGCCGCGTCGGCCCGGTGCTGCTGTGGGCGGTGTTCGTCTTCGGCGCCGGCACGGTCGTGTTCGGATTCACCCGGAACTACGCGGTTGCGTTCATCGCGCTCGTGATCATCTCGGCGGCCGACATGGTGTCGATGTTCATCCGGGGTTCGATCGTCCCACTCGTCACGCCCGACGAACAGCTCGGTCGTGTCAGCGCGGTCGAGGGGGTCTTCATCGGGGCGTCCAACGAACTCGGTGCGTTCGAGAGCGGCGTCGCGGCGCGGATGTTCGGTGTCCCCTGGGCGATCGCCGGCGGCGGGCTCATCACGATGGGTATTGCGGCGAGCTTCGCCGTGGTGTTTCCATCGATTCGCAGGATCGACACGTTCGAGGAACTCCAACCGAAATCCCCGACGGCTGCGACCTGACCGGCGCGTACCGTCGTGCGGATGGAGTTGCGGTGGCCGAGCGAGAACGAACTCGACAGCTACGTCGAGGCGCTGGAACGAGGTTGGTCACCGAACACACTGGACGACGGTGCCGGTCGTGTCGAACTCGACGCAATTCGGCGTGACCGGCGCGCGTTCCCGACTTCACTGGTCGATCTCGATGCAAGCGGGCCCACGATCCGACTGCCCGACGGCACGGTGGCCTTCCGCATCCCCGGCTACCGCAAGTGGATGTGGGACGGTGAGTTCTGCGGCTCGATCGGACTGCGATGGCAACCCGGTACCGAGGACCTGCCCCCGCACGTGCTCGGTCACGTCGGCTACAGCGTCGTGCCGTGGAAGCGTCGGCGCGGCTACGCCACGTCGGCGGTGCGGGCGATCCTGGGTGACGCCGCAGCCGAAGGGTTGCGATGGATCGAGGTCACGACCGACGTCGACAACGTTGCCTCGCAAGGCGTCGTCGAAGCTGCCGGTGGCACGCTCGTCGAGCGCTTCACCTATCCGCCCGGCTACGGCAAGGGCGAGGGTCTCCGTTATCGGATCGATGCGACGCCGGTGTCTGACACCAGACGTCACACGCGGGTGTAGAGGAGGTCGGTGGGGGACCGGCCGGCGTCGAGGCCGCGCTGTTCGAAGCGGGTGAGCGGACGCCAGTCCGGCCGGTCGATGATGCCGCCGGAGAGCCTCGACTCGGCGTTGCACACCTGTTGCATCGACTCGGCGTAGTCGGCGATGTCGGTGGCGAGGTGGAGTTCGCCGCCCACCCGGAGCCGATCGCACAAGGCAGCCACGACGTCGCTGCCGACCAGTCGTCGATGGAAGTTGCGTCGTTTGGTCCACGGATCCGGGAAGTAGATGCGGACGCCTGCGAGCGACTCGGTCGCGATGCGATCGAGGAATGGGAGCAGGTCGCCGTGGACGACACGGATGTGGTGCAGCCCGCGGTGTTCGATTGCGTCGAGCACGGTGACCACGCCGGGCGTGTGGACCTCGACGCCGATCACGTCGAGTTCTGGTTGGGCGGCTGCCATCTCGATCGTCGACTCACCGTGACCGAACCCGATGTCGAGCACGACGTCGCCATCGCGGCCGAACACCTGGGACCAGTCGAGCACGGGTCCGTCCAGGTCGAGGCCCCACCTGCAGGATCCACTCGTCGAACTCGGCTTGGCGTTTCGGTGACAGCGAACGGCGCCGAACCTTGAACGACGCAGCGGGCCGACGAACCGATCGAGCACTGTCACCACCCGTCACGACCACGTCGAACGACGCTACCGCCGCCAGACTTCGGCTGATGAGTGCGGTCGACGATGCGGTGCGCCGACGGGCGTTGGCGGCGGCTGCCGTTCGTTGTCGTGATCGTGCTGGCTTCGGCCGCAACTGCGATCACACGCTTGATCGCGTGAGCCCGCGCCGGGACTACAGTTCGCTCCATGTTTGGTCCTGACATCGAGTTGATGCCCAACGAGAAGATGATCCTGGCGTCGAATCCACACTGGTTCTACTTCTGGAAGCAAGTGGTGGCAGCGGCCGGGATCTTCGGGCTGCTGCTCCTCCTGTGGACCGTCGACATCGACTGGCTCAACAGCATCATCGGCTGGGTGGCCCTCGTCGCGTTCATCGTGTTGCTCCTCGACGTGATCTTCGAGTACGTCCAGTGGCAGACCACCCGCTTCGCAATCACGAACGAGCGGGTCGCCTATCAGAGCGGCATCGTCCGGCGCCGGGGCGTGTCGATCCCACTCAACCGGATCAACAACGTCAACTTCAATCAGTCGATGATCGCTCGCCTGCTCAACAACGGTGTCGTCACGATCGAGTCGGCGGGCGAGACGGGCGACTCGGTGTTCGAGAACATCCCCGACCCCGAGAAGGTCCGGACCCTGATCTTCGCGCAGGTCGAAGCCGACGAGCAGCGCGACTCCGATCGCGACGCCGCCTCGCTGGCAAAGGCGATGCGCGAGCACGTCGAGTCGAATCCTCCGGCGCCGGCGGGCCCCACGGCACAGGAGCGCCTCGCCGCCCTCGAGGACATGAAGGAACAGGGCCTGGTCAACGACGCCGAATACGCCACCAAGCGTCAGCAGATCCTCAACGAACTCTGAGCCCGACGGGGCCGACACCGATCAGACCCGTGGTGTCCGCTCCTTCGCCCAACGGTCGACGAACTCGAGGAACGCTGCGACGTCGTCGTCGGTGATCTCGATCGACAGGGCGATGAAGCCCCGCCGGGCGACGTAGAAGCCCGCACCGAGAGCGTCGAAGAACAGCAGCTCCTTCCACCGGTCGTCGGCGTCGGCGAGATCGTCGATCGAAGTGACCGGTCCGGCCGTGCCGTGCACGTTCATCAGCGAACCAGCACCGCTCACGCACATCGGCACGCCGTGGCGGGTGAACACGTCGTTCAACCCCGTTCGGAGTTGCTCGCCACGAGCGTTGGTCGCCGCCAGCACCTCGGGGGTGAGGAGCTCCGACAGGGTGGCCACGCCGGCGGCCATCGAGACGACGTTGTTGTTGAACGTGCCGGCGTGACCGAGCCGTCCACCGGCGCGGCATCGAAGGCGGCCATCAGCTCGCGTCGACCGCCGAATGCTCCGAACCCGAAGCCACCAGCGAGGTACTTGCCGAGCGTCGTGAGGTCGGGGGTGATCCCGAGCGCCTCTTGGGCCCCGCCCGCTGACAACCGCGAGGTCATCACCTCGTCGAAGATCAACACGGCGCCGGCGTGATCGCAGTGGCGCCGGAGCGCTCGGAGGAACGCCGCGTCGCCAGGGATGCACCCGGCCGATCCCTGCAACGGTTCGACCACGACGGCGGCGATCGAGTCGCCGTGTTCGGCGAAGCGGGCGTCGATCGCGTCGATGTCGTTGTACCCCGACACGATCCAGTCGTGGGGCACGTTGACCTCGCGCCCGGCGCCGAAGGTGAGCACGCCGCCGTGGTAGCCGCCGTCGAAGACGACGATCTTCGATCGACTCGTGTGGTGCGTGGCGAGCGCGAGTGCCATGAGGTTGGCCTCGGTGCCCGAGTTCGTGAACCGGACCTGTTCGATCGAGGGAAATCGTGCCGCGATCAGTTCGGCGAGTCGCACCTCGTTCGGATGCACGGCGCCGAGTGACCAGCCGCCGTCGATCGCGGCGTGCGCTGCAGCCTTGACGGGCTCTGGCGAATGGCCGAGCAACCCTGCGGTGTAGTTGCCGAGCAGATCGACGTAGCGATGGCCGTCGACGTCGATGAGGGATCTCCCCTCGGCGGACGCCACCCGGAACGGGAACGGCTCGAAGTGCAACACCGATCGGGTGTTGCCGCCCGGCAGCACGTCGACGGCACGCGCCGCCCACGACGCGCTCGTCGGGTTCTCGTGGACGTAGCGCCGTCGGGCGTGGGCCAGCGCAGCATCGAGTGACGCCGACGTGGAGGGCTTCGCCGATGACATGTCGACATCATCGCGCCGTGAGATCGCGGCGGGCGAGGTCCTGGCGGTGCGTGATGCCGTCGACGTCTACCGGCTCGAAACCGAGCGATTCCCAGAAGGGTGGCGCCGCAGCCGAGGCACGGGCGTTGCAGGTCAGCGTCGAGGTGTGTTCCGGTGCCGACTCGATCAATCGGCCGGCGAGGGCGCGGGCGACACCCAAGCGGCGTACCGTCGACCCACTGATCGATCACCGCTCCCACGATCCTGACGCCTTCGTCGTCGGCTTCGCGTCGCAGCCCGTCGAGCCCCGAAGGCAGCCATCGAGCCGCCGGTTCGATCGTGATGCCGCTCATCAGGCCTTGGTACGTCGTGTGCCCCAATGGCCCATCGCGCCGACCCGCTGGAAGCGTTCCGGGCGGTCGTCGGGCCCGAGGATGTCGGTTGCCAACCACAGGCGTTTGAGCCAACGAACCCGCCCCGCTTCGACGTCGTCGACGTAGCGGCGACGACCGTGCAGCACGTGGTAGTTGTTCACGAACTGGATGTCGCCGGGTCGCAACGCCATTTCGACCTGGTTGTCGGCATCGTTGATCAGTTCGTCGTAGGCGTCCATCGCTTCGACCTGGATGTCGGTGAGGCGCGGTGCCTCGGCGTGTCGTTGCGATGCTTGGATGAACGCCCGGATGTACCGGACGAACAGCCGGTCGCCGGTCGGACCGCTGTGCCGGGTGAACGCCGGGACGAAGTAGAACGGCTGTCCACCGTCGCGGTGTTCGCCTCGGAAGTCGTATGGCAGCGGCTCGAAGAGGACCGCGGCGAGGTCGGGCCGGGAACGCACGAGCGCGTTGTACGCGCCGACGGCGTTGGCGACCAGGCTCTCGCCGCCGCTGACCCCGTTGTCGATGCACATCAGCCCGACCAGGTCGGAACCGTCGCTGTGGAAGCCGAGTGGGTGGCCGCCGATCTCGTTGCCACGGGCGGTGGGATCGTCGGGGGCCTTGCCCTGGTCCTTCACGTCTCCGAGCAGGTGACCCTTGGCGTTCTGGGGCCATGGCTCTCCGAGGTGCACACCGATGCCCCAGTAGATCCATGACGCGCCCTCGGCGCCCAGCCGCTCGACGTCGAGCGCAGCGATGCGGGCGAATCCCCTGCCGTCGACCAACTCCTGTGCGACGTCGGCGAGCAGCGGGGCCAGTGTGGGCAGCGGGAAGTCGCCAGCGGTGACGTCGAGCACGTCGTCGGTCGTCGAGCGGGCGTGCGCGAGGGCCTCATCGAGTTCGACATGGTGTGCGTCGGTGAGCTGCAGCGTCCAGTCGGCGGTGTCGCCGACGTCGCTCGCCCTCCAGTTGGCGTGTGGTTCGAGTTCGACGATGTCGTTCCGTGCCTCGGTGGTGCTCATCTCATGGTCCTCCCGGTGCGGGCTTGGCACCTCGGATCAGGCGGCCCGGCAGGGCCTCTGTTGCGATGCCGTCGTGGTAGGTCTCGTGGCCGGCGACGATCGTGTGACGCCAGCCCTCGGCGCGCTGCAGCAGCCGTCGTCCTCGGGCCGGGAGGTCGTGGACGATCTCGGGCTTGTGCAGGCGCAGCTTGTCGAAGTCGACCACGTTGAGATCAGCCCGATATCCGGGGGCGATGACGCCGCGGTCGAGTAGACCGACCGTGCGGGCGGTGTCGCGGCAGTGCCGTTGCACCAGGAACGGCAGCGGGATCCGGTCGTGGTCGCGATCGCGGCCCCAGTAGGCGAGCAGCGTGGTCGGGAAGCTGCCGTCGCAGATCGTGCCGACGTGCGCGCCGCCGTCGGCCAGGCCGGGCACCGTGTGAGGGTGCACGAGCATCTCGTGGCAGCCGTCGAGATTGCCGTCGACGTAGTTGAGGAACGGCAGGTAGAGCAGGCCGTGGCCGTCGTCGGCGAGCAGTGCGTCGAGTGCGACCTCTTCGGGACTGCGATTGGTACGGCTCGCGACTGCGGCGATCGAGGTGTCGGGCGACGGTTCGTAGTCGGGTTCGTCGGCCATCTCGAACATCATCTCGAAGCGTCCGATCAGGTTTCCTCCGAGTTTGTCGCGGGTGCGTTCGACGGCTTCGGCGAGCAGGCGTTCCCGCACGGTCGGGTCGCGTAGCGCCTCGACTCGCGCGGCGAGCGGTCGATCGGCGATCGAACGGTAGACCGAATTGGCGAGAAACGGGTTGAGCGTGCATTCGAAACCGAGGATCAGGCCCACCGCGCGAGGAGCGACCTGCCCGGTCATCGCGAGACCATCGGCGTTGGCCGTCGTGATCTTTCCGAGCAGTCCGCGGAATGCATCGGGCACCATCGGGTTGCGGGCGATCGAGATCGACATGGGACGACCCGACGTGGTCACCATGTCGCGCAGCATCGAGAACTCGGCATCGGGGTCGAGGAAGTCGGACACCACCTGCAGCACGCCGGTGCCGGCGGCGCCCACGCCCTGGGCAATTCCGACCAACTCGTCAGGCGCCGCGGTGAGCGTGGGGGTGTAGGCACCGGTCGATGTCTTGTGGTTTCGTGTGCGGCTCGTGGTGAAACCGAGTGCACCGGCCTCGATGCCCTCTCGGGCGAGTTCGGCCATCGCCGCGATGTCGTCGGGAGTGGCGTCTTCGTGGTTCGCCCCACGCTCACCCATCACATTGAGTCGCAGCGCACCATGGGGCACCTGCATGGCGACGTCGATGTCGTGGGGGATCGAGTCGACCGCGTCGAGGAACTCGCCGAACGAGTTCCAGTTCCAAGCCAACCCCTCGTGGAGTGCCGCACCCGGGATGTCTTCGACGCCTTCCATCAACTCGATCAGCTTGTCGTGGTCGGCATCGTGCACCGGTGCGAACCCGACACCGCAGTTGCCGGTGACCACCGTGGTCACGCCGTGCCACGACGACGGCTGCAGCCGCTGATCCCAGGTTGCCTGGCCGTCGTAGTGCGAGTGGATGTCCACGATGCCGGGGATGACGAGCGCTCCGGCCGCGTCGATCTCGCGTGCACCGGACTCACCGATGATGCCCACGTCGACGATGATGCCGTCGTGGACGGCGACGTCGGCGTTGCGGGCCTTGATGCCGGTGCCGTCGATGACGGAGCCGCCGCGGATGATCAGGTCGTAGTCGGCCATGCGCCAGTCTCGCGTTGCACGGCCACGTTGCGAGACACGGACGTCGTTCGGCGCCGATCGGACCGTGAGTCGAGTGTGTCGCCCCATCGAGCGGGCGGGGCTCCTTTAGGATCCCATCGTGGAACACACCCGAGGATTCTCCGGCCCGACCGGCTTCGAGGGTGCGGGGTGGGAAGACGAGAACGTCGAACCCGCAACGCCGGCGTCGGCGTCCGAAGCCGAGACACCGCCAGAAGATCCGAGTCTGGGAACGCACCGCAGCCGTCGGCGCCGCTGGTGGCATCGCCATCTCGAGTCGTCCGAACGCCAGCGGGTGATGGCCGAGTTGGCGATCAAGCGACAGGACCACTGGGCGTACCGGTTCACGGTGATGGTCACGTTGTCGGTGATCGTCGCGGTCATGGGACTGTCGGCCGACTCCGCCGCGGTGGTCATCGGGGCGATGCTGCTGGCACCGCTGATGCAGCCGGTGCTCGGCACCGCCGCGTGCATCGCGATGGCGTTGTTCCAGAAGTCGCTGCGATCGTTCGGCGTGGTCGTCCTGGCCACCGTGTGGTCGATTGCGCTGTCGTACGTGTTGGCTGCCCTGTTCGTCAACGGCGAACTCCCCAACGAGGTGACGAGCCGAACGGCGCCGGACATCCGCGACCTCGTCGTCGCGCTCGCGGCAGGTACCGCCGGCGCATACGCAACGGTCCGGAAGGACGCATCCGCGTCACTGCCCGGCGTGGCCGTGGCGGTGGCGCTCGTCCCGCCGTTGGGTGCGGTCGGGATCTCGTTGGAGGCCGGCAACGCCACCTTCGCATGGGGCGCCATGCTGCTCTACACCACCAACCTGTTCGCGATCGTGCTCGCCGGTGTGGTCGTGTTCGTCGTCACCGGATTCGTCCCGCCGCGGCGGCTCGCCAACACGTTTCGGCGCACCTCTCTGGTGGCCGCGGTCGTCGGCGTGGTCGTGATCGCGATTGCGCTGCCGCTCTACGGCGCCTCGACGTCGGCCGTCGAACGTTCCGAGCGTGAAGTGCAGGCACTCGAGATCGTGTCGGTGTGGCTCGGCCCGACCGATCGGCGCTCGGCGCCCGAGGTCAGCTTCGACGATCAGCGAATCACGATCGCTGTGCGCAGTTTCGACACGCCGCCGGACCCCGACCCGCTGATCGAGTCGCTGCAGACCGCCTTCGGGGCCGAGCGCATCGTCTCGATCGAATGGGACCGCGTCGACCAAGCCACGACGACCACGACGGTGGCGCCGACGACCACCATCGTGTCCGATGAGGAGCGCCTTGCGGCCGAGGTCGAGTCGATCGTGGATCGTTGGCTCGCCGAACTCGACGCCGGTGGTCGGCGCGACGCCCTCTCGATTGCCGACAACGTCGTCCGCCTCGATGCCAGCGGCACCATCGACGCTCCTGCACTCGAGTCGTTGACGACGATGCTCGACACCGAACTCGATCAGACCTTCGAGGTACAGCTCACGTGGCTCAAGCGCGAGAGCGTCGCCGGTGAGGAGCCGCCGACGCCCGATCAGGTGCTCGCCGAGCGCATCTTGCTGCTCGCTCGCGACTGGGCGGCCGCCGAGCAGGTCGAGGTGATCTCGACGAGCTTCGACGGTCGCCGTGCCGTCGTCGAGGTCGCCGGCCCGGACGCTCCCGACGCCACCGACCTGGTCACCACGCTCGCCGAACTGCTCGACCCCGACGATCAGGTGACCGTGCTGTTCATCGAACGCCGCGACATCACCACGACAACGACCACCAGCACGACGACCACG